>NZ_JBWKPZ010000003.1:0-355767 GCF_059418505.1 Citrobacter sp. GW821-FHT07H02 | reverse complement strand
TCGAACCCCCGATACGTTGCCGTATACACACTTTCCAGGCGTGCTCCTTCAGCCACTCGGACACCTCACCATATTGTCGTTCCAGTGTTGCTGGAACGGGCGCTAATGTAAGGAAATCCGCCTTTTACGTCAATCACCTTTTCTAAAAAATCGTGCGTTTACACAAACTTCAAGCAACATGAGGCTTAATTAAGCAGAAACTGCTTTTTTTGCCAGCAGGCTTAAATTTGTTATGCTGATGATCCTTATGAAAATGATGATGATAAGTGCGAATAGATTCCGCATAACAACACGCAGGAGACAGTATGGAGATAATTTTCTATCACCCGACATTCGACACGCCATGGTGGCTGAACGCGTTGGCAAAAGCGATTCCTGGGGCTAACGTTCGCGAATGGAAAGAGGGGGATAACGCTCACGCGGATTATGCGCTGGTATGGCATCCTCCGGTGGAAATGCTGGCAGGTCGGAAGTTAAAAGCCGTATTCGCGCTGGGGGCCGGTGTCGATTCCATTCTGAGTAAGCTGAAAGCGCATCCAGAAATGCTGGCACCGTCCATTCCGTTGTTCCGCCTGGAAGATACGGGAATGGGGTTGCAGATGCAGGAATATGCAGTGAGCCAGGTATTACATTGGTTCCGTCGTTTTGATGACTATCAGGCTCAGAAGAATGAATCTGTGTGGAGGCCGCTGCCGGAATATTCTCGTGAGGAATTTACTATCGGCATCATGGGGGCTGGCGTGTTAGGCGCGAAAGTCGCCGAAAGTCTGCAGGCGTGGGGATTCCCGCTTCGTTGCTGGAGTCGTAGCCGCAAATCCTGGCCTGGAGTGGAAAGTTTTGCCGGTGAAGAGGAACTTGCAGCGTTTTTGAGCCAAACCCGGGTTCTGATTAATCTGCTGCCGAATACCGCGGAGACGGTGGGGATTATTCATGCCGGGCTGCTGGCGCAGTTGCAGGATGGGGCGTACGTGCTCAACCTGGCGCGTGGTGTTCACGTCAATGAAGACGATCTGCTGTCGGCGCTGGAGAGTGGAAAACTTAAGGGCGCAATGCTTGATGTGTTCAGCCGTGAACCATTGCCGAAAGAGAGCCCACTCTGGAAACACCCTCGCGTGGCGATGACGCCACATATCGCGGCGGTGACACGACCCGCCGAAGCGGTGAAATTTATTTCCCACACTATTTTGCAGCTGGAAAACGGTGAACCCGTGACAGGGCAAGTGGATCGCGAGCGAGGCTACTGATGGAAACCCGGTTAGCGCCGGGTTACGACTAAAAAACGGCGACGATTCCTGCTATCCTTGACGTAAAATGAATACAGGAGAAAGTGATGTATCCCGTTGACCTGCATATGCACACCGTCGCCAGCACCCACGCTTACAGCACTCTGAGTGACTATATCGCGGAAGCCAAACGTAAAGGTATCAAGCTGTTCGCTATTACGGATCATGGACCGGATATGGCTGATGCCCCGCATCACTGGCATTTCATTAATATGCGTATCTGGCCGCGTCTGGTTGATGGGGTAGGCATTCTGCGTGGCATTGAAGCCAACATTAAAAATATTGAGGGTGAGATTGACTGCACAGGTCCAATGCTCACCTCCCTGGATTTAATCATTGCAGGGTTCCATGAGCCGGTGTTTGCGCCGCACGATAAAGACACCAACACCCAGGCGATGATTGCCACCATGGCCAGTGGTCATGTGCACATTATTAGCCATCCGGGAAACCCCAAATATCCGGTTGATATTACAGCGATCGCACAGGCTGCCGCGAAATATCAGGTCGCATTGGAAATCAATAACTCCTCCTTCTTACATTCGCGTAAAGGCAGTGAAGAGAATTGTCGCGCCGTGGCAGCAGCAGTGCGTGATGCCGGGGGCTGGGTGGCATTAGGATCAGACTCCCATACGGCGTTCACGTTAGGGGAGTTTGCCGAGTGCCGAAAAATTCTCGACGAGGTGAACTTCCCGGAAGAGCGGGTTCTCAACGTTTCGCCAAAACGGTTGCTGACATTCCTGGAATCGCGTGGCATGGAACCAATCCCGGAATTTGCTGAACTTTAATTGAATTGTTAATAACTGGAATACCTAAATGAACGAGTTTTCTATCCTGTGTCGCGTGCTGGGATCGCTGTACTACCGCCAACCACAGGACCCTTTACTGGTTCCGCTGTTTACGCTGATTCGTGAAGGTAAATTGTCAGCCAGTTGGCCACTGGAACAAGATGATTTTTTGGCCCGGTTACAGAAAAGCTGTGATATGGCGCAACTGGCGGCAGATTATAATGCCTTGTTCGTCGGTGATGAGTGCGCGGTGCCGCCTTATCGCAGTGCATGGGTAGAAGGCGCTGCCGAGTCTGAGGTCCGGGCATTCCTTTCTGCTCGCGGAATGCCTCTGGCGGATACGCCGGCCGATCATCTTGGCACGTTGCTGTTGGCGGCATCATGGCTGGAAGATCAGTCAGCTGAAGATGAAAGTGAAGCGCTGGAAACCTTGTTCGTTGAATATCTGCTCCCCTGGTGCGGAACATTCCTGGGCAAAGTAGAAGCGCATGCAACGACGCCGTTCTGGCGTACGATGGCACCGCTGACACGTGATGCGATCAGCGCGATGTGGGACGAGTTGCAGGAAGACGCTGAAGAGTGAATGTGATCTGAATCACTGTTTACTGCAAGCTTAATGTAGTGCTTGCATGATTTGTGTGCGCGATCGCATTCGTATGCGGTTTTTCTGCTATGATGCGGCCCATGAACATACTTCTCTCCATTGCAATTACAACGGGCATTCTCTCCGGTATCTGGGGATGGGTGGCCGTGTCTCTGGGCTTGCTCAGTTGGGCCGGTTTTCTGGGGTGCACAGCCTATTTTGCGTGCCCTCAGGGCGGCTTGAAAGGGCTGGCGATGTCGGCATGTACGCTATTAAGCGGCATGGTATGGGCACTGGTGATCATTCATGGCAGTGCGCTTGCACCGCATCTTGAGATTGTCGGCTATATCATGACCGGAATTGTCGCGTTCCTGATGTGCATTCAGGCTAAGCAACTGTTGCTTTCCTTTGTTCCGGGGACCTTTATCGGGGCATGTGCGACGTTCGCAGGGCAGGGGGACTGGCGGCTGGTTTTGCCTTCGCTCGCCCTGGGGCTGGTTTTTGGCTACGCGATGAAAAACAGCGGACTCTGGCTGGCTTCCCGCCGGGAGCGAGGCGCATCGCAAGCGGTGCCCAGCAAATAAAACAAGCAAATAAAAAAAGCGTGAGAAGATCTCACGCTTTTTTTTGCTTTGAGTATCAGGATTCCGGAGGGACTGACAGATGGCGATATTTCACCAGAATGTCGTTCTGACGCTCTGATTTATTCTGCAGATCCCACAAACCGCGATCGATACCGTCATTAATCAGGAAGATAACACCTGTTTCAATAGCAGACATCAGACATAGCATGACCGGTTCGTTAGAGGTGTAGCCAATCTCACCTTCCAGCAGACGTTGATAATCGATGAAGCGGAATACCCCTGCCTGGACTTCATAAGACAGGATGGTCTTGCTGGTGTTTACGGAGGAGAGGATCTCACCGGTACTGACGTTAACCACGCGCAGGTTGACGGCAATTTGATCAAGCTGGTACTGCGTGTCCGCACCAATACCAAAGTACCGGGCGCCCACACCACCTGATTTCACATTGCTTTCATAGCCGATGATCGACCCTTCCACCATAATATTCGCAGCAGTCAATGATTGCAGCGGTATACGGTTATTGATGGCAACGGTGCCATTTTCTTGCGCTGCGCGAATGATTTTACGTTCGTTCAGCAGGTTTTGCAGTCCCTGACGTTCCAGCGGGACGAACCAACGAGAATCTTTTAGCGCTGTCACCAGCATGGCAGTAGCACTCTGTGGCACTGCGGTTGAGAAGTTACTTGCCGGATAAGGTTTAAATTGTCCGGTTTCATCCTGGATATTGTAAACCGAGACAAAAATCTTACCTGTCGGCATAGGCAAATGCGTCAAGTCTTTATAACTTTGCGCACGGGGCATTAATGTCGGCTTAGCGGCTTCTTTAGGCGGGGCGGTTAAGCATCCGCTCAGTAAGCATACGGCAACCAAAATCAGTAAGCGCTGCATGATTATTGTCCTTTTGTGGCTGATGCTTAAAAATCGGTTGAATTTGTTTGTAAACCTGACACCTCAATGGTGGAGACTTTACCTGTTTTTCTGTCTGTGACATTCAACTTCAGTTGACCATCCGTATTGGATATATCAATGATGAAATCACTGGTCACCATCCTGCCGGGTTTCCCGGTATTAATATTGGTGAGTAACCCCCCCAGTATTTGCGACTGAATTGCCTGGGTGAAGTTATCTAACGCAGAGGGTGTTTCAATCCCAAAGTCGTCATCGAAATCAGGATCTTTATAGGAGTTCTGCGCCTGGGCGCTGTTTAATAGAAATGCCCCATTATTGGGGTTTCCGCCAAAGTTAGGATTTCGGAACTGGAATGTCATATTGCCAGCCCAACTGAGTGGCGAAATAATCATGAGTATAACTACTGCATGTTTAACACGCATGACAGCCTCCGGACAAAGAATATGTATTAGAATTCATCACGCGCTAAATCACCGGTGCCTAATAGCGTTTGGTCTATTTGCCGGCGATTTAATGCATCCTCAGTTTCTGTTAGTGCGAAGACAACCGTTCGCTCGAAGTCTCGTTTCGTCGGGAATAAAAATGTCTGGAAGATAACGTCCTGGTTTACCGTTATGGTGATCCAACTTCCCCAACGCGCACTGGGTCTTTCATTTATGGTTAAGTTGCCTGTGTATTTACTTTCCCACTTATCGCTAAAGGCACGATAAAAATCATGCCCAATTGACGAAACCGTGTGGTCAGTTAACAATCCGGGAACCTCGACTTCAACTGCGTGTAGATTCCCGGAGGCAAGGAGTAATTCAGCCGCTACAATCCAGGTCAGATAGCGTTTCATGGCTTTACCGCCTGAGGTTATCGTTTGCCCACGAAACCGCCTGTGTTCGGTTTTTGACTGCTATCTTCTTGAAAAGATTATAAAGGTGCGTCTTGACCGTGTTTTCGCTGATAAACAGCGAACGAGCGATTTCAATATTTGACGCGCCGATACGTAGCTTATTAAGGATCTCTTTTTCGCGGTGCGTGAGAAGTGCCGACTCTGTGCTGTTATAGCGATAGTTTCCTGAATGCGTTATCAGGTAACTGGCCAGTTTCTGCGAAAAGTAGCATTCACCGCGCAAGACCCCTTGCAATCCGTTTACGACACGCTCTTCATCTTCTGCTGCGTAAAACACGCCATTGATATGAGGCCAGTTTTCAATATCCCTGTACGGATAATCGTCGGGAGTATTCAACAATAATGTTTTTAAATTATTGTTTTTCCGGCTTAAGTTGTCTTGCCAGTAATGGATGAGCTTTTTATCGGCTTCCATCATATCCAGTAAAACAATGCAGCTGGCAGAGATATCATCCAGAGAACGTTGAATATTGTGCAGTTTTCCGGTTAACGCCAGAGATTGCTTTAAATGTTGCAATAGGGCCGTAGCTTGCAGGGACGGTTTAGTGATCAACAATAATGTATGACCATGAATACTATGGACTTCATTAAACATGATGAAACCCCACTTTTTTTTAGTCGCACACCTGACAGCTACCTCTACTAAAATAGAGGCACCAGAAGTACTGACAGATGTTGCACTGCTGTTTGTAGAAATAAATCAGCCCTAATGGGCAAAATATAAAACTAATGGACTACATCTGATTTCAATCTAGTCATTACAAACCTTAAAGCAAGTGTTAAACTTGTAACTAAATGTAAAATTATATATTAATATGTTAATCATAAGGTTTTTTTAAGATTAGATTTGATAAGAAAGTTGTACATTTTGCCGTTATTGCATAGATTTAAAAAATCATACAAATTATATTAAGCTATTGATTTTAATGTGATTATATAATTTTGACTTACGACTTTTTTCCTTTTTTATTTTAAAGAATTCGTTCTGGATTCCAGCGATCATTTTTAAGTGCAAAAAAACGTGGCTTGTAACGACTCGTGCTGCAAGACTATCTTTCGCGCTACAGAACCCCATTAAAATGTACCGGGAACGCCAGTTTTCCCCTTTGCATAGAAATGCAATTCGCCCTGGCTTTGAAAAATAAAAACGACGGAAATAACAGCGGGATTAGTGCCTAATTAGTACTTTGGTGTGAACAGAAATATCAAAATACCACTCGCGGGTGAGTTATTTAAAATGTTTCCGCAGACATACTCTTCATCGTAACGCGTCGTTAACAAAAAACGAACTGCGTTAACAATAAATTTGACAAGTTTTTTAATTTATCTTCATGTACGACCAGGTCCAGGGTGACAACATGAAAAACAAATTGTTATTTATGATGTTAACAATACTGGGTGCGCCTGGGATTGCAGCCGCGACAAGTTATGATATGGCAGCATCAGAATATAACTTTGCGGTAAATGAATTAAGCAAAACTTCATTTAATCAGGCAGCCATTATTGGTCAAGTTGGCACGAATAATAGTGCAAATGTTCGCCAGGACGGCTCAAAACAGTTGTCCGTCGTTTCACAAGAAGGTGGAAATAACCGGGCGAAGGTTGACCAATCAGGAGCTTATAACCTTGCGTACATTGATCAGAAGGGTAACTCTAATGATGCAAGTATATCGCAAGGTTCATATGGTAATACAGCGATGATTATCCAGAAAGGCTCTGGAAATAAAGCAAATATTACTCAGTATGGTACGCAAAAAACAGCAGTTGTGGTGCAGAGACAGTCGCAAATGGCTATTCGCGTTATTCAACGTTAATACTTTTTGCGACGTTTAAATCAATCCGATGGGGGTTTACCATGAAACTTTTCAAAGTGGCAGCTATTGCAGCAATCGTAGTTTCTGGCAGTGCTCTGGCTGGTGTTGTTCCGCAATATGGCGGCGGCGGTAATGGTGGTTGGCCTGGACATGGCGACAACGGCCCGAATTCACATTTGAGCATTTACCAGTACGGTGGTGGTAACTCAGCTGTCGCCTTGCAATCTAATGCTAAAAACTCTGATCTGACGATTACTCAACACGGCGGCGGAAACGGTGCAGATGTTGGTCAGGGTTCTGATGACAGCTCTATCGATCTGCTGCAAAAAGGCTTCGGCAACAGCGCGACTCTCGACCAGTGGAACGGCAAAGAGTCCACTATGTCTGTTAAACAGTTCGGTGGTGGTAACGGTGCGCTGGTGGATCAGACTGCTTCTGGCTCGGATGTGACCATCAAACAGGTTGGCTTTGGCAACAATGCGACAGCCCATCAGTACTAATACAGAATCTGTATTATAGAAAACAGGGCGAATGCCCTGTTTTTTTTCGGGAGGACATTATGCATACGTTATTACTCCTTGCAGCGCTTACCAACCAAATTACCTTCAACACGACTCAGCAGGGTGAAATGTACACCATCATCCCTCAGGTTACGCTTACGCAGCCCTGTATGTGTCAGGTACAAATTGTCTCTTTGCGAGAGGGGGGTTCGGGGCAAAGTCGCACACAGCAGAGAAAGACGCTTTCTTTACCCGCTAATCAACCGATTGATTTAACTAAACTGAGTTTAAATATTTCAGCGGGGGACTCCGTTAAAATTGTAGTGACCGTTTCGGACGGACAAACACTGCATTTATCTCAGGAATGGCCGTCCTCTGCGACATCGTCATAATCATCTGATTTATTACTATAAATGATATGGCAGGGGGGCGATTGTTGTTCTATCAATATAAAGAGGCGTCCACACTCCTGGTGTGAACCGCCGTATTAGCGATAAAGGAAAACACCGAACCCTCAAGGATGAATTTTCATTGAGGAGCGTTATCATGTTTTCACGTTGGCCCAGGCATTTTCTGACGATGAGCATGGCTGCTCTTATTTTTTTTTCTGTCCCGACAATGGCTCAGCAGGAAGTACAAGGCGGTATTATTCATTTTCGTGGTGAAATCGTTGAGTCTCCTTGTGATGTTTCCTCCAGGCAGCAGCAGGTTTCCCTGTCTTGTGCGCATAATGGCGCGATGAAAACCAATCAGTTTACCCTCCAGCAGGTGTCGACCGCGCCTCAACAGATTCAGCAGATTGCCAACGTGAAAATGCAGTATCTTAATGCGCAAAAAAACATGGCGATTTTGAGTATTGAGTACAAATAGGCCGCTGAAACGGCAGCAACGCAAACTGTCATTAAAAAGCGCGATTTCATTGAAACCCCTGCTGTACACTTAGAAGATAGACTCAGGTTAGGGGGATTTATGAAATCGCGTGTTCATGTTCTACAGGGTGACATTACGCAGGTGGCTGTCGATGTGATCGTTAATGCCGCAAACTCATCATTACTGGGGGGCGGGGGCGTTGATGGCGCAATTCATCGTGCCGCAGGCCCGGCACTGCTTGAAGCGTGCAAAAAAGTGAGGCAGCAGATGGGCGAATGTCCTGCGGGCCATGCCGTTATCACCCTGGCGGGCGATCTCCCCGCTAAAGCCGTTATCCACGCAGTCGGTCCGGTCTGGCAGGGTGGGGAGCACCGTGAAGCGGAACTGCTGGAAGATGCTTATCTGAATAGCCTGCAACTGGCGCTGGCCAACGGTTACAACTCCATTGCTTTTCCTGCCATCAGCACGGGTGCGTATGGGTATCCGCGCGCAGCGGCTGCTGAGATTGCCGTGAAAACGGTGTCGAAATTTCTTATCCGTCGCGCCTTGCCCGATCAGGTTTACTTCGTTTGTTATGATGAGGAAAATGCTCACTTGTACTCACGCTTGCTGACTCAACAGGGTGATGAGGATACCTTCTGAGATGACGCGACTTGAACGAGCGGTCGCGCCTCTTTGTTCAAGCCATCCTGGCGAGTGCGGAATTCTTGCGCTGAGTGATGGCCTGGATGCCTTCGCCGCCCGTTACCGGCTTACTGAAATGGCAGAACGTACCCTGGATGTGCAGTATTACATTTGGGAAAACGACATGTCCGGGCGTTTGCTTTTTTCGGTGTTGATGGCAGCGGCAAATCGGGGTGTCCACGTTCGCCTGCTGTTAGATGATAACAATACCCCAGGGCTGGACGATACGCTCCAGTTGCTGGACAACCATCCTAATATTGAAGTCCGCCTGTTTAATCCGTTCTCGTTTCGCACGCTGCGCGTACTGGGATATTTAACCGATTTTGCGCGGCTGAACCGCCGTATGCACAACAAAAGCTATACGGCGGATGGGGTTATCACACTGGTCGGCGGGCGAAACATTGGTGACGCCTATTTCGGTGCAGGGGAGGAGCCACTGTTTTCCGATCTTGACGTGATGGCCGTCGGTCCGGTGGTGAAAGAGGTGGCCGATGATTTTGAGCGTTACTGGCATTGTGGATCGGTTTCTACCCTGCAGGATGTGCTGGAACTGCCCGAACGCGAGCATCTTCACCATCTCGACTTCCCTGAATCCTGGTATAACGACGACATGACTGGCCGTTACTTGAATAAACTGGAGACCAGCCAGTTTATGTCGCACCTTGATGGCGGTTCGCTACCTTTGATTTGGGCGAAAACACGGCTTCTTAGCGATGATCCTTCAAAAGGCGAAGGGAAAGCCCAGCGTCATTCGCTGCTGCCGCAACGATTGTTTGATGTGATGGGCTCTCCGTCAAAGCGAATCGATATTATCTCAGCCTATTTTGTCCCGACCCGCGCTGGTGTTATTCAACTGCTGCAACTGGTCAGGAAAGGCGTCAGGATAGCGATTCTGACCAATTCTCTGGCGGCGAATGATGTGGCGGTTGTCCATGCGGGGTATGCACGCTGGCGCAAAAAATTGCTTCGCTACGGAATTGAGTTGTATGAACTGAAGCCGACCAACACGCGTGACGCAGGGCTTCACGATCGTGGATTAACGGGAAACTCTGGCTCCAGTCTGCATGCAAAAACCTTCAGTATTGATGGTAATAAAGTGTTCATCGGCTCGCTTAATTTTGATCCTCGCTCGACGTTACTGAATACCGAAATGGGATTTGTCATAGAAAGTGAGGCCCTGGCGTCGCTTATTCATGAGCGTTTTATACAACGGCAGCGCGATTCAGCCTGGCAACTGCGTCTGGACAAGTGGGGGCGCGTCAATTGGGTCGATCGCCAGCAGAGCGAAGAGGTGGTACTGAAAAAAGAACCCGCCACAGGATTCTGGAAGCGGGTTCAGGTGCGACTGGCGTCGTTATTACCGATTGAATGGTTGCTCTAAACTAAACTCCACATATTGGGAGTTAATTAGCCACCGCATCGTTTTTATCGCGTTTAACCGGCGGTTTGCCCGAAAACAAAAATTTCAACAACGGTACGCGTAAATGGATTTCATACAGAATTAACGCAATACCAATGACAAAGACCAGACCGCATATAAATCCGAGCAGGTTAGATGAAATATGTGGGGTGATGTAGGCCCCGAAAAACAGTGTTAAGGGGTGGTGTACCAGGTAGATAAAGAGCGACGCATTGACAAAATAGGTGACGCGAGCCGATTGAAAATTCAGTAAACGGTGCCCCAGAGAAAAGACCACATTCACCATCCACAGCCCCATCACCATGGTAATCACATACTCCGCTTCATACATCCAGGCATCGCCGTTGCCGTAATGCTGGTTCAGCAGATAGGCCGCAAAGGCAAGGCCTGCGGCAATGGTGCATCCGCGTGAAGGCGTCGTGAAGAGCGCTTTCAAATGAGGCGAGATAAACGCCAGCGCGCCCAGCATGAAAAAGGGAACGTAAAACAAGGTTTGCATGACGATGAAATTGAACAGGCCGTCACTGAGTATGGGCGGATAAAGGACAAGAATAGTGCGTCTGACGACCGCGTAACCCACGCCGAGTAAGAAAAAGATGAAGGTCAGTTTCGGCATGGAAATATGTGTCATCAACGTGTTTTCAGCGGCGTCCAGACGTTTTTTAATTTGGGTAAATACCCACATGCTCAGCGTTGTTAATACCACCAGTACCAGCAAAAACCAGAGATGAGAAATTAATTCCCAGGCCAGCGCATTATATTTATCGTAAGCCGAGAGGGTATGCCAGCTGTCCGCCTTTCCTTTGACATATTGCAACATAATAAATTGTGGCAATGTGAGTAGTGGAATGGCGGTCAACATGGGAATTCCCACGCGTTCTACGCGGACCTTCCACCAGCGTTTTAAGGGATAACGCAGGAATAGCATGTATGAAAAATAACCCGAAATAACAAAAAAGACCTGCATGCGAAACGCATGGACAAAGTCATTAAACAGCGTAAGCCACCACGACGGCTCCGCACTGTTCACATGCCATGTATGACCTGAATATATCAGTGAGATATGAAAGGGGATCCCCAACAACATCAGCCAGGCGCGGATGGAGTCAAGAAAGTATTCACGTTGCGGGGGTACTGGATTCATAGATGGACACGCATTCTCAGACTTTTCGTCTTATCCCGAAGACAAATTATGGTTACATTCGAAGGCAACCCTACACCAAGTCCAACAACCTGTCTCCAGGATAAGCACTGAAAGTGAAGATGGGCGTATGAACCTGCTTAATCCATGAGCCAGCGCGCTGAACGATGGCTCGATTCAGTTGTCGGAATGCCTGATTATCCATTAAAATGGATCGGATCGATATAAGCACACAAAGGGGGAAGTGCTTACTTATTATGAAACATAAACTACAAATGATGAAAATGCGTTGGTTGAGTGCGGCCGTCATGTTAACGCTGTACACGTCGTCGAGCTGGGCGTTCAGTATTGATGATGTGGCGAAGCAGGCTCAATCCTTAGCCGGTAAAGGCTATGAGGCGCCGAAAAGTAACTTGCCCTCCGTTTTCCGCGACATGAAATATGCGGATTATCAGCAGATCCAGTTTAATTACGACAAAGCCTACTGGAGCAATCTCAAAACCCCATTCAAGCTCGAGTTCTACCACCAGGGTATGTACTTCGACACACCAGTCAAGATCAACGAAGTGACCGCAACAGCGGTAAAACGCATTAAATATAGCCCAGATTATTTTAATTTTGGCGATGTGCAGCATGACAAAGACACCGTAAAAGATCTCGGATTTGCCGGGTTCAAAGTGCTGTATCCGATCAACAGCAAAGATAAAAACGATGAAATCGTCAGCATGCTCGGCGCCAGCTATTTTCGTGTGATTGGTGCAGGTCAGGTTTATGGTCTGTCTGCCCGTGGTCTGGCGATCGATACCGCGCTGCCATCTGGCGAAGAGTTTCCCCGCTTCCGCGAGTTCTGGATCGAACGACCAAAACAGACAGACAAACGTCTGACTATTTATGCATTGCTGGATTCTCCGCGTGCGACAGGGGCTTATCGTTTTGTGATCATGCCTGGGCGTGACACCGTGGTGGATGTGCAGTCTAAAGTCTATCTGCGCGACAAAGTCGGCAAGCTGGGCGTTGCGCCATTAACCAGTATGTTCTTGTTTGGACCTAACCAGCCGTCTCCGGCAACGAACTATCGTCCGGAACTTCACGACTCTAACGGTTTGTCCATCCACGCCGGTAATGGCGAGTGGATTTGGCGTCCGCTGAACAACCCGAAACATCTCGCGGTGAGCAGCTTTGCCATGGAAAACCCGCAAGGGTTTGGCCTGTTGCAGCGTGGCCGCCAGTTCTCTCGTTTTGAAGATTTAAACGACCGCTATGACCTGCGTCCAAGCGCCTGGATCACCCCGAAAGGCGATTGGGGCAAAGGGAAAATCGAACTGGTTGAAATTCCAACCAATGACGAAACCAACGACAACATCGTGGCTTACTGGACGCCGGATCAATTGCCAGAAGCCGGCAAAGAGATGAACTTCAAGTACACCCTGACGTTCAGCCGTGACGAAGACAAACTTCACGCGCCGGATAACGCCTGGGTGCAGCAGACCCGTCGTTCAACCGGGGATGTGAAGCAATCTAACCTTATTCGACAGCCTGACGGCACCATCGCGTTTGTTGTGGACTTCGCCGGTACGGACATGAAAAAACTGCCGCAGGATACTCCGGTAACTGCACAAACCAGTATTGGCGATAACGGTGAAATTGTTGACAGCAGTGTGCGCTACAATCCAGTTACCAAAGGATGGCGTTTAATGCTGCGCGTGAAAGTGAAAGATGCGAAGCAACCTACTGAAATGCGCGCTGCATTGGTCAATGTCGATCAGCCGCTGAGCGAAACCTGGAGCTACCAGTTACCTGCCAATGAATAACACTACTGAGTATATTGACGCGCTGCCGCTTTCAGATATTGAGAAAGCGGCGTTGCCGAAAACTGACATCCGCGCCGTACACGAGGCGCTGGATGCTGAGCATCGTACTTACCCCCGAGAAGACGATTCGCCGCAGGGATCGGTTAAAGCGCGCCTGGAGCAGGCCTGGCCGGAGTCGCTGGCTGAAGGGCAACTGATTAAGGATGATGAAGGGCGTGACCAGTTGCAGGCAATGCCGAAAGCGACGCGTTCCTCAATGTTTCCCGATCCCTGGCGCACCAACCCCGTGGGACGTTTCTGGGACCGTTTACGTGGACGCGACGTTACGCCGCGGTATCTTTCCCGCCTGACGAAAGAAGAGCAGGAAAACGAACAAAAGTGGCGTACCGTCGGCACAATCCGTCGCTACACGCTTTTATTGTTGACCCTGGCGCAAACGGTTGTCGCCACCTGGTATATGAAGACTATTCTTCCTTATCAGGGGTGGGCGTTGATCAACCCTTCCGACATGATCGGGCAAGATCTGCTGGTCTCCTTTATGCAGTTGCTGCCGTACATCCTGCAAACCGGGATCCTGATCCTGTTTGCCGTGTTGTTCTGCTGGGTCTCTGCGGGATTCTGGACCGCGTTGATGGGCTTCCTGCAACTGCTCATCGGTCGTGACAAATACAGTATTTCGGCGTCAACGGTAGGGGACGAACCCCTTAACCCTGAACACCGTACTGCGTTGATCATGCCTATCTGCAACGAAGACGTCGACCGTGTATTCGCAGGTCTGCGTGCCACGTGGGAGTCAGTTAAGGCAACCGGCAATGCGGCGCATTTTGATGTCTACATTCTGAGCGATAGCTACAATCCGGACATCTGCGTGGCAGAGCAAAAAGCGTGGATGGAGCTGATTGCCGAAGTGCAGGGCGAGGGGCAGATCTTCTACCGCCGCCGTCGTCGTCGTGTTAAGCGTAAAAGCGGAAACATCGATGATTTCTGCCGTCGCTGGGGTAATCAGTACAGCTATATGGTGGTGCTGGATGCCGACTCGGTGATGACCGGTGAGTGTCTGACCGGACTGGTGCGTTTGATGGAAGCGAACCCGAATGCCGGGATTATCCAGTCTTCGCCGAAAGCCTCCGGGATGGATACCCTGTATGCGCGCTGCCAGCAGTTTGCGACCCGTGTTTATGGACCGTTGTTTACTGCCGGGCTGCACTTCTGGCAACTGGGCGAGTCGCATTACTGGGGCCATAACGCCATTATCCGCGTGAAACCGTTTATCGAACATTGCGCGCTGGCACCGCTGCCGGGTGAAGGATCGTTTGCGGGTTCTATCCTCTCTCACGACTTTGTGGAAGCAGCGCTGATGCGTCGTGCAGGGTGGGGCGTCTGGATTGCCTACGACCTGCCGGGATCTTATGAAGAACTCCCGCCAAACCTGCTGGATGAACTCAAGCGTGACCGTCGCTGGTGTCATGGCAACCTGATGAACTTCCGCCTGTTTTTGGTGAAAGGGATGCATCCGGTTCACCGTGCGGTGTTCCTGACCGGGGTGATGTCTTATCTGTCTGCGCCGCTGTGGTTTATGTTCCTTGCGCTCTCAACCGCGTTGCAGGTAGTACACGCATTGACGGAGCCGCAATACTTCCTGCAGCCGCGTCAGCTGTTCCCGGTCTGGCCGCAGTGGCGTCCTGAGCTGGCCATCGCCCTGTTTGCCTCCACCATGGTGCTGTTGTTCCTGCCTAAACTGCTGAGTATTTTGCTCATCTGGTGTAAAGGGACAAAAGAGTACGGTGGCTTTGTTCGCGTGACGTTATCGCTGTTGCTGGAGGTGTTATTCTCCGTGCTGCTGGCGCCTGTACGTATGCTGTTCCATACGGTGTTCGTGGTGAGCGCATTCCTCGGATGGGAAGTGGTCTGGAACTCGCCGCAGCGTGATGACGATTCCACCCCGTGGGGCGAAGCCTTTATGCGTCATGGTTCTCAGCTGCTGCTGGGCCTGGTGTGGGCTGTCGGTATGGCCTGGCTGGATTTACGTTTTCTGTTCTGGCTGGCGCCGATTGTCTTTTCGCTGATCCTGTCACCGTTTGTTTCGGTGATCTCCAGCCGTTCAACGGTGGGTCTGCGCACCAAGCGCTGGAAGCTGTTCCTGATCCCGGAAGAGTACTCGCCGCCACAGGTGCTGGTGGATACCGATAAGTATCTGTCGATGAACCGTAACCGGTCGCTGGACGATGGTTTCATGCATGCCGTGTTTAACCCGTCATTCAATGCGCTGGCGACGGCGATGGCAACGGCCCGTCACCGTGCGAGTCAGGTGCTGGAGATTGCGCGTGATCGTCACGTGGAACAGGCGCTGAACGAAACGCCTGAGAAACTGAATCGCGACCGCCGTCTGGTGCTATTGAGTGACCCGGTGACGATGGCGCGTTTACACTATCGTGTCTGGAATTCACCTGAGCGATATTCGTCATGGGTGAATTACTATCAGGGAATTACTCTGAACCCGCAGGCGCTCAGGAAGAAGTAAACGAAGCGAGATGAAAATACCGGCCAGGTGCCGGTATTTTTTTTGGGCTCAATAAATGATTGATGAGGTATCCAGTGCGAACACTGGCAGTAGGCATCATGGTGCTGTTACTTAGCGGTTGCGGCAGCATTATTAGCAGAACCATTCCCGGTCAGGGGCATGGCAACCAATACTATCCCGGTGTGCAGTGGGATGTTCGGGATTCGGCATGGCGCTATGTCACCATTCTCGATCTGCCCTTTTCCCTGGTGTTTGATACGCTGTTGCTCCCGCTGGATATTCACCACGGCCCCTATGAATAACTAGCGCTCATCCCATTCATCGGCGGCGGTTTGCCCCTCTTCGGTATCAAGTGGCGGTTCAAGCTGGAATTCACCTTCATCCCATTCATGAAGGGTATTCTCCTCCTGCCACTCCTGTCGAATCTCAATCTCATCATAATCGCCGTCAAAGACACTTTGCGCCGCTTCGCCGCTCAGCATAGGCAGACACTCACCTTCTTCACCTTCGTCGGCAAAAAATTCGGCCTGCCACATGATGTCGCCATCCTGCAGTACGTATTTTTGCACGTTGAGCTGTTGAACATTCGCTTCATCTTGCTCGAGGCCTGAGTCAGCCAGAAATTCTTCACGGGCTGCGTCGATGGCTTCTTCCAGCGTGGCATACATGGTCATCAGTGTCTCCCTTTGATTTGACGAGGTATTCAGGGAAATAATAGCTGATTCTTTGGTTTTGCAAGTATGAATGCGCAAAAATCATTCAGATGTCTGAGATGCGGCGTGCTCCAGACACTTACCGGCGTCGCTGCAGGCTATTCCAGGAGTAGAGGGCGTTGAACAGCACCACGCCAGCGGTAACGCAAAATACGGCGCGGAAACCGTAATTTGCGGAGATAGCGGCGCCCATCAGTGGTCCTGTGACATTACCGATGTCGCGAAAAGACTGGTTGTAACTGAAGATCCGACCGGCCACCTGGTTGGTCGAGTTATACACCAGCAGCGTCTGGACGGCAGGAAGCAGGGCGCCATCCGCAGCGCCCAGTAAAAAGCGCAGGATCCCGAGTTGCCAGGGGGTCTGTACAAAGGACATAGGGATCAGCAGCAACACCGAAATCACCAGCGCAACGATCAGGATTTTCTCTGGTCCAATTCGGTCTCCGAGTTTACCGAGTCGGGGGGCACTGAGTAAGGCAGCGACGCCAGGGACTGAAGCAATCATGCCGCTAATAAACGCAATATTGCTGACGTTACCCGCTAACTCACGCACATACAGTGTGAGGATCGGCGCAATAGAGCCAGTGGCAACCTGAATAATCAGGGTGGTGACGAACAGACTCAGCACCAATCGCGGGTTCTTCAGTGAGGCGACGACCTCGCGAAGACGGAGCATCTCTTTTTTACTGACCGGCTGAAAATGTTCGCGAATAAAAAAGAGCGTCAGTAAAAAACAGGAAAACAACACACTGGCGGTAATGAAAAAAACCGGACGCAGACCGTAATGGTCCGCCAGTAATCCGCCCGCCAGCGGGCCGAGCAATGCACCGCTGACGCCCCCGGTAGAGAGCGTGCCAAGTGCCCAACCGCTCTTATTGCGGGGAACCTGCGTGGCGATCAGCGCGTTAGCGTTGGGGATAAAGCCACCCAGCAGACCCAATAAGGCCCGCAGGACGAGAAACTGCCAGATATTCTGCGCCAGCCCCATGAACACCATCACGATAGCCATACCCAACGCGGAACGCAGCAGCATGATTTTACGACCTTTACGATCCGCCAGTCCGCCCCAGAAGGGGGAGGCAATGGCGGAAAACAAAAAGGTGATGCTGAACACCAGACCTGACCACATGTTAAGGGCGCTATGACCCGTCACGCCGAGTTGTTCGACGTAAAGCGGTAGGAATGGCATGACCAGGCTAAATGCCGCCCCGGTTAAAAAACAGCCCAGCCAGGCAACGGTGAGATTGCGTTTCCAGTTTATGGGAACATCATCTGAGGGTGACATAGCTTTCCACTGTGCGAGGCGCGGTGGCGCGCTGATGAATAAAAATAAGCACGCTAATTATGCGCCTGCATCAGGGGCGCTGCAATGGACGGGCGCGTTTAAAGCTAAAAGGCGAGTTGTGCAGCCCATGAAGGGCTGCGTGTGCAGTTTAATAGCGGGAGGGGACGCCTTCAGGGCGTGTCTTGAAGCGACGATGTAGCCACATATACTGCTCGGGAGCCATCATGATGCACTTCTCAACCACTTTATTCATCCAGGCCGCGGTGGTTTCGGCATCATCCAGAGGCGGAGAACACTCTGGCGGTAACATAATCAGTTGATACCCTTTGCCGTCAGGTTTACGGCGCGGAACAAAAGGCACCAGGCAGGCATTCGACATACGGGAGAGCATCCAGGTTCCGGATGTAGTAGCGGCTTGTTCTACTGCAAAAAAGGGAACAAATACGCTGGATCGCGGGCCGTAGTCATGATCCGGCGCATACCAGACGACTTCCCCTTTTTTCAGCGCTTTGACCATGCCTTTCAGGTCTTTACGATCGAGCATGGATTTATTGGAACGCAGGCGTCCCCAGGTTTGCAGCCAGTCCAGCAGCGGATTGTCGTTTGGTCGATAGACGCCGATACCGGGCTCCTGCAGGCCAAACATGCGGGCTCCGATCTCCAGTGTCAGAAAATGCATGCCAACCAGCAGGATCCCGCGTTTTTGTGCCTGAACGTCGCGAATATGCTCCATGCCGATCACTTCAGTCCAGCGGGACATCCGACGGTCTGACCAAAACCAGGCCATGCCGGTTTCCATCAATCCCATACCCACGGACTCAAAATTTTTGACCACCATCTGGTGGCGCTCTTGCTCACTCATTTGTGGAAAGCAGAGTTCCAGATTACGGTATGCCACTCTGGTGCGTTGCTTCATGAATCGCAGCGCCAGATGACCTAATCCACAGCCCAGTTTGTGGATAATCGGGTAGGGCAGTTGTACAACCAACCAAAGAACGCCTACGCCCAGCCAGGTTAACCAATAACGTGGATGGAGTAATGCGGCGGAGAATTTGGGTAAATTCGTCATGTCTATCCTGTCTATAAACGAACAATTACCTGTATTGTTGCATTTTTTCGCGCGTAGCAAAAATTTGCGGCTATAGAGTGGTGATAAAAACGGCAATTGTTGGTAGTTTTTTAAATGCGAAGCCTGAAATGTAGCGTAAAATGTGTGGATGTAAATTGGCGAGGTTTGCTTTATGATGCCGCCCGATTTTCATTTTTATCAATCGCAGGATACGTACACCATGCCAGTGTTACACAACCGCATATCGAATGATGCGCTCAGAGCCAGGATGCTGGCTGAGACAGAACCGCGTACAACGATCTCCTTCTACAAATATTTCACTATCGCGGATCCGCAAAGCACGCGTGATGCGATGTACCAGATGTTCACGGCGTTGAATGTTTTCGGGCGTGTTTATTTGGCTCATGAAGGTATTAACGCGCAAATCAGCGTTCCGCAAAGCCATGTAGATGCCTTCCGTGAACAACTTTACGCCTTTGATCCTGCACTTGCCGGTCTGCGCCTTAATATTGCTCTGGATGATGACGGTAAATCATTCTGGGTACTGCGTATGAAGGTGCGTGACCGGATTGTGGCCGACGGTATTGAGGATGAAAGCTTTGATGCCAGCGACGTGGGAGACTATCTAAAGGCGGCTGAAGTGAACGCCATGCTCGACGATCCCGATGCGGTGTTCATCGACATGCGTAACCACTACGAATACGAAGTGGGCCATTTTGAGAACGCGCTGGAAATCCCCGCAGACACCTTCCGCGAGCAGTTACCGAAAGCGGTCGAGATGATGCAGGAACACAAAGACAAAAAAATCGTGATGTACTGCACCGGTGGTATTCGCTGTGAAAAAGCCAGCGCCTGGATGAAGCATAACGGTTTTAGCAAGGTTTGGCATATTGAAGGTGGCATTATTGAGTATGCGCGCCGGGCGCGTGAACAGGGGCTTCCGGTTCGCTTTATTGGGAAGAATTTTGTTTTTGATGAGCGGATGGGAGAGCGGATCTCTGAAAAGGTGATTGCCCATTGCCACCAGTGTGGCGTGCTGTGCGACAGTCATACCAATTGCCGAAACGATGGCTGCCATTTGTTGTTTATTCAGTGTCCAGCCTGCGCCGAGAAGTATCAGGGCTGTTGCAGCGAGCTCTGTTGTGAAGAGAGTGCGTTACCGGAAGAGGAACAGCGTCGGCGGCGTGCGGGCCGTGAAAACGGCAATAAAATCTTCAATAAATCACGCGGTCGCCTGAATACTAAACTGGGTATCCCGGATCCAGCGGAATAACGTTTAGCCGGATAACGGAGCAAACACGTTATCCGGCATTTCTCAACCGGTTACTTCTGCTGAACGCCTTCGACCGAGATAATCAAATCGACTTCCTGCGAAGCCGGGCCAAGATCGGTGGTGATGTTGAAGTCCTTCAGCTTAATTTTTCCTTCCGCTTCAAAGCCTGCGCGTTTTCCACCCCAGGGGTCATCGCCCTGGCCTGTCAACTTCGCTTCCAGTGTTACCGGCTTGGTCACGCCGTTGAGCGTCAGGTTGCCGGTGATATCCAGCTCATCGCCGTCTTTCTTCACACTGGTAGAAGTGAAGGTCGCCTGTGGGAATTTTGCAACGTTCAGGAAGTCGGCGCTACGCAGATGCTTGTCACGTTCGGCGTGGTGGGTATCAACGCTATTGGTGTTAATCGTCACATTGACTTTATCCGCGGCCGGATTTTTTTCATCGAAGGTGAATGTCCCGTCGAAGTCTTTAAACGAGCCGTATAACCAGCTGTAACCCAGATGCTGGATGCGGAAGTTAACGAAGGCATGTTGTCCCGCTTTATCAATCTTATAGTCTGCAGCAACGGCAGAACCGGCGGTGAACAACAACGAGGCGAGAGTGACTCCCAGCAGGCTTTTTTTCATTTTTGAACTCCATAGTCAGATGACGATTTTCCTAACATGCGATTCAGGGTGTCGTCTTTATCGATGAAATGATGTTTGAGGGCCATCAGCCCGTGTAGCAGAGACAAAATCACAACGCCCCAGGCAAACCACAGATGCAGGCTTCCGGCAAGATCGGCCTGTACGCTGGCATCGGCAAGGGTGGCCGGGATTTCAAACCAGCCAAACACGCTAATCGGTTCACCGTCTGCGGTGGAGATCAGATAGCCGCTGAGCACGATGCTAAACAGCAGGGCATACAAGGTGATATGTCCAAGCGTTGCGCCGAGGCGCGTCAGGCGTGAGTAGCTTTTGAGGGCGGCGGGAGGCGGCGAGATGAACCGCCAGACAACCCGGATAACCAGTCCCATCATCAGCAGGATCCCGATGCTTTTATGCAGCTCCGGCGCCTGATGGTACCAGCCGTCATAATAGCTGAGCGTCACCATCCACAGACCCAATGCGAACATGCCATAGACCACGATGGCTATCAGCCAGTGCAGCGCAGCAGAAATCACGCCATAGCGTTGTGGGGTATTAGTGAATTGCATAGACACACCAATGAATATTTCAAGAGTGAATGAAAATGGCGTGTTGAGGGGATTATTGCAACCAAAAAATAACAATATGAATGATATTTATTTTTACTTCAATAAATTTGATTTAACCTGAATTTAAGCATCAGAAGTTTCGAGAAACTGTACGTAAGTTCTCATTGTTTGTGCGGGTTAGGGGGCTTTTCGGTTATTCAAATTATCTAAACTAAATTTAGAGAAATATCAACTTTTGTCAATTTATGTCAATGGTTCTGACTTAGAAAAACAGGATATAAATAACATCCATAATTGCCAACAGCGACCACAAAATAACGTAAAGCATAAAGTGTTCGCGAATATTGTTGACCAGATAATGAAATAAACGAAGCACAAGCGGATACCCCTTAAAAAGAAATGGCCTCCATACCGAGGCCATTAAGTCATTATTCCGTAAAGCGTGAAAGTCGAAATGGCGTCAGATCAAAGGCTGACGGTTTATCCTGCGCAAAATCAGCCGCAATCTCTCCCAGTACAGAGGCAAACTTGAAACCATGACCGCTAAGTCCGGTGATAATCAGCGTGTTCTCGTGTCCTGGCAGGGTGTCGATAATAAAATCTTCATCGGGGGAGTTGTCGTACGTGCAGGAAGCACCGTGCAGACAACAGCCAACTCCCGGCAGAATGGCGCGCAGGAATGGGAAGGCTTCTGAACCATCGCTGGCGACGGCAGCAAACGGTTTACGCTCTTCCGGGGAATGAATCAACTGGCCGCCATTATGCTTACCGATTTTCAGTTCGTCATTTTCGGCAGGAAAACCGTAATAGTGATCGCCATTAGGTAATTCGCCGGTAAATGCTGGGAAGTTATTTTTGATACTGTAACGGCCATCCGCTTGATACCACGCGAACACTTTCCGCACGGGCTGGATAGGCAATTCAGGAAGCAGCGACTGAACCCAGGTACCGGCGCTGACCAGCGCTTTCTTCGCGTGATACTCCCCATCGGCGGTCACGACCGTCACACCGTCATCATGATGATGAATGGCAGAGACAGGGCAGTTAAAGAGTTGTGCGCAACCGGCTTCTTCCGCCAGGCGAACCCAGGTTTTAATGGCTAACTCACTACGCAGAAACCCGGAATCAGCCTCAAACAGGCCGATGTAGTTTTCCGGCACGCGGATCTCAGGCCAGCGGGCCATTATCGCGGCGGCGTCCAGTCGCTCGACGTTCAACTGCCACTGTTGCGCGCTTTGTGCCACATTGGCCAGAAAAGTGGAGTCAGAGGGGCCAAAATTGATAACCCCTGAGCGTATAACGATGGGATCTTCATTGTGCGTTGACAGTTCGTCCCACAGCGTTTGCGCCCGCAGCACCAGCGGAACGTATTTTTCGCCTTCACCGTAGGCGTGGCGAATTAATCGGGTGTCGCCGTGGTGGCTACCCTGCTGATGTGGCGGCATGTGCGCATCGGTCATCAGCACCTTTAAGCCAGCACGCGTGGCGTAATATCCGGCAGCCGCGCCAACGGAACCGCTGCCAATAATGATTAAGTCGTAGTTCATCAGCTTCTCTCTGCTATCACGATGATTGCAGGGTAAATAACTGACCGGCGTTATTCAACAAGGAATTAAAAAAGGCACCGTGAAGGTGCCTTTGGGAGGAGGTCCTCGTCACGTTAATGACGACGATACTCATTTATCTGGTAATCGCCAGATTCAATTTTGGCGATTCCTGCTTCTAATATCGAAATAAATTGTCTGGCAACATCAGTGGTTAACCAGAGCGTCTGACCAACTTCAGTTCCATCCGGGTCAGGGCGATTCGGGGTCTGGTAGTGCAAACGCAGCATCAGCGCATCATAGCTATCAACGGTGCTGATGTCCCATCCTACAAGCGGATGAGTCTGAATGACTTCATTATTCTTTTCCATCATGCCCCCTAATACGTGTTACTAGACAACGGTTTTCGAGGTTCAATGCGTGTTTTATCTGAAGCAACTTCAGTATATCAATAAATAAGGGTATTCACTGAAAATTTAAAGAGGGAGCAGCATAAATTTCTGCTTTTTAAGAATTAGATGAACAATAAAACAGCATGTAGTTCATGCTTTATTTGCATATTGTGCATTTAAGTTGAGAAAGAGATTAAAATCCGAACAGTTGCGTAAATAAAAAAAGCCGGGGCGACCCGGCAAAATGAAGATTACTGCATATCATTTTTTATTCGTTGATAAACCAGTCATCCGCGCTTTCCCACGTTTCTTGCAGGATTTCGCTGATGCGCGCTTTATCTTCTTTTGTCGCGCCAATAACTGACAAATTGTTAGCGGCAGCATACCGAACGGTGACGTTGCCTTCGTTATCCGGAAAATAGTGGTGAATACGACGGGAGAGTTCACCGGCCAGCGCGTCTATCGCGCCAGCCGGTAAAGGAGAAGTTTTTGCAATGGTGACTTCAATACGCATAATGGCCCCCTGTTGAGTATACTGGATATTTATACAGTTAAAATAACCCAGTGACAACAGTTGGCCACACTTTTTTTATTTTTTTACCGACCAGCGTACCGTTTCGCCACCCAGGAAAGGCACCAGCGTATCGTCTGTCAGGGCGATGCTTTCCGGAATGTGTTGCTCTTCGCGTACCAGTTCAATGTAGTTATCGTTGACGGGCAAACCATAGAACTGAGGACCGTTCAGTGAGCAAAATGCTTCAAAGTGCTCTAACGCATTCATCTCCTCAAAGACGGTTGCATAGCTGCCGAGCGCCGTTGGGGCGTTAAAGCAGCCCGCGCAGCCACAGCTGGTCTCTTTACGATGACGCGCGTGCGGCGCCGAGTCTGTTCCCAGGAAAGCGCGGTTAAAACCGCTGGCAACCAGTTCACGCAATGCCTGCTGGTGGACATTGCGTTTGAGGATCGGCAAACAGTACAGGTGCGGGCGAATGCCACCAACCAGCATGTGGTTGCGGTTAAACATCAAATGCTGAGGCGTAATCGTGGCCGCCAGTAGCTCGTTGCCGTCGCGAACATACTCTGCCGCGTCTTTGGTCGTAATGTGCTCGAAGACCACTTTAAGCGCAGTCAGACGTTGGCGTAATGGCTCCATGACGCTGTCGATAAAGCGAGCCTCACGATCGAAAATGTCGATCTCCGCATGGGTGACTTCGCCGTGTACCAGCAGCGGCATCCCCAGTTTTTCCATGCGCTCAAGAACGGGCATGATAGCGTCGGTGGAGGTAACCCCGTGGCTTGAGTTGGTGGTGGCATTGGCCGGGTAGAGTTTTGCGGCAGTGAAAACGCCTTCATTGAATCCGCGTTCAAGCTCATTGGGATCCAGGCTGTCCGTCAGATAGCAGGTCATCAACGGTGTAAAATCATGTCCTTGCGGAACCGCATCAAGAATGCGCTGGCGGTACGCAATAGCCGCGTCAACGGTGGTGACGGGCGGCGCCAGGTTAGGCATCACGATCGCGCGACCATAGGTTTCACTGGTGTAGGGCACGACGGTTTTTAACATGTCGCCATCGCGAAGGTGAACGTGCCAGTCGTCTGGGCGGCGGATCTTTAAAACCTGGGATGGTGCTGTCATTAATATGCTCCGGCTGAGGGATGGTCTTTTTGCCGGAAACAAAGGATATGCGGAAACGTTTTCGTTTGCACGAAAAAAAGGGCGCTAATGCGCCCTCTGAACGTTAATTGGTGAACGGGATGACAATTTCACCCGGTTTCACCTCAATCCCTTTGGCATATTTTTTCGCTAACGCTTCGCCTTCGCTGCTGTCTTCCCGCAGAACGTAGGCCGGTTGCTGATTAAAATAATTGCGCAGCGATTGGTTGAGATAAGGCATCAGCGTTTGTAATACCGGCTGCATTTTCTCCGGAGTTACCGTGACGTCCACCACTTCCATCTCTTGTAAGAAAATGGCACCTTTCTCTTTGTTAAAGACAGGTAACGCTTTCAACTTCAGTTTCATGGTGGCTTTTTGATTGCCAAACAATGAGCTCATATCGAGATTCGCATCGCCGGTAAGCGTCACTTTATTAGGCTCTTCCCGACCGATCTGGCTGCTCAGGTTGGAGAGCACAATATGCGCGTCGGCAACGCCGGGTAAGCCAATATCTTTGGAAAAGTTATTCCGTTTCTCCAGTGCCTGGTTAATCTCTTGTTCACTGATCGTGTACTGTGTGAGTTGATTACAGCCAACCAACAGGCCGCTAACTAATAACGCAGCGGCAAAAAAAATCTTTTTCATGGGGTTCCTCAACATGATGCCCGTGTTGTAATCCTGACACAAAGCAGCATGTGGCACCAGCACGCAACGCGCCAGCAGAAAAAACTGAAATAACGGCCGCCCAATGCAACAGCCGTTTTTTTCAGCAGCGAACCGGGCATCAATCAGGCTCCCGGCTCCAGCATTCCGTTCGGGGTGCGTTTATGGCTAAATTGCCATCCCAATGCCAGGAAGGTGATAACGCCGATAATCGCCAGCATGACCCAGGGCAGTTCGGGTTGGTCCATGATTTTGCCCATATCGAACAACCAGCCGCCGCCGATATAGCCAATCGCCCCGCCAATGGCGAGCCCCAGACGGCTAAAGCCCATATAGCTGCCGCGCGCACGTGCATCTGAAAGTGACGCGCTGAGCGTTTCACGGGCGGGTTCTGCAATAATGGAACCGATATAGAATGTGCAAATCAGCGTGAAGAGTTGCTGCAAATCACTCACCAGTCCAATAGGCAGCATACTGAGCGACATTAACAACAGGCCAGCCATCAACCGGTGTTCGAGACGGAAACGTTTTTCGCTCCACCGCGCAATGGGGTAGAGGAGAGTCAGGGACAGGCACGCTTCAATGGCGTACATCCATTTCACGGCGGCCGGAGAGCCTGCGATATCATTGACCATGATAGGTAGCATTAACATCACCTGAACGGCCAGCATGTAATACCCCGCCAGCGTCAGAACATAGGTGACAAACCGTTTGTCCCGCATGACGCGTCCCATCCCTTCACGGACGGGGGTACGCACGGTCGAAAGCTTCCAGGCCGGGAGTAGCCAGGCGTTGAACGCGGCACAGAGAATAAACAGCACCGCGCCGGTCGCGCAGACCAGACGAAAATCATACTGTAACAGCCAGCTGCCCAGTAATGCGCCAATCACCGCGCCCGCGCTGTCCTGCATCATGAGCAAAGAGAAGAACCGGCCACGCTGTTCCGGGCGGATCAGTTTGACCACCAGCGCGGAGCGTGGCGGATCAAACAGCGTGCCGCCCAGACCTGAAAGGAAGCAGGAAAACCACAACAGCCAGGGATCCTGAGCAATGCCCATGGTGGCGAATCCGGCTGCGCGCATCAGCATGCCGGTGACGATCATCGGTTTGGCGCCAAAGCGGTCGGCGATGGCCCCGCCAAATATCCCCAACCCTTGCTGAATAAACTGGCGCAGGCCGAGCGCAATCCCCACCATGACGGCGGCCCATCCCATTTGATCGACGAATCGAATGGAAATAAGCGGGAACACGACAAAAAAGCCCAACACCACCAACATATTATCGATGAGCAGGAAATATTTACCCAGGTTCCTCGCCTGCGAGACGCGCGACATTTCCCCTCCCGGGAAATAAAAGATGTGCACCTCCTATTCTGCGGTGTCGCCAGGGCTTTTCCCACCCTCGCGGGGACAATATTTTTTTATCAAGAGTCCGTCTTGATAGAGAGATTTCATCAAAATGTGTGAATAATCCAAAAAATGACTATTTGCACTTTTCACAGAGTGCGTGGCCGCAGGTATAGTAACGTTATCAGGGGTGTGAAGACGTTACGGGAAGGAGTGGGTATAGAATGTTTGGCTATCGCAGTAACGTGCCAAAAGTGCGCTTAACAACCGACCGTCTGGTCGTGCGTTTAGTGCATGAGCGTGATGCCTGGCGTCTGGCAGATTATTACGCAGAAAATCGTCATTTTTTAAAACCCTGGGAACCCATTCGCGATGAAAGTCACTGCTTTCCGTCGGGCTGGCAGACGCGGCTGAGCATGATCGCTGAGTTTCATAAGCAGGGTACGGCATTCTATTTTGCGCTGCTCGATCCGGACGAAAAAGAAATTATTGGCGTGGCGAATTTTTCCAACGTGGTCCGCGGCTCGTTTCACGCGTGCTATCTGGGGTATTCCATTGCCCAGAAGTGGCAGGGAAAGGGGCTGATGTTCGAAGCCTTAAGCTCGGCAATTCGTTATATGCAACGCACACAACACATGCACCGGATTATGGCAAATTATATGCCGCACAATAACCGTAGCGGCGATTTACTGGCGCGACTCGGTTTTGAAAAAGAGGGGTATGCGAAAGATTACCTGTTGATTGATGGGCAATGGCGCGATCACGTGCTGACGGCGTTGACAACAACTGAATGGACCCCCGGACGTTAATCCTCTGGACGCGATGGAGAAAGACAATGAAATATGAATTAACCGCCACTGAAGCGCGAGTGATTGGCTGTCTGCTTGAAAAACAGGTGACGACGCCTGAACAATATCCTCTGTCGGTGAACGGCGTGGTGGTGGCCTGCAATCAAAAAACCAACCGTGAACCGGTGATGAACTTATCGGAGCATGAGGTCCAGCAGCAGCTTGATGCTCTGGTCAAACGTCATTTTCTGCGCACGGTGAGCGGGTTTGGCAATCGCGTCACCAAGTATGAACAGCGCTTTTGCAACTCCGAATTTGGCAATTTAAAGTTGAGCGCGGGCGAAGTCGCCGTCGTGACCACACTGCTCCTGCGCGGCGCGCAAACACCGGGTGAACTGCGCAGCCGTGCCTCCCGTATGTATGAATTCAGCGATATGGCAGAAGTAGAAGCCACGCTGGAGAAACTTGCCTCCCGGGAGGACGGCCCGTATGTGGTGCGTCTGGCGCGTGAACCGGGTAAGCGTGAAAGTCGTTATATGCATCTGTTTTGTGGCGAGGTGGATGAACAGGCTGCCCCGACGGATGAACCGCAGGCGCAGGCGGGATCTGCCGATCTGCACGCCCGCGTAGAGGCGCTGGAGAGTGAAGTAGCGGAGCTGAAACAGCGGCTCGATTCGTTGCTGGCGCATCTGGGAGACTAAGGTGAAAAAATTGCGGATTGGCGTGGTAGGGCTGGGCGGGATCGCGCAAAAAGCCTGGCTGCCGGTGCTGGGAACCTCCGGTGACTGGACGTTACAGGGCGCCTGGTCCCCATCACGGGACAAAGCATTGCGTATTTGCGAAAGCTGGCGGATACCTTACGCCGACTCGCTGGTGAATCTGGCGTCAACCTGTGACGCTGTTTTTGTTCACTCCAGCACGGCGACCCACTACCAGGTGGTCAGCGAATTACTGAATGCCGGGGTGCACGTTTGTGTCGACAAACCGCTGGCGGAGAATCTGCGCGATGCCGAGCGGTTGGTCGAACTGGCGGCCCGCAAAAAACTGACGCTGATGGTCGGGTTTAACCGTCGGTTTGCGCCGCTGTACCGCGATTTAAAGGCGCAACTCTCAACAGCGACCTCCTTACGCATGGACAAGCACCGCGCTGACAGCGTAGGGCCGCACGATCTGCGTTTTACACTCCTCGATGATTATCTGCACGTGGTCGACACGGCGCTGTGGCTGGCGGGGGTCGCATCGCAACTCAAAAGCGGAACCTTGCTGACCACGGATGCGGGGGAGATGCTGTATGCCGAACACCATTTTGCGGCAGAACAGTTGCAAATCACCACCAGTATGCATCGACGTGCCGGGAGTCAGCGCGAATCCGTGCAGGCGGTGACCGACGGGGGCGTTTATGAGGTGACAGACATGCGCGAATGGCGTGAAGAGCGTGGGCAGGGCGTGGTGCTCAAACCGATTCCCGGCTGGCAAACCACGTTAGAGCAGCGTGGATTTACCGGATGCGCACGTCATTTTATTGAATGTGTGGAAAATCAGACGGTTCCGGAAACCGCCGGTGAACAGGCGATTCTGGCGCAGCGGGTGGTGGAGAAACTGTGGCGCGATGCGATCAGCGAATAGGGTGACAGTTTTTTGAGGCGTTCAGAAAGCGCAGGGTCTGCAGACCCTGTAACATCTGGCGGTAGTAATTCATCTTAATCCAGGTAGACTATACCCCACTTGATATTACGCCTCTTCCAACGCCTGCTTTGCAGGCGTTTTGCCGTAGAGTCTGGAATAAAACATACATGAATTTATTAAAATCACTGGCTGCCGTTAGCTCAATGACCATGTTTTCACGTGTGCTCGGTTTTGCGCGTGACGCTATTGTCGCCAGAATTTTTGGTGCCGGGATGGCCACCGATGCCTTCTTTGTGGCATTCAAATTACCCAATCTGCTGCGCCGTATCTTTGCCGAAGGGGCATTTTCACAGGCGTTTGTGCCTATTCTGGCGGAATATAAAAGCAAACAGGGTGAAGATGCGACCCGGGTTTTTGTTGCCTATGTCTCAGGCTTGCTGACCCTTGCGCTGGCGGTAGTGACCGTGGCGGGTATGCTGGCCGCGCCGTGGGTGATAATGGTCACGGCCCCAGGGTTTGCGAACACGGCAGATAAATTCGCCCTCACCACCCAACTGCTGCAAATTACCTTTCCTTATATACTGCTGATCTCACTCGCGTCACTCGCCGGGGCAATCCTCAATACCTGGAACCGTTTTTCGATTCCGGCGTTTGCGCCTACCTTTCTGAACGTCAGCATGATCGGCTTCGCGTTGTTTGCGGCGCCGTATTTTGACCCGCCGGTCTTAGCGCTGGCCTGGGCGGTGACGGTTGGCGGTGTTTTACAACTGGTTTATCAACTGCCGCATTTGAAGAAAATCGGCATGCTGGTATTGCCGCGTATTAACTTTCGCGATGCGGGTTCGATGCGTGTGGTGAAACAGATGGGGCCGGCGATTCTCGGTGTCTCCGTAAGCCAGATCTCGCTAATCATCAACACCATTTTCGCCTCGTTTCTGGCGTCCGGTTCGGTCTCCTGGATGTATTACGCTGACCGACTGATGGAATTCCCGTCCGGCGTACTGGGCGTGGCGCTCGGGACGATTCTGCTGCCATCGCTGTCGAAAAGCTTCGCCAGCGGCAATCACGATGAATACAACCGCCTGATGGACTGGGGGTTGCGCCTCTGCTTCCTGCTGGCGTTACCGAGCGCGGTGGCGCTGGGCATTCTGTCGAAGCCGCTGATCGTTTCGCTGTTCCAGTACGGAAAATTCACCGCGATGGATGCGTCGATGACGCAACGGGCGCTGGTGGCCTATTCGGTCGGTTTGATCGGCTTAATTGTGGTGAAAGTGCTGGCGCCCGGCTTTTATTCGCGCCAGGACATCAAAACGCCAGTCAAAATTGCCATCGTGACGTTGATTATGACGCAGCTGATGAACCTGGCGTTTATTGGTCCGTTGAAACATGCGGGATTGTCGCTGTCGATTGGTCTGGCGGCGTGTCTGAATGCCTCTCTGCTGTACTGGCAGTTGCGTAAGCAAAAGATCTTCACCCCTCAGCCGGGCTGGATGTGGTTCCTGACCCGTCTGGTAATTTCCGTGCTGGTGATGTCAGCGGCGCTGGTCGGCATGCTCTCTATTATGCCGGAGTGGTCGCAAGGGACCATGCTGTGGCGTCTGTTACGCTTAATGGCGGTGGTGGTGGCGGGTATCGCGGCCTATTTTGCAGCGCTTGCCATTCTCGGATTTAAAGTGAAAGAGTTTGTCCGCCGGACGGCGTGATATGCGAAATGATGCCTGATGGCGTTGCGCCTGTCAGACCTGCAAAACGCAGGTCTGGCAGGGGATGATTGCCAACCGGCAATCAGATAGAGATTTTTTTACCGCCGCGGTGGGAAGAGGATGTCTGACCGTTGGCGCTATACAACGCCGGTTCCTGATGGGGCTTGAGTACGTCAAGCGCCTGCTGATTGCGTGCGATTTGCCCTTCCAGCAGCCAACCGTTGTGTCGGTTTTGGTCGCGAAGGTGCTGCGTTTTCTCAGTAATAACCTGCCAGCGCTCGGCAAAATCATCATTTGCGCTTTTCTGCGCCGCTTGTTCATGACGACGCTGTTGTTCCAGATAATCCAGGGTGGCCAGCAACGAGCTTTTTTCTTCTGTAATACGTTGTAAGTGGCTACCGTTAATCTGACCCGCAGATAAGTGCTGCTGCTCGGCATCCATCACCGTTTTCAGGTCATTGAGGACGGCCGTCATATGATCCAGTATTTCTGACAGACGAGTCATACTTTTATTTACTCTGCAGGTAGCTCTGTGTTTCACGGATCAATGCGTCGGCAATTTTGCCGGTGTCCATTTTGAGTTCACCGTTACGAATCGCCGTTTTCAGTGCTTCAACGCGTTCCATATTGATATCGCTGGAACCGGGTTGCATCAGCTTCGCCTGAGCATCGCTTAACGTCACACTGGCACTCTTCGTCGTCGATGTTTTTTCCTGACGCGTTTTTTGTACCTGCGTGTCGCCGGTGTCGCGCGGTTGGACAGTGCTAACGGGTTTCAAAGGTGAGGTACGGTCAATGCTCATGTTATTTTCCTCATCGAGGGGTTGCGTAGTAGCGACCAGCTATCATTATTTCGTTGATTATTCATATCGGCAGCCACGACAAAATCTTTAACGTATTATAGATTAATAAGAATATTCCCATCAGGGTCGACGGTTCCATTGACCACCTGGCCTGACAGCATGCGGACACGCGCGCTTTGCGCAACGGCGGCATTGTTCAATGCCTGACCTTCCGCATTGACGCTAAACCCATCGCCGCTGGCGATCACCACCACGCGCTGACCGGCTTTTATTCGCCAGGCCTGGCGCAGTTGGGTGAGCTGTACGGGCTGACCGGGAGCGAGATCGCGCAAACTGACGGCATCCTGAATCTGATTGATATCCAGCACCGTGCGCGGCGGCAGCTGATCCAGACGTCCGCGTTTTAGCGTCACGCTGGCCGGGCCCAGTTTTCCACCCCGAGCGACGGGAACGGCGGCTACGACGTAGTTGCCGGTCGCCTGGACGTTGACCTGAAGGTAACGTTTTTCATTGCCGCAGCGCGCCAGCACGTTCACATTACCCCATAATTTCGCACTGCCCGGCACACTCAGTGCCGGTTGCTCACACTGTGCAGGTAACGTGGGCGATGTGCGAAGGGTGACGACCACCTCATCGCTAAACCCCACCAGACGCGCCGAAAACCAGTCAGTCAGCTGCGCGTTCAGATCCTGTGCCATCGACAACGGGCTGAAGAGCAGCGCCATCACAGCGATTCCCCGTTTTAACGTTTGCATCGTCATCTCCCGCCTGTTGTAAGCAATGGCTGGATTCTACCTGTGTGCCGCCGCCATCAACGGAACAAATAGCGACGCATTTTGCGTTTATTCCGGCGATAACGCGCGCGTGATGGGATTTAAGCTGTCGGCTGAATTTTGTCATTTGCGGGGGAGATATGCTCGACAAGCTCGATGCCGCCTTACGTTTTCAACAAGAAGCGCTCAATTTGCGTGCCCAACGTCAGGAGGTGCTGGCGGCGAATATCGCCAACGCTGATACGCCGGGGTATCAGGCGCGAGACATGGATTTTGCCAGTGAACTCAAAAAAGTGATGGTGCAAGGACGGGCCGAAACCAGCGGTGTTTCACTGGCACTGACCTCTGCGCAACACATTCCGGCCCAGACGCTGGCGTCTCCCTCTGCGGATCTGCTCTACCGTATTCCAGACCAGCCTTCTCTCGATGGTAACACCGTCGATATGGACAGGGAGCGTACGCAGTTTGCCGACAACAGTCTGAAATACCAGATGGGGCTCACCCTAATGAGCAGCCAAATCAAAGGCATGATGAACGTGCTACAGGGAGGGAACTAATCCGTGGCGCTGTTAAACATTTTCGATATTGCGGGTTCGGCGCTGACGGCGCAGTCCAAACGGCTCAACGTCGCCGCCAGTAACCTGGCGAACGCCGACAGCGTGACGGGGCCAGATGGCCAGCCGTACCGCGCAAAACAGGTCGTTTTTCAGGTTGATGCAGCACCCGGTGCCGCGACGGGCGGCGTGAAGGTGGCGGATGTCATTGAAAGCCAGGCGCCAGACAAACTGGTGTTTGAACCCGGCAACCCGCTGGCCGATGCCAATGGCTACGTCAAGATGCCGAATGTGGATACGGTTGGCGAGATGGTGAACACCATGTCGGCATCGCGCAGCTACCAGGCAAACGTCGAAGTACTCAACACAGTGAAGAGCATGATGCTTAAAACGCTGACACTTGGCCAGTAAAGGAGGCGCGTATGTCTATTGCCGTCAATATGAATGACCCGACGAACACGGGCGTCAAATCTGCCAGTAGCGGCAGTTCGTTAACCGGGAGCAATTCCGCCGATCTGCAAAACAGTTTCCTGACCTTGCTGGTGGCGCAGCTGAAAAACCAGGATCCGACGAACCCGATGGAAAACAACGAGCTGACCTCGCAGTTGGCGCAGATCAGTACCGTCAGCGGAATCGAAAAATTGAACACCACGCTGGGGGCGATTTCAGGGCAGATCGACAACAGCCAGTCGATGCAGGCCAGCACCCTGATTGGTCACGGGGTCATGATTCCGGGCACCACCATTTTGGCAGGTAAAGGAACCGAAGAAGAGGCCATCACCACCACCACGCCGTTTGGCGTTGAGCTACAACAGCCTGCTGACAAAGTCACCGCCACGATTACCGATAAAGACAACAAAGTGGTTCGCACCATTGATATCGGCGGACTGAAGGCGGGCGTGCACACCTTTACCTGGGACGGGACTCTCACCGACGGGACCACCGCGCCGAACGGCTCCTACAACGTGGCGATCACCGCCAGCAACGGCAGTACGCAACTGGTCGCACAGCCGTTGCAGTTTGCGATGGTACAGGGCGTTATCCGCAACAATGGCGGTAACACGCTGGATTTAGGGACCTACGGAACCACCACACTCGACGAAGTACGGCAGATCATCTAAGCCTTCACACTTATCAGGAGTAAGACATGGCCTTTTCTCAAGCGGTCAGCGGCCTGAACGCTGCAGCCACCAACCTCGATGTCATTGGTAATAACATCGCCAACTCCGCCACCTATGGGTTTAAATCCGGGTCGGCCTCATTTGCCGATATGTTTGCCGGTTCCAAAGTGGGGCTGGGCGTTAAAGTGGCGGGGATCACCCAGGACTTTACCGATGGCACCACCACCAACACCGGGCGTGGCCTGGACGTTGCCATCAGCCAGAACGGTTTCTTCCGTATGGTGGATAGCAACGGGTCTGTTTTTTATAGCCGTAACGGTCAGTTTAAACTCGACGAAAATCGCAACCTGGTCAACATGCAGGGTCTGCAACTGACCGGTTATCCGGCCACCGGTACGCCGCCGACGATCCAACAGGGCGCGAACCCGGCACCGATTACGATCCCTAACACGCTGATGGCGGCAAAAACCACCACCACCGCGTCCATGCAGATCAACCTGAACTCTACCGACAAAGTACCGACCAAAACGCCATTCAGCCCAAGCGATGCGGATTCCTACAACAAAAAAGGCACCGTCACGGTATTTGATAGCCAGGGTAATGCCCATGACATGAACGTCTTCTATGTCAAAAACTCGGACAATACCTGGGAAGTGCATACTCAGGATTCGACGACCGGCGAAGCCGCAAAATCGGCGGGTTTTATGCGCTTTGATGAAAATGGCGTGTTCTTAGGAATGAGCAAGACGGCGACAGAAGCCGTTCCTGTTCCTCCGGCAACCCCGTGGCCAACGCAAATCAACGTCGCCACTGGCGTGGTGAACGGCGCAGAGCCCGCCAATTTCTCCCTCAGTTTCCTGAACTCCATGCAGCAAAACACCGGCGAGAGCAACATCGTGGCCACTAACCAGAACGGCTACAAGCCGGGCGATCTGGTGAGCTATCAGATTAATGATGATGGCACCGTGGTGGGGAACTACTCCAACGAGCAGAAACAGGTTCTGGGGCAAATCGTACTGGCGAACTTTGCCAACAACGAAGGGCTGGCTTCTCAGGGGGATAACGTCTGGGCTGCCACACAGTCTTCGGGTGTTGCGCTGCTGGGTACGGCGGGTACCGGTAACTTCGGTAAGTTGACCAACGGCGCGCTGGAAGCCTCTAACGTGGATCTGAGTAAAGAACTGGTGAACATGATTGTCGCCCAGCGTAACTATCAGTCTAACGCGCAGACCATCAAGACCCAGGATCAGATCCTCAACACGCTGGTCAACCTGCGCTAAGCGCCTGACAGGATGGCTTAATGGATCACGCAATTTATACCGCCATGGGGGCGGCCAGTCAGACCCTGAATCAACAGGCGGTGACGGCCAGCAACCTGGCCAATGCCTCAACGCCGGGTTTTCGTGCGCAGCTCACTGCGTTGCGCGCGGTGCCGGTTGAAGGGCTTTCTTTACCGACGCGCACCCTGGTCACGGCCTCTACCCCAGGGGCCGATATGACCCCGGGGCAGATGGATTACACCTCACGACCGCTGGATGTCGCGTTGCAGCAGGACGGTTGGCTGGCCGTACAAACCGCCGACGGCAGCGAAGGGTATACCCGCAACGGCAGTATCCAGGTGAGTCCGACCGGCGAACTGACGATTCAGGGGCACCCGGTGATTGGCGAAGCGGGTCCGATCGCCGTGCCGGAAGGCTCCGAAATTACCATCGCGGCGGATGGCACCATCTCGGCCCTGAATCCCGGCGATCCGGCGAACACGGTGGCGCCGGTGGGACGTCTGAAACTGGTCAAAGCGATGGGCAATGAAGTGCAGCGCGGCGACGACGGCATGTTCCGTCTGACCGCGGCGACACAGGCGACCCGTGGCCCGGCCCTGCAGGCCGATCCGTCCATTCGTGTCATGTCAGGCGTCCTGGAGGGCAGCAACGTCAGTGCCGTCTCCGCCATGAGCGACATGATCGCCAGCGCCCGTCGTTTTGAAATGCAGATGAAAGTGATCAGCAGCGTTGATGACAACGCAGGCCGCGCTAACCAACTGCTGTCGATGAGTTAATACAGGACATTTTATGATCAGTTCATTATGGATCGCCAAAACCGGTCTCGACGCCCAGCAAACCAATATGGATGTGATTGCCAACAACCTGGCAAACGTCAGCACCAATGGTTTTAAGCGTCAGCGCGCGGTGTTTGAAGATCTGCTTTACCAGACGATTCGCCAGCCTGGCGCCCAGTCTTCAGAGCAGACGACATTACCCTCCGGTCTGCAAATTGGTACCGGTGTTCGTCCTGTCGCCACGGAGCGTCTGCACAGTCAGGGCAATTTGTCTCAGACCAACAACAGCAAAGACGTCGCCATCAAAGGGCAGGGCTTTTTCCAGGTCATGCTGCCGGATGGCACGTCGGCCTACACCCGTGATGGTTCATTCCAGGTCGATCAAAACGGTCAACTGGTGACGGCGGGCGGTTTTCAGGTTCAGCCTGCGATCACGATCCCGGCGAACTCACTCAGCATCACCATCGGCCGTGACGGCGTGGTGAGCGTGACGCAGCAGGGACAGGCGGCACCCGTTCAGGTTGGCCAGTTGAACCTGACCACGTTTATGAATGACACCGGTCTGGAAAGCATCGGCGAGAACCTGTACACCGAAACGCAATCGTCGGGCGCGCCAAACGAAAGTACGCCGGGTTTGAACGGTGCGGGTCTGTTGTATCAGGGCTATGTCGAAACCTCCAACGTGAACGTCGCGGAAGAGCTGGTGAATATGATCCAGGTTCAGCGCGCTTACGAAATCAACAGTAAAGCGGTGTCGACGACCGATCAGATGCTGCAGAAACTGACGCAACTCTAACGTGTTGGCCGGTGGGGTGAAAACCTCACCGGCACACTGATTTTGAAGATGAAGGCAATGCGAAAATACGCGCTTCACCCATACCCGATGATAGCCCTGCTGGTGGTTTCACTGACAGGATGTGCCTGGATCCCCGCCACGCCGCTCGTGCAGGGCGCGACGACGGCACAACCAATACCTGGCCCGACGCAGGTGGCGAATGGCTCCATCTTTCAGTCTGCACAACCGGTGAATTACGGCTATCAGCCGCTATTCGAAGACCGACGTCCGCGTAACATTGGCGATACGTTGACGATTGTCTTGCAGGAAAACGTCAGCGCCAGCAAAAGCTCCTCAGCCAATGCCAGCCGTGATGGCAAAACGAATTTTGGCTTCGACACCGTTCCTCGCTATCTGGAAGGATTATTCGGTAACGCGCGTGCGGACGTAGACGCTTCCGGCGGAAACTCTTTCAATGGCAAAGGCGGCGCGAACGCCAGCAACACCTTTAGCGGCACGCTGACGGTTACCGTCGATCAGGTGTTGGTGAATGGCAATTTACATGTGGTGGGTGAAAAACAGATCGCCATCAACCAGGGCACTGAATTCATCCGCTTCTCCGGGGTCGTGAATCCACGCACGATCAGCGGCAGCAACAGCGTTCCGTCAACGCAGGTTGCGGATGCACGCATAGAGTATGTCGGTAACGGCTACATAAACGAAGCGCAGAATATGGGTTGGCTGCAGCGTTTCTTCCTTAACTTGTCGCCGATGTAAGCGAGGTTTCCAGTGTTTAAATCTTTTATTGGCGTCGTACTGCTGCTGGCGACGACCTTTGCGCATGCCGATCGTATCCGCGATCTGACCAGTGTTCAGGGCGTGCGTGAAAACTCGCTGATTGGCTACGGACTGGTGGTCGGGCTGGACGGCACAGGCGATCAGACCACGCAAACCCCGTTCACGACGCAAACGCTCAATAACATGCTCTCTCAGATGGGGATTACCGTCCCGACCGGGACGAACATGCAGCTGAAAAATGTGGCGGCGGTAATGGTCACCGCCAGTTTTCCGGCGTTTGGTCGCCAGGGGCAGACCATCGATGTGGTGGTTTCCTCAATGGGCAACGCCAAAAGTTTGCGTGGCGGGACACTGTTAATGACCCCGCTAAAAGGGGTCGATAGTCAGGTCTACGCGCTGGCGCAGGGGAATATTCTGGTCGGCGGGGCCGGGGCGTCCGCCGGAGGCAGCAGCGTCCAGGTGAACCAACTGAATGGCGGGCGCATTACCAATGGCGCGGTGATTGAGCGGGAACTGCCGAGCCAGTTTGGTGGGGGTAATACCCTTAATCTGCAGCTCAACAATGAAGATTTCACCCTGGCGCAGCAGATCACCGACACCATCAACCGCTCCCGGGGTTTTGGCAGCGCGACGGCGCTGGATGCGCGCACGATCCAGGTGCGGGTGCCGAGCGGCAACAGCTCTCAGGTCCGTTTCCTCGCCGATATTCAGAATATGGAAGTGAACGTCACGCCGCAGGACGCGAAAGTGGTGATTAACTCACGAACCGGCTCCGTGGTGATGAACCGTGAAGTGACGCTGGACAGCTGTGCTGTCGCGCAGGGCAACCTGTCGGTGACGGTGAATCGCCAGGCTAACGTCAGCCAGCCGGATACGCCGTTTGGCGGTGGGCAAACGGTCGTTACACCGCAAACGCAGATCGACCTGCGCCAGAGCGGGGGGTCACTACAAAGCGTGCGCTCCAGCGCGAACCTGAACAACGTGGTACGGGCGCTTAACGCCCTGGGCGCGACGCCGATGGATTTGATGTCCATTCTGCAGTCCATGCAAAGCGCAGGATGCTTACGGGCGAAGCTGGAAATTATCTGATGATTGGAGAAAGCAAACTGCTGGCCAGTGCGGCCTGGGATGCCCAGTCGCTCAACGATCTGAAGGCCAAAGCAGGGCAGGACCCGGCGGCGAACCTCCGCCCGGTCGCCCGCCAGGTTGAGGGGATGTTCGTGCAGATGATGTTGAAAAGCATGCGTGAAGCGCTGCCGAAAGATGGCGTGTTTAGCAGCGACTCGACACGCCTGTATACCAGTATGTACGACCAGCAAATTGCGCAACAGATGACGGCAGGTAAAGGTCTTGGGTTGGCGGAGATGATGGTCAAACAAATGACTGAGGGGCAGGCCCAGCCTGCCGATGACGCGCCACAGATACCGATGAAGTTCTCACTGGAAACGGTGACCAGCTATCAAAATCAGGCGTTGACGCAACTGGTACGAAAAGCGATGCCCAAAACCCCCGAGAGCCACGATGAACCGCTCTCGGGCGACAGCAAAACGTTTCTTGCTCAGCTTTCCCTCCCCGCACGCCTGGCAAGCGAGCAGAGCGGCGTCCCGCACCACCTGATTCTGGCGCAGGCGGCGCTGGAATCCGGGTGGGGGCAGCGGCAAATTCGCCGTGAAAACGGCGAACCCAGCTTTAACATTTTTGGTGTTAAGGCTTCGGGAAGCTGGAAGGGCCCCACCACGGAAATCACCACCACGGAATTTGAAAACGGTGAGGCGAAAAAGGTGAAAGCCCGATTCCGCGTCTACAGCTCGTATCTGGAGGCGCTGTCGGATTATGTGGGGCTGTTAACCCGTAACCCGCGCTACGCTGGCGTGACGTCAGCATCCAGTGCGGAGCAGGGCGCACAAGCCTTGCAAAACGCGGGTTACGCCACTGATCCGCACTATGCGCGCAAATTAACCAGCATGATCCAACAGCTGAAGTCGATGAGCGAAAAAGTGAACAAAACGTACAGCGCGAATCTCGACAATCTCTTCTAAATAGCTCAAGTCCAGCAAGCCGCTGCCGATAATAACCTGTATTGAAGGATTAAAAGGAATCTCCATGTCCAGCTTGATTAACAACGCCATGAGTGGACTTAACGCGGCCCAGGCTGCGTTAAATACCGCCAGTAACAACATCGCCAGTTATAACGTTGCGGGATATACCCGACAAACCACCATTATGTCGCAAGCGAACAGTACGTTAGGTGCGGGTGGTTGGGTCGGCAATGGCGTGTATGTCTCAGGCGTGCAGCGCGAGTATGACGCGTTTATCACCAATCAGCTGCGTGCAGCCGAAAACCAGAGCAGCGGGTTGACCACCCGTTTTGAGCAAATGTCGAAAATCGACAACCTGCTTTCCAGTAAAACCAGCTCAATTTCGACCTCGATGCAGGACTTTTTCACCAGTCTGCAAACGTTGGTCAGTAACGCGGAAGATCCCGCAGCGCGTCAGGCGCTGATTGGAAAAGCGAACGGACTGGTAAACCAGTTTAAGACCACCGATCAATATCTGCGCGATCAGGATAAGCAGGTCAACACGGCTATCTCGTCCAGCGTTGAGCAGATCAACAACTATTCGAAACAGATTGCCAGCCTGAATGACCAGATCTCTCGTCTGACCGGCGTGGGGGCAGGGGCATCGCCAAACGACCTTCTTGACCAGCGCGATCAGCTGGTGAGCGAGTTAAACAAAATTGTCGGCGTTGAGGTCAGCGTCCAGGATGGCGGCACCTATAACCTGACGATGGCAAACGGATACACCCTGGTACAGGGCAGTAATGCACGTCAACTCGCGGCGGTGCCATCCAGCGCCGATCCTTCGCGGACCACGGTTGCCTATGTTGATGCGGCGGCCGGAAACATTGAAATTCCTGAGAAACTGCTCAATACCGGCTCGCTCGGCGGCCTGATGACGTTCCGCTCTCAGGATCTGGACCAGACCCGTAATACCCTGGGCCAGTTGGCGTTGGCGTTGGCCACTGAATTTAATACCCAGCACAAAGCGGGTTTTGATGCCAACGGCGATGCCGGTAAAGACTTTTTCGCTATCGGAAAACCCTCGGTTATCGGTAACGCCAAAAATAGCGGTAATGCGGTATTAACAGCTGAAGTGGATGACAGCACAAAAGTGCAGGCCACGGATTATAAAGTGGTGTACGACGGCAGTAAGTGGCAGGTCACGCGTCTTGCGGATAACACCACTTTCGAAGCAAAACCCGATGCCAACGGTAAGCTGGATATTGACGGCCTGAAAGTGACGGTCAGCGGAACGCCGGGAGCGAAAGCCAATGACAGCTTTACGTTAAAGCCGGTCAGTGACGCCATTGTTAACATGAAGGTCATGGTCACCGATGAGTCGAAAATCGCCATGTCCGGCCTTAAGGATTCCGGCCAGAGTGATAACCGCAACGGTCAGGCGCTGCTGGATCTGCAAACCAAAGCCACCGTCGGCAATAAAACCTTTAACGATGCTTACGCCACGCTGGTCAGTGATGTGGGGAATAAAACCGCCACGCTGAAAACCAGTAGCACCACCCAGGGCAATGTGGTGACCCAACTGACGAACCAGCAGCAGTCAATCTCTGGCGTCAATCTTGATGAAGAGTATGGCAACCTGCAACGTTATCAACAGTACTATCTGGCGAATGCGCAAGTCCTGCAAACGGCCAGTTCGATGTTTGATGCGCTGATGAACATTCGCTAAAGGAGAGGGGCTTAAATGCGTATCAGTACCCAGATGATGTACCAGCAGAATATGCGTGGCATCACCAATTCCCAGGCCGAATGGATGAAGTACGGCGAGCAGATGTCCACGGGCAAGCGTGTTATCAATCCGTCGGATGATCCGATTGCCGCTTCGCAGGCCGTTGTCTTGTCTCAGGCGCAGGCGCAGAACAGTCAGTACACGCTGGCGCGTTCGTTTGCCAGGCAAAAAGTGTCGCTGGAAGAGAATGTGTTAAACCAGGCGACAACGGCGATTCATAGTGCACAAGAGAAAATCGTCAATGCGGGTAACGGTACCTTAAGTGACGATGACCGTGCCTCGTTGGCGACAGACTTGCAGGGGATTCGCGATCATCTGATGAACCTGGCGAACAGCACCGATGGTAACGGGCGCTATATTTTTGCCGGTTATAAGACTGAAAGCGCGCCGTTTTCCCAGACGGACGGCGCATACCGCGGTGGTCGTGAGAGTGTCACCCAACAGGTTGATGCTTCCCGCACGATGGTGATTGGCCACACCGGCGATCAGATTTTTAATAAAATCACCAGTAATGCTGTGCCGGAGCCAGACGGCAGCGCTTCTGAAACCAGCTTGTTCAAAATGCTGGATAGCGCTATCGACGCGCTGAACACGCCTGTGGCGGGCGATGATGTGGCAAGAGATAAAGCGTCGGCGGCGATTGATAAAACCAACCGGGGCTTAAAAAACTCGCTGAATAACGTACTGACGGTGCGGGCAGAGTTGGGGACGGAACTGAGGGAGCTTGATTCACTGGATGCGTTGGGAAGCGATCGCGCGTTGGGCCAGACGCAGCAAATGAGCAACCTGGTCGACGTGGACTGGAATGCGGCAATCTCTTCGTATGTGATGCAACAGGCGGCGCTACAGGCGTCTTATAAAGCGTTTACCGATATGCAGGGTATGTCGCTGTTTCAGCTAAACCGATAATCTTTTTTAAAACATACCGTGAAACCGGGTATGTTTTATCTGCCCGCTCCATCACCCCGGAGCGGGCTTTTTTTTTGCGCCTGATCCAGCATAAATAACGTAGTGATAAGACAAAACTGCGCACGATGGTTATGTGTTATCTGCAACGCGAACATGGGCGATTTACAGACACAAAAGCGGCATTGACAAGCCGCAGCGACCGAATTAAGGATAAAAAAAAGCCGACCAGAAGGTCGGCTTTAGCGGTTTTTCTGCTTATTCTATCGGCTGAGGACGCGTTGGTTGCGCTGACGCCTGATGCGTTGCACTGTGACCCCCGGCAGCCCCTTTACCTTCAAAGGCAAACTCAGGACGCTGCCAGTCGCTGTGCCGCGGCGCTTCCGGAACATATTCCGGTGCCGGAGCACGGGTCATCGGCGCAGTGGCGTGGTGGCTTGCTGGCAGAGATTCAACGGCGACAGGCGCGGTCTCTTCAATGACTTCAGCCGCGACAACAGGTGCAATCACCTCGACTTTCGCGTCTTCTTCCACCACAACGACAGGTTCAGCGACCTCGGCAACCACTTCAGGTTCAGCGACAACGTCCGCAGGTTCGGTGATTACGGTTTCCTGAACCTCTTCCACTGCTTTCGCTTCAGAAATGATTTCTTCGGCAACAGGGGCATCCGCTTGCGCGATAACCTGTGGCTGCTCAGCAACGGCCGTTGCGATGACTTCCGGGTGCGTCGTTTCCACAACAGTCGTTTCCACAACAACAGACTGCGGCTCGACAGCAACCGTTTCGGTCTGAACTGGCGCCTCTACAATCTGCTCGACGGCAACGGCTTGCGGCTCCATCGCGGTGGTTTGGGTGACTACCGGTGCGATCTCTTGTTCACGCTGCTCTTCAACCTGAGCATCCTGAGGACGAACAACCGGGTAACGGATCCACACTTTGCCAGAGGCCATTTCCGGAGAAGCACAGGCGATGGTCAACGGCATCGGTGACTGAACCGGGTAGCGCTCATCACGGTAGCGACGACGGCGTTGGCCACTGACGCGCAGATGACGAGGTGAACGACGTGAGCGACGCGGCATACCGTTGTTGTCGCGCGCGTCGGCGTTCTCTTCCTGTTCTACGGTAGTATCGGCGACAACCGGCAGATCCAGTTTTGCCAGCTCAGTACGTTGAACCGGTGCTGTTTGCTCTACAGCCTGGGTCGCAACATTCTCAACGACCGCAGTGGCCGCGAGTTCGACGTCAACCGCTGCGCTCTCACCGTAACGTACTTTCTGGTTCAGCTGGCGTTGTTTACGACGCGGTTGAGGCTGACGAACGCGCTCTTCCTGTTCAACTTCCTGTACCGGTTGCTCATCAAGGTTGAGCGCTTTAACTTCCTGCTGCGCCTGACGTTTGTCGTCGCTACGACGACGATTACGATCGCGACGCGGCGCTTGCTGCTCATCACCGGATTTGGCTTTTTCGCTAACGTCATTGACCGTCTGCTGACGGTTGTCGCGCGACTCTGCATTTTGCGGCGAAGGCTGACGGCGGTTACGACGGTTCTCTTCGCGGTTTTCACCGCCTTCTGAACGTTCGCCACGATCACTGCGGTCACCACGCTCATTGCGGTTATCACGGCGGTCATTACGATCGCGACGATTGTTCTGGCGCGGCTTGCGGCGATCCTGCTGACGTTCCGGTTTCTCTTCCGCTTTGGGTTCTGCTTGCTCAACCGGTTTCGCTTCTTCACTGCCAGCGAACATGGATTTCAGCGCGCCAAAGAAACGGCTTAACAGACCCGGCTGTGCAGCGGCGGCTGCAACGGTCACTGCGGCTGCCTTCGGCGCAGTGGCTTTAACAACGGACTCTGTAGGTTCTGGTGCAGGCGGAACTTCTGGCATGGCAAAGGTCGCCAGCGCCGGTTGCTCAGGGCGTTTACGCTCGGCGTACTCTTCTTCAGAAGGTAATGCCATTGCCTCTTCATGCAGTTTCGGCAGCATATAGCTCAGAGTCGGTGTTTCTTCGCCTTTACGGACACGCAGCACGGAGTAGTGCGGAGTTTCCATCTGATCGTTTGGTACGATCACACAGCGAACGCCATCCTGACGCGTTTCAATCGCATTCACCGCGTTACGTTTTTCGTTCAGCAGATATGAAGCGATCGGCACAGGAACAATCGCGTGCACTTCCTGGGTGTTTTCTTTCAGCGCTTCTTCTTCAATCAGACGCAGAATAGACAGGGACAGCGATTCATTATCACGAACGGTGCCGGTGCCGCTACAGCGTGGGCAAACGTGATGGCTGGATTCACCCAGAGATGGGCTCAGGCGCTGACGGGACATCTCCAGCAGGCCAAAGCGGGAAATATGGCTGATCTGAATACGCGCGCGATCCTGGCGTACCGCTTCACGCAGACGGTTTTCAACCGCGCGCTGGTGGCGAACCGGGGTCATATCGATAAAGTCGATAACAATCAGGCCGCCGAGGTCACGCAGACGCAGCTGACGAGCGATTTCATCCGCCGCTTCCAGGTTGGTGTTGAACGCTGTCTCTTCGATATCACCGCCGCGCGTAGCGCGAGCAGAGTTAATATCGATAGCGGTTAACGCTTCGGTGCTGTCGATAACGATGGAACCGCCGGAAGGCAGGCGGACTTCGCGCTGGAATGCAGATTCGATCTGCGATTCGATCTGGTAGTGGCTAAACAGCGGAATTTCACCGGTGTAAAGCTTAATCTTGCTGCTGAAATCCGGGCGACCCAGCGCTGCGATGTGCTGGCGCGCCAGTTCGAGCACTTTCGGGTTATCGATGAGGATTTCACCGATGTCCTGACGTAAATAGTCACGGAAAGCACGAACGATAACGTTACTTTCCTGGTGGATCAGGAACGGAGCAGGGCGGCTTTCAGCCGCTTTCTGAATGGCTTCCCAGTGTTTAAGACGGAAGCTCAGATCCCACTGCAGCGCTTCGGCAGATTTGCCGACGCCAGCGGTACGCACGATGAGCCCCATGCCATCAGGCAGTTCCAGGCTCGCCAGCGCTTCTTTTAACTCGGTACGATCGTCGCCTTCGATACGACGAGAGATGCCGCCCGCACGCGGGTTGTTCGGCATCAGCACCAGATAGCTCCCCGCCAGACTGATAAATGTCGTCAGCGCGGCACCTTTGTTGCCACGCTCTTCTTTATCAATCTGAACAATAACTTCCTGGCCTTCGCGCAACACATCTTTAATGTTTGGACGACCATGGGCGTTGTAATTGGCGGGGAAATATTCGCGGGCAATTTCTTTTAACGGGAGGAAACCGTGACGTTCAGCGCCGTAATCAACAAAAGCGGCTTCCAGGCTCGGTTCAATACGGGTAATTTTGCCTTTATAGATGTTTGCTTTTTTCTGTTCATGTCCAGGACTTTCGATATCCAGGTCGTACAGACGTTGCCCATCTACAAGGGCGACACGCAACTCTTCCTGCTGAGTTGCGTTGATTAACATTCTTTTCATCGTAACTTACTCATTATTCTTACATTGACGACTAAGCTGCGGGCAAAGTAACGCCTTTCCGGGTGTGAACCGATGGCCTCGTGACTATTCGCGTCGCCAACCTCACGGTTGTCGTCAGCTCAAAGAGGCGCAGAGTGTCGGTTGCCTGTATTTCAAACGGAAACACAGCGCAATTATCAGGGGAACAGTCTGGGTATTACTCTCCAGAGAAGATCCTATCTACCGGTAAGGACTGCAACCCGCAGCCCGCTAACTGTCTGAAAGATCAATACGTCTTACGCCATTGCTGCGTTGATGATCGGTCAGACAAAATGGGTTATTCCGTAAAAGTTCTTGTTTTAGCAAGTTTCAACACGGAAACAGCCTCATTATTCCACTGCTAACCTTGTTATAGCAAGATGACTTTTACCATTTATCACCCGGTTACTCACAGTTTTTTCACTTCTGCAGAGTGATTGGTTTAATAACCGCCAAAATGAAGAAGTGGACGGTGAGTGAACGGGTGTAAAAGTAAATATAAGCATAGAAAAATGAGTGGCGCTAATCTCAATGGCTATTTAGAATCGCCCACCATGAAAACAGAGACTCCATCCGTAAAAATGATTGCCATTTCAGCAGACGAAGCTGGGCAACGAATCGACAACTTTTTACGCACGCAACTTAAAGGCGTGCCAAAAAGTATGATTTATCGCATTTTGCGTAAAGGCGAAGTGCGGGTGAACAAAAAGCGCATCAAACCCGAGTATAAGCTGGAAGCCGGTGATGAAGTGCGTATTCCGCCAGTGCGTGTTGCCGAACGCGAAGAAGAGGCGGTTTCGCCGCATCTGCAAAAAGTCGCGGCATTGGCAGACGTCATTCTCTATGAGGATGAGCACATTCTGGTGCTGAATAAACCTTCCGGTACGGCTGTGCATGGCGGAAGCGGGCTCAGTTTCGGGGTGATTGAAGGTTTACGCGCACTGAGACCAGAAGCACGTTTCCTGGAACTGGTGCATCGCCTTGACCGTGACACCTCCGGCGTATTGCTGGTGGCGAAAAAACGGTCTGCTTTGCGTTCGCTGCATGAACAGTTGCGCGAAAAGGGAATGCAAAAAGATTACCTGGCGCTGGTGCGCGGTCAGTGGCAGTCGCACGTCAAAACGGTCCAGGCACCTTTATTAAAGAATATTCTGCAAAGCGGTGAGCGTATTGTGCGGGTAAACCAGGAAGGTAAGCCGTCGGAGACACGTTTCAAAGTGGAAGAACGCTATGCGTTCGCCACGCTGGTGCGTTGTAGTCCGGTTACTGGAAGAACCCATCAGATTCGTGTTCACACCCAATATGCCGGACATCCTATCGCATTTGACGATCGTTACGGCGATCGTGAGTTCGATAAACAGCTGGCGGGCACAGGGTTATCGCGACTCTTTCTCCATGCCGCAGCGCTGAAGTTTACCCATCCCGGCACCGGAGAAGTGTTACGTATCGAAGCGCCGATGGATAACCAACTGAAGCATTGTCTTCAGGTATTGCGTAACAAAGCCTAAGGCGCTTTGCTTGTCTGGCCTATGGGGGAATTCCATTGTAGGCCAGATAAGACGCTTGCGCGCGGCATCAGGCTGTCACACTAGGCCTTCAGCGGGTTCATCTCTTCCCGGCGCAGCATCTGACACAGCGCAATCAACGGCAGCCCAATGAGCGTGTTCGGGTCTCGTCCCTCTAAGCGCTCGAAAAGCGCGATGCCGAGTCCTTCGCTTTTAAAGCTCCCCGCACAATGTAATGGGCGTTCTTTGCGGACATAGTCCTCGATTTCCGTTTCGCTCAGATGACGGAAATGGACATCGAAAGGCTCGACTTCTGTTTGCAAGTGCCCGGTTGCGGAATGATAAAGCGCAAGCCCGGTATAAAACGTCACAATATTCCCGCTGGCTTTCGCTAATTGTTGCCGTGCTTTTTCTTCGGTTAGCGGTTTACCGGTAATTTCGCCGTCCAGAACGCAAATCTGGTCGGAACCAATGATCAGATGATTTGGGAAACGGTGGGCGAGAGATTGTGCTTTTTCCTGTGCCAGACGCAATACCAGATGTCGCGGCGCTTCGCCTGGCATCGGGGTTTCGTCGACCTCTGGGGCTGCGCATTCGAAGGGGATACACAGCTTTTCGAGCAACGCGCGACGCCAGGGTGACGTTGAAGCGAGAATCAGTTGCGGCATATTTTTTTCCCCAGATATAGCGTAATGATGTGAGCCATTTTAAACTAGGCGCCGGGACGTTCAAGCGTGCCACAGCGGCTTGTCCTGATTGATTTTAAGACTGTGACTCGCAATGTGTGCGAATTATTGGCAAAAGGCAACCGCACGTTGCCTTTTTCTTTGACTATATGACGTTACAAAGTTAATATGCGCGCCCTATGCAAAAGGTAAAATTACCCCTGACTCTTGATCCGGTTCGTACGGCTCAAAAACGCCTCGATTATGAAGGTATCTTTCCTTCCGATCTGGCTGAGCGCGTCGCCGATTCTGTAGTCAGTGTGGACAGTGATGTGGAATGCTCCATGTCGTTCGCTATCGATAACCAACGTCTCGCCGTTATTACGGGTGATGCGAAGGTTTCGGTAACGCTCGAATGCCAGCGTTGCGGGAAGCCGTTTCCACACCATGTACACACAACGTATTGTTTCAGTCCTGTCCGTTCTGACGAACAAGCTGAAGCACTCCCGGAAGCGTATGAGCCGATTGAGGTTAACGAATTCGGTGAAATCGATCTGCTTGCAATGGTAGAAGATGAAATTATCCTCTCCTTGCCGGTAGTTCCGGTGCATGATTCTGAACACTGTGAAGTGTCCGAGGCGGACATGGTCTTTGGTGAATTGCCTGTTGAAGTGCAAAAACCAAACCCATTTGCCGTATTAGCCAGCTTAAAGCGTAAGTAATTGAGGAGTAAGGTCCATGGCCGTACAACAGAATAAACCAACCCGTTCCAAACGTGGCATGCGTCGTTCTCATGACGCTCTGACCGCAGTCACCAGCCTGTCTGTAGACAAAACTTCTGGTGAGAAACACCTGCGTCACCACATCACTGCCGACGGTTTCTACCGCGGTCGCAAGGTAATCGCTAAGTAATCACGCGTTACTCAACGGATTTCGTATTTCAGGAAACCGGCAAGCGAGAGGATCCCCACTGCACAGGTTACTCTGCCCTGGGGTGAATAAGCGCGGTCAGTGCGCCTGCGGTGTGAATGCCGAAGAGTACAAGCGTGATGAAGCTTAGTGAGGATTTCCCCGTGTAAGCGGGGAAACACCAAACCGGGCGGCGACGATACCTTGACACGTCTAACCCTGGCGTTAGATGTCATGGGGGGCGATTTTGGCCCTTCCGTGACAGTGCCTGCAGCACTGCAGGCACTGAATTCTAATTCGCAACTCACACTTCTTTTAGTCGGGAATCCCGATACAATCACGCCATTACTTGCCAAAGCTGACTTTGAACAACGTTCGCGTCTGCAGATTATCCCTGCACAGTCAGTTATTGCCAGTGATGCCCGGCCTTCGCAAGCGATCCGCGCCAGTCGCGGTAGCTCTATGCGTGTGGCCCTGGAGCTGGTGAAAGAAGGTCGAGCTGAGGCCTGTGTGAGCGCCGGTAATACGGGCGCGCTGATGGGACTGGCGAAATTATTGCTCAAACCCCTTGAGGGGATTGAGCGTCCGGCGTTGGTGACGGTTTTACCGCATCAGCAAAAGGGCAAAACGGTGGTGCTGGATCTTGGCGCCAACGTCGATTGCGACAGCACGATGTTAGTGCAGTTCGCCATTATGGGCTCCGTATTAGCGGAGGAGGTGGTTGGCATAACCAACCCTCGAGTGGCGCTACTTAACATCGGCGAAGAAGAAACCAAGGGTCTCGACAGTATTCGGGATGCCTCAGTGGTGCTAAAAACAATCCCTTCCATCAACTACATCGGCTATCTTGAAGCTAATGAATTATTGACGGGGAAAACCGATGTTCTGGTATGTGATGGATTTACAGGTAATGTCACATTAAAGACAATGGAAGGTGTTGTCAGAATGTTCCTCTCACTGCTGAAATCTCAGGGTGAGGGTAAAAAACGGTCGTGGTGGCTGCTGTTATTAAAACGTTGGTTACAAAAAAGCCTAACGAGGCGATTCAGTCACCTCAACCCCGACCAGTATAATGGCGCCTGTCTGTTAGGATTGCGCGGCACGGTGATCAAAAGTCATGGTGCGGCCAATCAGCGAGCATTTGCGGTCGCGATTGAACAGGCAGTGCAGGCGGTGCAGCGACAAGTTCCTCAGCGAATTGCCGCTCGCCTGGAATCTGTATACCCAGCCGGATTCGAATTGCTGGATGGTGGCAAAAGCGGGAGTTCGCGGACACACAAGTAATCATGTGGCCGTCTCGCTGTTAACGCACCAGCAGTTTGTTCGTGGTGGTATATAACCGAAAAGTGACTGAGCGTACATGTATACGAAGATTATTGGTACTGGCAGCTATCTGCCTGAACAAGTGCGTACTAACGCCGATTTGGAAAAAATGGTAGAGACATCTGATGAGTGGATCGTCGCTCGTACAGGTATCCGTGAACGCCATATTGCTGGGCCAAATGAAACAGTCGCGACGATGGGCTTCACTGCCGCAAACCGCGCGCTTGAAATGGCTGGCATCGATAAAGAACAAATTGGTTTGATCGTGGTTGCGACCACATCTTCAACACACGCATTCCCAAGTGCCGCTTGCCAGATTCAGAACATGCTGGGCATTAAAGGTTGTCCGGCGTTTGACGTTGCGGCGGCGTGTGCTGGTTTTACCTATGCCTTAAGCGTTGCCGACCAGTATGTAAAATCAGGTTCAGTAAAGCATGCACTGGTGGTGGGGTCTGATGTCCTGGCACGCACCTGCGATCCGACCGATCGTGGGACGATCATTATCTTCGGTGATGGCGCTGGCGCTGTTGTTCTGAGCGCATCCGAGGAACCGGGCATCATTTCGACGCATTTGCATGCAGACGGACGCTACGGTGAATTGTTGACGCTGCCAAATGCCGATCGCGTGAATCCGGAAAACTCGATTCATCTGACGATGGCTGGTAACGAAGTCTTTAAAGTCGCGGTGACTGAACTGGCGCGCATCGTTGATGAGACGCTGGAAGCTAATGGTCTTTCTCGCTCCGACCTGGATTGGCTGGTGCCACACCAGGCGAACCTTCGCATCATTTCCGCAACGGCGAAGAAGCTGGGGATTGATCCCGACAAGCTTGAAGAGAAAGTCGTCATTACGCTTGACCGTCATGGCAATACTTCTGCTGCATCTGTACCGTGCGCGCTCGACGAAGCCGTGCGTGACGGACGGATCAAAGCCGGTCAGTTGATATTGCTTGAAGCCTTCGGGGGTGGATTCACCTGGGGCTCCGCGCTGGTTCGTTTCTAGTATAAGGAATTAAACATGACGCAATTTGCTTTTGTGTTCCCTGGTCAGGGTTCTCAAACCGTTGGGATGCTGTCTGATATGGCTGCAGCATACCCCATCGTAGAAGAAACATTTGCTGAAGCTTCTGCGGCGCTGGGCTATGACCTGTGGGCGTTGACGCAGCAAGGTCCAGCGGAAGAACTGAATAAAACGTGGCAAACTCAGCCAGCACTGTTGACGGCCTCCGTGGCACTGTATCGCGTATGGCAGCAGCAGGGCGGTAAAACGCCAGCGCTGATGGCGGGACACAGCCTCGGTGAATATTCTGCGTTGGTCTGCGCTGGCGTCATGAATTTTGCTGATGCCGTGCGTCTGGTTGAACTGCGTGGCAAATTCATGCAGGAAGCGGTCCCAGAAGGGACTGGCGGCATGTCTGCTATTATTGGTCTGGACGATGCTTCCATCGCCAAAGCGTGCGAAGAGTCTGCTGAAGGTCAGGTTGTCTCCCCGGTTAACTTTAACTCACCGGGTCAGGTGGTCATTGCCGGGCACAAAGAAGCCGTTGAACGTGCTGGCGCAGCCTGTAAAGCCGCAGGTGCAAAACGTGCGCTTCCATTACCGGTCAGCGTTCCGTCACACTGTGCGCTGATGAAGCCCGCAGCCGATAAACTGGCTGTTGAGTTAGCGAAAATCACCTTCAACGCGCCGACGGTACCTGTCGTGAATAACGTTGATGTGAAATGTGAAGCTGACGCTGATGCAATTCGTGATGCACTGGTACGCCAACTGTATAATCCGGTGCAGTGGACGAAGAGCGTAGAATTTATCGCCGCGCAGGGTGTTACGCACCTTTATGAAGTGGGCCCAGGTAAAGTTCTCACTGGTCTGACGAAACGTATTGTTGACACCCTGACAGCCTCGGTACTGAATGAGCCAGCGGCGCTGTCTGCGGCGCTTGAGCAATAAAAGAGGAAAACCATGAGTTTTGAAGGAAAAGTCGCGCTGGTTACCGGTGCAAGCCGTGGCATTGGCCGCGCAATTGCTGAAACACTCGTTGCCCGTGGCGCGAAGGTTATCGGTACTGCTACCAGCGAAAGTGGCGCTCAGGCCATTAGCGATTACTTAGGTGCAAACGGTAAAGGTCTGATGTTGAATGTGACCGACCCTGCATCTATTGAATCTGTTCTGGAAAAAATTCGCGCAGAATTTGGTGAAGTCGATATCCTGGTTAATAATGCCGGTATCACTCGTGATAATCTGTTGATGCGAATGAAAGATGATGAGTGGAACGATATTATCGAAACCAACCTGTCATCTGTTTTCCGTCTGTCAAAAGCGGTAATGCGCGCTATGATGAAAAAGCGTCATGGTCGTATTATCACTATCGGTTCTGTGGTTGGTACCATGGGAAATGCAGGTCAGGCTAACTACGCTGCGGCGAAAGCGGGTTTGATCGGCTTCAGTAAATCACTGGCGCGTGAAGTTGCGTCCCGTGGTATTACTGTAAACGTTGTTGCTCCGGGCTTTATTGAAACGGACATGACGCGTGCGCTGTCAGATGATCAGCGTGCGGGTATTCTGGCGCAGGTTCCTGCGGGTCGCCTCGGCGGCGCTCAGGAAATCGCCAGTGCGGTTGCATTTTTAGCCTCTGACGAAGCAAGTTACATCTCTGGTGAGACTCTGCACGTCAACGGCGGAATGTACATGGTTTAATCACGATGAAAAAGATTTGCGTTATTAGAGCGAATGGCCTCAAAATAACGTAAAATCGTGGTAAGACCTGCCGGGATTTAGTTGCAAATTTTTCAACATTTTATACACTACGAAAACCATCGCGAAAGCGAGTTTTGATAGGAAATTTAAGAGTATGAGCACTATCGAAGAACGCGTTAAGAAAATTATCGGCGAACAGCTGGGCGTTAAGCAGGAAGAAGTAACCAACAATGCTTCCTTCGTTGAAGACCTGGGCGCAGATTCTCTTGACACCGTTGAGCTGGTAATGGCTCTGGAAGAAGAGTTTGATACTGAGATTCCGGACGAAGAAGCTGAGAAAATCACTACCGTTCAGGCTGCCATTGATTACATCAACGGTCACCAGGCGTAAGTGAACATCTCCAGGCGGTCACTCGACCGCCTGAGTTTTATCTTTATTTTGTCCCACTAGAATCATTTTTTCCCTCCCTGGAGGACAACCGTGTCTAAGCGTCGTGTAGTTGTGACCGGACTGGGCATGTTGTCTCCTGTCGGCAATACCGTAGAGTCTACCTGGAAAGCTCTCCTTGCCGGTCAGAGTGGCATCAGCCTGATCGACCATTTCGATACTAGCGCCTATGCAACTAAATTTGCTGGCTTAGTAAAGGATTTTAACTGTGATGACATCATCTCGCGCAAAGAACAGCGCAAGATGGATGCCTTCATTCAATATGGAATTGTCGCTGGCGCTCAGGCCATGCAGGATTCTGGTCTTGAAGTGACGGAAGAGAACGCAACCCGTATTGGCGCCGCAATCGGCTCCGGTATTGGCGGTCTCGGACTTATCGAAGAAAACCATACCTCACTGGTAAACGGTGGGCCGCGTAAGATCAGCCCGTTCTTCGTCCCGTCGACGATTGTTAACATGGTGGCAGGACACCTGACCATCATGTATGGCCTGCGTGGGCCAAGCATCTCTATCGCTACAGCCTGTACGTCTGGCGTACACAACATCGGTCATGCCGCGCGTATCATTGCATACGGCGACGCAGATGCGATGGTTGCGGGTGGTGCTGAAAAAGCCAGTACCCCGCTCGGCGTGGGTGGTTTTGGCGCGGCTCGTGCACTGTCTACACGTAATGAAAACCCGCAAGCGGCAAGCCGCCCGTGGGATAAAGAACGTGATGGCTTTGTGCTGGGCGACGGTGCAGGCATGGTGGTACTGGAAGAGTACGAACATGCGAAAGCGCGTGGCGCAAAAATTTATGCTGAAGTTGTCGGCTTTGGTATGAGCAGCGATGCTTATCATATGACGTCACCGCCGGAAGATGGCGCAGGCGCGGCGCTGGCTATGGTTAACGCGCTGCGTGATGCCGCACTCGAACCGGGTCAGATTGGCTATGTCAATGCACATGGTACGTCGACGCCAGCAGGCGACAAAGCGGAAACCCAGGCCGTGAAATCGGTATTTGGTGATGCGGCGACCCGTGTGATGGTCAGTTCCACCAAATCCATGACCGGCCACCTGCTGGGCGCGGCTGGCGCGGTAGAGTCTATTTTCTCTATCCTGGCGCTGCGCGATCAGGCTGTTCCGCCGACCATTAACCTGGATGATCCAGATGAAGGTTGCGATCTGGACTTCGTTCCTCACGAAGCGCGTCAGGTCAGCGGAATGGAGTACGCATTGTGTAACTCCTTCGGCTTTGGCGGCACCAACGGCTCGCTGATCTTTAAAAAGATCTGATGCAATTTAGGCCAGCCAATGCGCGGGCCTGTTCATTGCGAAGCGCCATTTGGTGATTAAAATAAAAAAGGTCCGCTTGCCGGGCCTTTTTTATTCAGTTTTCTTCCCTTGTCCTGTGTTATCCATCCTGCCAAACTACCCGACCACGCATAAGGAGCCACTATGTTCTTGATTAATGGCCGTGAGCAGGAAACCCTTGCTGCCAGTGACCGGGCGATACAATTCGGCGATGGTTGCTTCACCACGGCGCAAATCGTCGGGGGAAGCGTTTCCCTGCTGAATGCTCATCTGGAGCGTTTACAGAATGCCTGCGAGAAGCTCTTGATCCCTTTCAGTGAATGGGCGTTGTTGCAGCGAGAAATGGTGCAACTGGCAGTGGGACATGAACGTGGCGTTTTGAAAGTGATCATCAGTCGTGGCAGCGGCGGTAGAGGATATAGCGCGGCGAACTGCACGGCAGCCACCCGACTTCTTTCAGTTTCTGCCTGGCCTGCCCATTATGATCGTTGGCGTCGTGAGGGAATTACCCTGGCGTTAAGCCCGGTTCGTCTCGGGCGGAATCCTTATCTCGCTGGCTTAAAACACTTGAACAGGCTGGAGCAGGTGCTAATCCGCTCTCATCTTGAGCAGACAAACGCGGATGAGGCGCTGGTTCTTGACAGTGAGGGATGGGTTACGGAATGCTGTGCCGCGAATCTGTTCTGGCGTATAGGGACCAGGGTGTATACCCCACGTCTGGACCAGGCCGGAGTGAATGGCATTATGCGACAATTCTGTATTCGTATACTGGCGCAATCGCCATTTGAGGTTGTCGAAGTGAATGCCAGAGAAGAGGAACTGATGCAGGCTGAAGAAATGGTGGTTTGCAACGCCCTGATGCCTGTGGTTCCAGTGCGCGCCTGCGGTGACAGGCTGTTGTCTTCACGCACATTGTTTGATTTTTTAGCCCCACGTTGTGAGCACCCGAATTAGCCATGAAAAAATTGTTATACGTTTTCCTTCTGATGCTGGTTGTGCTGGGCATTGCTGCTGGAGTGGGAATGTGGAAAGTTCGCCAACTGGCGGACAGCAAACTGCTGATTAAAGAAGAGACGGTCTTTAGCCTGAAGGCCGGGACGGGCCGCCAGGCGCTGGGGGAGCAGCTTTATGCTGATAAGGTCATCAATCGCCCTCGCGTGTTCCAGTGGTTATTGCGCATCGAGCCAGAGCTCTCGCATTTTAAGGCGGGGACGTATCGACTCACGCCTGATATGACCGTAAGGGAGATGCTTATCCTGCTGGAAAGTGGGAAAGAGGCCCAGTTTCCGCTACGGTTGGTTGAAGGGATGCGGCTGAGTGATTACCTCAAACAGCTGAGAGAAGCCCCTTACATCAAGCACACCCTGAGCGACGACAAGTACGAGACGGTCGCGCAGGCGCTGAAGCTGGAAAATCCTGAGTGGGTGGAGGGCTGGTTCTGGCCAGATACCTGGATGTACACCGCCAACACGACCGACGTTGCGTTATTGAAGCGCGCCCACCAAAAGATGGTCAAAGCCGTTGAGGGTGTCTGGGAAGGTCGGTCGGAAGGGTTGCCCTATCAAGATCAGAATCAGCTGGTTACCATGGCCTCCATCATCGAAAAAGAGACGGCGGTTGCCAGTGAGCGTGACCAGGTGGCATCGGTGTTTATCAACCGTCTTCGTACGGGGATGCGTTTGCAGACCGACCCGACGGTTATCTATGGAATGGGGGAGCGCTATGATGGCAAACTTTCCCGTGCGGACCTGGAAACCCCGACCGCGTATAATACCTATACTATCTCAGGGTTGCCCCCAGGGCCGATTGCCATGCCTGGTGAGGCGTCGTTGAAGGCTGCTGCGCACCCAGCTAAAACCCCGTATCTCTATTTTGTGGCCGATGGCAAAGGTGGTCACACGTTTAATACTAATCTTGCCGGCCATAACCGGTCAGTGCAGGACTACCTGAAAGTGCTTAAGGAAAAAAATGGGCAGTAATTACATCGTCATCGAAGGACTGGAAGGCGCGGGCAAAACCACGGCGCGAAATGTCGTGGTAGAGACGCTCGAGCAACTGGGTATCCGCGACATGATTTTTACCCGTGAGCCGGGCGGTACGCAGCTTGCGGAAAAATTAAGAAGCCTGGTGCTGGACATCAAATCGGTCGGCGATGAAGTGATTACAGACAAAGCCGAAGTGCTCATGTTTTATGCCGCCCGCGTGCAACTGGTGGAAACGGTTATCAAACCTGCGCTGGCTAAGGGAACCTGGGTGATTGGCGATCGTCACGATCTCTCCACGCAGGCGTACCAGGGTGGCGGTCGCGGTATCGATCAGCGTATGCTGGCGACGCTGCGTGATGCCGTGCTGGGGGACTTTCGCCCGAATCTCACACTCTATCTGGATGTCACCCCTGAAGTCGGACTAAAACGCGCCCGTGCGCGTGGCGAACTGGATCGCATTGAGCAGGAGTCTTTTGATTTCTTCAATCGAACCCGCGCCCGTTATCTGGAGCTGGCGGCGCAGGATGCCAGTATCCGCACGATTGATGCGACCCAGACGCTGGAAAAGGTTATGAGTGATATTCGCGCCACCGTCACCGAGTGGGTGAAGGAGCAGGGCGCATGAAATGGTATCCATGGTTACGACCGGACTTTGAAAAACTGGTAGCAAGCTATCAGTCGGGTCGTGGTCACCATGCGCTACTGATTCAGGCGCTGCCTGGTATGGGCGACGATGCGCTGATTTATGCCCTTAGCCGCTATCTGTTGTGTCAGCGTCCGGAAGGACATAAAAGCTGTGGACACTGTCGGGGCTGCCAGTTGATGCAGGCTGGAACGCATCCGGATTACTACTCACTGCTGCCCGAAAAAGGGAAAAGTACCCTCGGGGTTGACGCCGTCCGCGACATCAGCGAAAAACTGTATGAACGCTCCCGACTTGGCGGCGCGAAGGTGGTGTGGATCCCCGAAGCGTCGTTACTGACAGAGGCTGCCGCCAATGCGTTGTTAAAAACGCTGGAAGAGCCGCCGTCTCAAACCTGGTTCTTCCTCGCCTGTCGCGAACCCGCGCGATTGCTGGCCACATTACGCAGTCGTTGTCGACTTCACCACCTGGCGCCCCCGGCAGAAAACTATGCAATTTCCTGGCTTGCACGAGAAGTGACAGCGTCACAAGACGCGTTACTCACGGCGCTTCGCCTGAGTGCGGGGTCTCCTGGCGCCGCCTTGACGCTGCTTCAGGAAGAGAGCTGGGCGCATCGTGGTGCACTCTGTGAGGCGCTGGCTAACACTCTGCAGGCCAACGACTGGTATATCTTGCTTTCCGCACTGAATCATGAACAGGCGGCGACCCGTCTACACTGGCTGGCAACCTTACTGATGGATGCCCTGAAGTTCCGCCACGGTGCTTCGTACCTTACCAATGTGGATGTCCAAACGCTGGTTCCGCTGATAGCACAACGGCTACCTGCGGCACATATTCAGGCCATCCTCAGCGATGTTTGTCATTGCCGCGAGCAACTTATCAATGTGGTCGGGGTAAACCGCGAACTGGTACTTACCGATCTCATCCTCCGTATTGAACATTATCTGCAACCGGGCACCGTGTTGCCCGTTTCCCATCTTTGAGAGAGACATTATGTTTTTAGTCGACTCACACTGCCATTTGGATGGCCTGGATTATCAATCACTGCATAAGGACGTGGATGACGTGCTGGCGAAAGCCGCTGCACGCGATGTGAAGTTTTGCCTGGCGGTGGCGACAACGCTGCCGGGGTATCGCGGAATGCGCGAACTGGTCGGCGACCGCGACAATGTGGTTTTCTCATGCGGCGTACATCCGTTAAATCAGGATGAACCGTATGATGTCGAAGAGCTGCGTCGTTTCGCCGCTGAAGAGGGCGTTGTCGCGATGGGAGAGACCGGGCTGGATTATTTCTACACCCCTGAAACAAAGATGCGCCAGCAGGAATCTTTCATTCACCATATCCAGATTGGCCGTGAGCTTAATAAGCCGGTCATTGTTCATACCCGCGATGCACGCGCTGACACGCTGGCAATTTTACGCCAGGAAAAGGTGACGGATTGCGGTGGCGTACTACACTGTTTTACAGAGGACAGAGAAACGGCGGGTAAGTTACTGGATCTCGGATTTTATATCTCTTTTTCCGGTATCGTGACTTTTCGTAATGCTGAGCAGTTGCGTGATGCAGCCCGCTACGTACCGCTGGATCGTCTGTTAGTGGAAACGGATTCGCCATATCTTGCTCCGGTGCCGCATCGCGGGAAAGAGAACCAGCCCGCTATGGTTCGTGATGTTGCAGAGTATATGGCTGTTTTGAAAGGTGTTGCCGTTGAAGAATTGGCGCAGGTAACCACCGATAACTTCTCCCGCCTGTTCCATATCGACGCTTCTCGCCTGCAATCCATCCGCTAGCAGAGTTTTTTTTAAGCTCGTAATTAATACGCAAAACGCGTAGAGTTCACCGCCATAAAATGGGCGGTGAATGGTCGGTTTGAAACATTCAGATACGGATTTCGACAGTATTTGACGATATTGACATGGGCTACAGCTGAAACGTGATAGCCGTCAAACAAAATTGATCTGAATTATTTTACTCTGTGTAATAAATAAAAGGGCACTTAGATGTCCTGTCCACGGCGGGGTTCTCCCCCCTCGCCAATGCGTGAGAACGTAGAAAGCACAAAATACTCAGGAGCACTCTCAATTATGTTTAAGAATGCATTTGCTAACCTGCAAAAGGTCGGTAAATCGCTGATGCTACCGGTATCCGTACTGCCTATCGCAGGTATCCTGCTGGGCGTCGGTTCCGCAAACTTCAGCTGGCTGCCAGCCGTAGTTTCACACGTAATGGCGGAAGCAGGCGGTTCTGTTTTTGCCAATATGCCATTGATCTTTGCTATCGGTGTTGCACTCGGTTTTACTAACAACGACGGCGTTTCGGCACTGGCCTCGGTGGTTGCATACGGCATCATGGTTAAAACCATGGCTGTGGTAGCGCCGCTGGTTCTGCATTTACCTGCTGAAGAAATCGCAGCAAAACACCTGGCGGATACCGGTGTGCTCGGGGGGATTATCTCCGGTGCGATTGCAGCGTATATGTTCAACCGTTTCTACCGTATCAAGCTGCCTGAGTATCTGGGCTTCTTCGCCGGTAAGCGCTTTGTGCCTATTATTTCTGGTCTGGCTGCCATCTTCACCGGTGTCATCCTGTCCTTCATTTGGCCGCCGATCGGTACTGCTATTCAGACGTTCTCTCAGTGGGCCGCATACCAGAACCCGGTTGTTGCGTTCGGTATCTACGGCTTCGTTGAGCGTTGCCTGGTGCCATTCGGTCTGCACCACATCTGGAACGTTCCTTTCCAGATGCAAATTGGTGAATACACCAACGCAGCAGGTCAGGTGTTCCACGGCGATATTCCGCGCTATATGGCGGGTGACCCGACTGCAGGTAAACTGTCTGGCGGCTTCCTGTTCAAAATGTACGGTCTGCCGGCGGCTGCGATTGCAATCTGGCACTCTGCTAAACCAGAAAACCGCGCGAAAGTGGGCGGTATCATGATCTCCGCAGCGTTGACCTCGTTCCTGACCGGTATTACCGAGCCGATCGAGTTCTCCTTCATGTTCGTTGCGCCGATCCTGTACGTGATTCATGCGATTCTGGCTGGTCTGGCGTTCCCGATCTGTATCCTGCTGGGTATGCGTGACGGTACTTCCTTCTCTCACGGTCTGATTGACTTCATCGTGCTGAGCGGTAACAGCAGCAAGCTGTGGCTGTTCCCGATTGTGGGTGCAGGTTATGCGATTATTTACTACACCATTTTCCGTGTGCTGATCAAAGCGCTGGATCTGAAAACGCCGGGTCGTGAAGATGCCACCGAAGACAGCAAAACTGGCGCGACCAGTGAAATGGCTCCGGCTCTGATTGCGGCATTTGGCGGTAAAGATAACATCACCAACCTCGACGCCTGTATCACGCGTTTGCGTGTCAGCGTTGCTGATGTGACGAAAGTGGATCAAGCTGGCCTGAAGAAACTGGGTGCAGCGGGCGTTGTTGTGGCGGGCTCTGGTGTTCAGGCAATTTTCGGTACTAAATCCGATAACCTGAAAACTGAAATGGATGAATACATCCGCAGCCACTAAGCCGTAAGACGTTGGGGAGAACTAAGGCAGCCTTATGGCTGCCTTTTTTACGTCTGACGAAAAAAAGAGAGACTACCGCCCGCGAAGGCGGATTTTTACTTTGTATGGGGCACGGCGCGCCGCTACACTATCAGCAGATCGACTTTTCGCATTCGCGTCATCAGACACTGGAAAAGCATGGAAACGAAAAAAAATAACATTGAGTACATCCCTGAATTTGAAAAATCATTTCGCCATCCTCGCTATTGGGGAGCCTGGCTGGGCGTCGCTGCGATGGCGGGCATTGCGCTAACGCCAGCGTCAATTCGCGACCCCATATTGGCCAAACTGGGCCGTATTGCCGGACGTATGGGGAAAAGCTCTCGTCGTCGTGCACTGATCAATTTGTCGCTTTGCTTCCCGCAGCGAAGCGAAGCCGAGCGTGAGGCGATTGTCGATGAGATGTTCGAGACAGCGCCTCAGGCAATGGCAATGATGGCCGAGCTGGCGATGCGCGGTCCTGAAAAAGTACAGAAACGCATCGACTGGCAGGGGCTGGAAATTATCGAGGAACTGCGCCGCAACAACGAAAAAGTGATTTTTCTGGTGCCGCACGGGTGGGGCGTTGATATCCCGGCGATGCTGATGGCATCACAGGGGCAGAAAATGGCGGCCATGTTCCATAATCAGGGCAACCCGGTATTTGATTACGTCTGGAATACAGTACGTCGTCGCTTCGGCGGGCGTTTGCATGCCCGTAATGATGGCATTAAGCCGTTTATCCAGTCTGTCCGCCAGGGTTACTGGGGATACTATCTGCCGGATCAGGATCACGGTGCGGAACACAGTGAGTTTGTTGATTTCTTCGCGACATATAAAGCAACCTTGCCGGCTATCGGTCGCTTGATGAAAGTGTGCCGCGCCCGCGTGGTTCCGCTTTTTCCTGTCTATGATGGCAAAACACACCGGTTATCGATTCTGGTGCGTCCGCCGATGGACGATCTCCTGACGGCGGATGACAACACCATCGCCAGAAGAATGAACGAAGAGGTGGAAATCTTCGTGGGTCCGCATCCTGAACAATACACCTGGATTTTAAAACTGCTGAAGACGCGTAAACCGGGCGAAATTCAGCCGTATAAGCGCAAAGACCTTTATCCAATCAAATAAAAAAAAGCCTCTCGTCAGAGAGGCTTTTTACTTTCTGGCGTCGGGAAATTATTCGACGGTCAGAATACGGGTCGTGTTGGTCGAACCGATGGTGCTCATCACGTCGCCCTGGGTGACAATCACCAGATCGCCGGACACCAGATAGCCTTTGTCACGCAGCAAATTAACCGCTTCACTTGCCGCCACAACGCCGTCAGCCGCGCTGTCGAAGTGCACCGGCGTGACGCCGCGATACAAAGAGGTCAGGTTCAGTGTACGCTCATGACGAGACATTGCGAAAATCGGTAAGCCTGAACTGATACGCGAGGTCATCAGTGCAGTACGCCCTGATTCGGTCATGGCGATAATGGCCGTCACCCCTTTCAGGTGGTTTGCGGCATACATTGCCGACATGGCGATGGCTTCTTCAACATTATCGAATTGCACGTCGAGGCGGTGTTTAGAGACGTTAATGCTTGGGATTTTTTCTGCGCCCAGACAGACGCGCGCCATCGCGGCTACCGTTTCAGCCGGATACTGACCTGCGGCGGTTTCAGCTGACAGCATCACGGCGTCGGTGCCATCCAGCACGGCGTTGGCCACGTCCATAACTTCTGCACGGGTCGGCATAGGGTTGGTGATCATCGACTCCATCATCTGCGTAGCGGTAATAACCGCACGGTTCAACTGACGGGCGCGACGAATCAGGGCCTTCTGAATACCGACCAGCTCCGGATCACCGATTTCAACGCCCAGATCGCCGCGAGCTACCATCACAACGTCGGAAGCCAGAATGATGTCATCCATCGCATTCTGGTCGCAAACGGCTTCTGCACGTTCGACTTTGGCGACAATTTTTGCATCGCAGCCAGCTTCGCCTGCGAGACGGCGCGCATAGTTCAGGTCTTCGCCGCAGCGAGGGAAGGAGACGGCCAGATAATCAACGCCGATTTGCGCTGCAGTGACGATATCCGCTTTGTCTTTTTCGGTCAGCGCTTCTGCAGAGAGGCCACCGCCGAGCTTGTTGATGCCTTTGTTGTTGGAGAGTGGGCCGCCGACGGTCACTTCGGTGAAGACTTTCATGCCCTGAACTTCCAGGACTTTTAGCTGTACGCGACCATCGTCGAGTAACAGGATATCACCAGGAACAACATCAGCGGGCAGGCCTTTGTAATCGATACCGACTTTTTCTTTATCGCCTTCGCCTTTCCCCAGATTCGCGTCTAACAGGAATTTATCGCCGATGTTCAGGAATACTTTGCCTTCTTTGAAGGTCGATACGCGAATTTTTGGCCCCTGGAGATCGCCCAGAATTGCCACATGACGCCCCAGTTTTGCGGCAATCTCACGAACTTTATCAGCGCGTATTTTGTGATCTTCTGGCGATCCGTGAGAGAAGTTCATTCGTACGACGTTCGCACCCGCAGCGATAATTTTCTCAAGGTTGTTATCGCGATCAGTTGCCGGGCCTAACGTGGTAACGATTTTGGTTCTGCGAAGCCTTCTGGACATGTAATACTCCGTTGACTGAAACAACTTGGTGTTGCGTGAACATTGATCCGGATATAACGCCGGATGACGAAAAGGGTGTGCATGTTATTGCTTTTAGCGGTCATCGCTCCTTATGAGCAGTTCTTTATCAAAACGCGATTCCTTAAGCGCTTCCTTGACGCGCTTCAAGTTATCTCTGAATTTTGCCCCGCGACGCAAAGTAAATCCGGTTGCCAGCACATCTATCACGGTCAGTTGAGCAAGTCGAGAGACCATAGGCATATAAATGTCAGTATCTTCCGGTACATCAAGTGTAATCGCTAATGTGGCCTCGCGCGCCAGTGGCGTTCCGGCAGAGGTCAGTGCAATCACCATCGCATCGTTTTCGCGCGCCAGCTGCGCCAGCTCCACCAGACTTTTGGTTCTGCCCGTGTGTGAAATGAGCACAACGACGTCGTCATCGCTACAATTCATACAGCTCATGCGTTGCAGGACAACATCATCGGAGTATATGACCGGAACGTTGAAGCGGAAAAATTTGTTCATGGCGTCATGTGCCACGGCGGCGGAAGAACCAAGGCCGAAGAAGGAAATTTTCTTCGCTTGCGTCAGCAGATCGACCGCGCGATTCACCGCAGATTTATCAAGCGACTGGCGGACATGATCGAGACTGGCCATCGCGGATTCGAAGATTTTTCTCGTGTAGGACTCAACGCTGTCATCTTCATCCACATTGCGATTAACATAGGGCGTGCCATTTGCCAGACTTTGCGCCAGATGCAGTTTAAAATCAGGAAAGCCGCGCGTGTCCATGCTGCGACAGAAGCGGTTTACGGTAGGTTCACTGACATTCGCTTCCAGGGCCAGCGTCGCAATACTCGAGTGGATGGCCTGATCAGGGGAAGCAAGAATAACATCGGCGACTTTGCGTTCTGACTTGCTCAGATGTTCCAGTTGTACCTGGATTTTTTCCAGCATATTCATGATGTAGAAAACTCATGGTGACGACGATTTCTGAGATATAGGAAATCGAGAGGCAATTTTGTTAGATATTACCCCCGGGTGCCCATTAAGGGGGCAAAATGGATAGAATAGTTGTTGTTTTTTTTCATTACATGATCGACGTCTGATTTTAGCTGTCGGCTACGTGTGTGAAAACGACGACTTTTTTATCCGTTTTGTGGCTGAACATGCCGCAAAACGCCTGACAAGCCGGGATCGCACTGGTGGATAAGTGTTTACGGTTTCCGGAATTACGTAAAAGCAGTACAGTGCACTGTAATAAAATTACAACTATAACCTGGCAGAAGTACCAGGATAGTTAACTGAGGAGAATGACATGGCGGTAACGCAAACAGCCCAGGCATGTGACCTGGTCATTTTCGGCGCGAAAGGCGACCTGGCGCGTCGTAAATTGCTGCCTTCCCTGTATCAACTGGAAAAAGCCGGTCAGATAAACCCGGATACCCGCATTATTGGGGTTGGTCGTGCTGACTGGGATAAAGAAGCCTACACCAAGGTGGTACGCGAAGCGCTCGAAACCTTCATGAAGGAAACAATTGATGAAGGTTTGTGGGATACCCTGAGTGGTCGCCTGGATTTCTGCAATCTGGATGTCAACGATACCGCAGCCTTTTCCCGCCTGGGGGAGATGCTGGATCAAAAAGAGCGCACCACCATTAACTATTTTGCGATGCCGCCCAGCACCTTTGGCGCAATCTGCAAAGGGTTAGGCGAGGCGAAGCTGAATGCTAAGCCTGCGCGCGTGGTCATGGAAAAACCGCTCGGCACATCACTGGCCACCTCTCGTGAAATCAACGACCAGGTGGGTGAATATTTTGACGAGAGCCAGGTTTACCGTATTGACCACTATCTCGGCAAAGAGACGGTTCTGAACTTACTGGCGCTGCGTTTTGCCAACTCCCTGTTCGTCAATAACTGGGACAATCGCACCATCGATCACGTGGAAATCACCGTGGCGGAAGAGGTGGGTATTGAAGGTCGCTGGGGCTACTTTGACCAGGCCGGCCAGATGCGCGACATGATCCAGAACCACCTGCTGCAAATTCTGTGCATGATCGCCATGTCACCGCCGTCCGATCTGAGCGCTGACAGTATTCGCGATGAAAAAGTGAAAGTGCTGAAATCGCTGCGTCGTATCGACCGTTCGAACGTCCGTGAAAAAACGGTTCGTGGCCAGTACACCACCGGTTTCGCGCAAGGTAAAAAAGTGCCGGGTTATCTGGAAGAAGAGGGGGCGAATAAGAGCAGCAATACCGAAACGTTCGTCGCCATTCGTGTCGATATCGATAACTGGCGCTGGGCGGGCGTGCCGTTTTACCTGCGTACAGGCAAACGACTGCCGACCAAATGTTCTGAAGTGGTCGTCTACTTCAAAACGCCGGAGCTCAACCTGTTCAAAGAGTCCTGGCAGGATCTGCCGCAGAACAAATTGACGATCCGTTTGCAGCCAGATGAAGGCGTGGATATTCAGGTACTCAATAAAGTCCCGGGTCTGGATCATAAACATAACCTGCAAATTACCAAGCTGGATCTGAGTTACTCCGAAACGTTCAACCAGACGCATCTGGCGGATGCCTATGAACGTTTACTGCTGGAAACCATGCGGGGCATTCAGGCGCTGTTTGTGCGCCGTGACGAAGTAGAAGAAGCATGGAAATGGGTCGACTCCATCACAGAAGCCTGGGCGATGGATAACGACGCGCCGAAGCCGTATCAGGCGGGAACGTGGGGACCGGTTGCCTCAGTGGCGATGATCACCCGCGATGGTCGTTCCTGGAATGAATTTGAGTAAAACTTCATCTGTCACGACGGTGTTATTTTACCGGTAACATGATCTAACACAGATTGCAGAATAATTTTTGCACTTTTAAGCCCCGCGTGGATTCACCCGCGGGGCTTTTTTTATTACACTGACTGAAACGATTTTGCCCCTGAGCTACGGCTTACAAGCGTTTCAGCATTATTTAACCCTGATGAAACACATTGGTAATCCTGCGGCCCGGACAGATAAATTTTAGGAGCCTCTATGAATCCGAATTTGTTACGCGTAACACAACGTATTATCGAACGTTCTCACAAGACACGTTCTGCCTACCTTGCCCGTATTGAGCAAGCGAAAACGTCGACGGTTCACCGCTCCCAGCTGGCGTGCGGAAACCTGGCGCACGGATTTGCGGCGTGCCAACCCGACGATAAAGCGTCGCTGAAAAGCATGTTGCGTAACAATATCGCGATCATTACCTCCTATAACGACATGCTTTCTGCGCATCAGCCTTATGAGCATTACCCTGAGATTATCCGCAAAGCGCTGCACAAGGCGAATGCGATTGGTCAGGTGGCGGGCGGCGTGCCTGCGATGTGCGATGGTGTGACCCAGGGCCAGGATGGAATGGAATTATCACTCCTGAGTCGCGAAGTCATTGCCATGTCGGCGGCGGTCGGGCTGTCGCACAACATGTTCGATGGGGCGTTATTCCTCGGCGTGTGTGACAAAATCGTCCCGGGGCTGGCGATGGCGGCGCTCTCGTTTGGTCATCTGCCGTCTATTTTCGTGCCGTCTGGCCCGATGGCCAGCGGCCTGCCAAATAAAGAAAAAGTTCGTATTCGCCAGCTTTATGCCGAAGGTAAGGTTGACCGTATGGCGCTGCTGGAATCCGAAGCCGCCTCTTACCATGCGCCAGGCACCTGTACGTTTTACGGTACCGCCAACACCAACCAAATGGTGGTGGAGTTTATGGGGATGCAATTACCGGGCTCCTCCTTTGTGCATCCCGATGCGCCGCTACGTGAAGCACTGACCGCGGCGGCAGCCCGTCAGGTGACGCGTTTGACCGGCAACGGCAACGAATGGATGCCTGTCGGTAAAATGATTGACGAAAAAGTGGTGGTGAACGGTATTGTCGCGCTGCTCGCGACGGGCGGCTCAACCAACCACACCATGCACCTGGTGGCAATGGCGCGCGCCGCCGGTATTGTGATCAACTGGGATGACTTCTCCGACCTTTCAGATGTCGTCCCGCTGATGGCTCGCCTCTACCCAAATGGCCCGGCGGACATTAACCACTTCCAGGCGGCGGGCGGGGTGCCTGTACTGATGCGTGAACTGCTGAACGCGGGCCTGCTGCATGAAGACGTCAACACCGTGGCGGGCTTTGGCTTGTCTCGTTATACCCTGGAACCGTGGCTGAACAATGGCGAGCTGGACTGGCGTGAAGGGGTTGCGAAGTCTCTTGATAGCAATGTTATTGCCACCTTTGATAAGCCGTTCTCGCACCACGGCGGGACGAAAGTGCTGAGCGGCAACCTGGGACGTGCAGTGATGAAAACCTCTGCGGTACCGGTTGAAAACCAGATCATTGAAGCACCAGCCATTGTCTTTGAGAGCCAGCACGACGTATTACCGGCATTTGAGGCCGGGTTGTTGGACCGTGATTGCGTGGTAGTCGTACGCCATCAGGGACCAAAAGCGAACGGAATGCCAGAATTGCACAAACTCATGCCGCCACTTGGTGTATTATTGGACCGTTGTTTCAAAATTGCGTTAGTTACCGATGGACGGCTTTCCGGTGCTTCAGGTAAAGTGCCTTCAGCAATCCATGTCACGCCGGAAGCTTACGATGGTGGGTTACTGGCGAAAGTGCGCGATGGCGACATCATTCGTGTGAACGGACAGACAGGTGAACTGACTCTGCTGGTCGATGAAGCGGAACTTGCCGCTCGCCAGCCTCACATCCCGGATCTGAGCTCATCAAGAGTAGGGACAGGACGTGAGATGTTCAGCGCGTTGCGCGAAAAACTCTCCGGTGCGGAGCAGGGCGCAACCTGTATCACTTTTTAAAACGAAAATTTTGTAATCAGGCGAGAGAAAAACTCTGATGAAAAACTGGAAAACAAGTGCGGAAGCAATCCTGACCACGGGCCCGGTAGTTCCGGTGATTGTGGTGAATAAACTGGAACACGCGGTGCCGATGGCAAAAGCGCTGGTTGCAGGTGGTGTGCGCGTTCTGGAAGTGACCTTACGTACCGCATGTGCGATGGATGCTATCCGCGCGATTGCCAAAGAAGTGCCAGACGCGATTATCGGTGCGGGTACCGTACTGAACCCGCAGCAGCTGGCAGAAGTCACTGAAGCTGGCGCGCAGTTCGCTATTAGCCCGGGTCTGACCGAGCCTCTGTTGAAAGCGGCAACCGAAGGGACGATCCCGTTGATTCCGGGTATCAGCACCGTTTCTGAACTGATGCTGGGTATGGACTACGGTCTGAAAGAGTTCAAATTCTTCCCGGCGGAAGCCAACGGCGGCACCAAAGCGCTGCAGGCGATTGCGGGTCCGTTCTCTCAGGTGCGTTTCTGCCCGACTGGCGGTATCTCTCCGGCTAACTACCGTGATTATCTGGCGCTGAAAAGCGTGCTGTGTATCGGTGGTTCCTGGCTGGTTCCGGCCGATGCGCTGGAAGCGGGTGATTACGACCGCATTACTCAACTGGCTCGCGAAGCGGTAGAAGGCGCGAAACAGTAAGTGAATATAAAGCCCGGTACACCACCGGGCTTTGCCAGAACGGGCCATTTGGCCCGTTTTTTTATGCGTTGACTTTTATCTGAGCGGCGGCATCTTTCGCACGTGCGATGGCCTCTTCTACGCTCACGCCGGTTGCCAGCGCGACGCCCAGGCGACGGGTGCCGTCGATCTCTGGTTTCCCAAAGAATCGTACCTGCAGACCGGCGCCAACCGCCGCCTGCACATTCTCAAACGTCACATTCTGGCTGGTGAGCTGCGGCAGGATCACGGCCGAGGCGGCAGGGCCATACTGACGAATCGCGCCAACGGGCAGGCCGAGGAAGGCGCGCACGTGCAAAGCAAATTCCGACAGATCCTGAGAGATCATCGTGACCATCCCGGTGTCGTGTGGACGGGGAGACACCTCGCTGAAGATAACCTCGTCGCCGCAAACAAACAGTTCGACACCAAATAAGCCGTGGCCACCTAACGCCAGCACCACTTTACGGGCAATTTCCTGCGCTCGCTCAAGGGCCAGCGGCGTCATTTGCTGCGGCTGCCAGGATTCGCGGTAATCGCCATCTTCCTGACGGTGGCCGACGGGGGCGCAAAAATGGACGCCATCAACGGCGCTGACGGTCAGCAGCGTAATTTCAAAATCGAAATTCACCACCCCTTCGACGATCACCCGGCCCGCACCGGCGCGACCGCCTTGTTGCGCGTAGTCCCACGCCTGCGCCAGTTGCCCGGCAGAGCGAATAAAACTTTGCCCTTTTCCCGAAGAGCTCATCACTGGCTTAACGATACAGGGAATACCAATCTCTGCTACGGCTTCACGGAAGCTCGCTTCACTGTCTGCAAAGCGGAAAGAGGAGGTTGGCAACGCCAGTTCTTCCGCAGCCAGCCGACGGATCCCCTCACGGTTCATTGTCAGTTGGGTCGCGCGGGCACAGGGGACGACATTCAGCCCTTCCTGCTCCAGTTTCACCAGCATATCGGTGGCGATCGCTTCAATTTCCGGCACGATATAATGCGGTTTTTCCAGTTCAACCACGCGACGTAACGCGTCGCCATCCAGCATATTGATGACATGCGAACGGTGAGCAACGTGCATCGCTGGCGCGTCGGGGTAACGATCGACGGCGATCACTTCGACGCCCAAACGCTGGCACTCAATCGCCACTTCCTTACCCAGTTCGCCTGAACCCAATAACATCACCCGCGTCGCTGCCGGACGCAGCGCTGTGCCTAATAACGTCATAAAAATATCCCCTGATTTATCCGGGCGCAGTATATACGAAAACGTTTGCGTCTGTCTTTATTGCCAGGTTGATTTCAATGCCGAAAAGTAATATACTGTACAAAAATACAGGTATATTGAGAGGCTGCAAAATGGCGGTTGAAGTTAAATACGTAGTCATTCGGGAAGGTGAGGAGAAGATGTCTTTTACCAGCAAAAAGGAAGCCGATGCATACGACAAAATGCTCGATACAGCAGATTTGCTCGACACGTGGCTTGAACAGTCTCCGGTCGCCCTGGAAGATGAACAACGCGAAGCGCTGTCTCTCTGGCTGGCTGAACAGAAGGATGTGCTGAGTACAATCCTGAAAACCGGCAAATTGCCTTCTCCGCAGGCCGTTGATAACGCGGCGTCCGCAGAGGACGATACCCAGGCCGCCTGAATCTGACTTGCGCTCCTGACGTTTTGTACCATGCTTTTCCTGAATCATGTGCTAAGGAGAAAAGTATGAATAAGAGAGGAGCGCTGTTGAGCCTGCTGTTGTTATCCGCCAGCGTATCGGCCTTCGCCGCTAATAATCCCGACAGCAAATCGGTGACGTTTCCAAAGTGTGAAGGTCTGGATGCTGAAGGTATTGCCGCGAGCGTAAAGCGTGATTATCAGCAAAACCGCATTGTGCGCTGGACTGATGATCAAAAAACGCTGGGGCAAATCGATCCGGTGGTATGGGTAAATGCGCAGGACATTGTGGGCAAAGAGGGTAAATGGTCAGTGCCGCTGACCGCACGCGGTAAAAGCGCCGATCTCCACTATCAGGTGAGCGTCGATTGCGGCGCTGGAAAGGCGGAGTACCAATTGCGCTAATCACCGAATTTGCGCATCTTTTGCGGAAATAGACACTTCCTGACATCCCCTCGGGTACGCTTTGACGACAAATCGTCTGTACTTGAGGGGGCTACATGGCTAACTGGCTGAACCAATTACAATCTCTTCTCGGGCAAAAAGGGTCTTCTTCATCGTCTTCTGGTGATCAGGGTCTCAGTAAACTGCTGGTGCCTGGCGCGTTAGGCGGCCTGGCGGGTTTACTGGTCGCCAATAAATCGTCTCGTAAATTACTGACCAAATACGGCACCAGCGCGTTGCTGGTGGGCGGCGGCGCCGTCGCCGGTACGGTGCTATGGAACAAATACAAAGATAAAGTCCGTACGGCGCATCAGGATGAACCGCAGTTTGGCACACATAGCACACCGCTTGATGTGCGTACCGAGCGACTGATTCTGGCGCTGGTCTTTGCCGCGAAAAGCGATGGGCATATTGATGCGAAAGAGCGCGCGGCCATTGAACAACAACTGCGTGAAGCCGGTGTGGAAGAGCAGGGGCGGAGGCTCATTGAACACGCCATTGAACAACCGCTCGACCCGCAGCGATTGGCGCAGGGGATCCGTAATGAAGAAGAGGCGCTGGAAATTTACTTCCTGAGCTGTGCGGCAATCGATATTGACCACTTTATGGAGCGCAGCTACCTCAACGCGCTGGGCGATGCCCTGAAGATCCCGCAGGACGTCCGGGAAGATATTGAGCGGGATCTGCAACAACAAAAACAGGCGTTGCCGGGTTAATCCACTTTGCGAAGTCGCATGTTTCGCTTGCATTGCGCGTAACTTTTGCCACACCTTATAGAGTGTATATTGCAAAAGAACAATGACATGCTACCAAAAGCGCACAAAATTCCTCACGCCATGACCGTGCATGGCGACACCCGTATCGACAACTACTACTGGCTGCGCGACGACTCCCGTGCGCAGCCTGATGTGCTGGATTATCTGCATCAGGAAAATGCCTACGGGCACAAGGTCATGGCTTCTCAGCAAGCGCTCCAGGAGCGTGTGCTGAAAGAAATTATCGACAGGATCCCCCCTCAGGATGTCTCTGCGCCTTACATAAAGAATGGCTACCGCTACCGGCATCTCTATGAGCCAGGGGGTGAATACGCCATTTACCAGCGACAATCGGCGTTCACTGAAGAGTGGGATGAATGGGAGACGTTGCTGGACGGCAACCAGCGCGCGGCACACAGCGAGTTTTATACGCTGGGCGGGCTCGCGATTTCCCCCGACAACAGCCTTATGGCGCTGGCAGAGGATTATCTCTCCCGCCGCCAGTATGGGATCCGCTTTCGCAACCTGGAAACCAGCAACTGGTATCCGGAGCTGTTGGATAATGTTGAGCCGGAACTGGTGTGGGCGAATGATTCACAGACCTTCTATTACGTGCGTAAACACGCCGTCACGCTGTTGCCGTACCAGGTGTGGCGTCATACGGTTGGAACGCCGACATCCAGCGATGAACTGGTCTACGAAGAAAAAGACGATATGTTTTATGTCAGTCTGCATAAAACGACGTCGCAGCATTATGTGGTGATCCAACTCGCCAGCGCGACGACCAGTGAAGTACGCCTGCTCGACGCAGAGCTTGCCGATGCTGAACCGTTCGTGTTTTTACCGCGCCGTAAGGATCATGAATATAGCCTCGATCACTACCAGCATGCGTTTTATCTGCGTTCAAACCGGCAGGGTAAAAATTTCGGTCTGTACCGCACGCGTGTCCGTGATGAAAACGCCTGGGAAGCGCTGATCCCGCCGCGAGAGGCCATCATGCTGGAAGGGTTCACGCTTTTCACCGACTGGCTGGTGGTGGAAGAACGCCAGCGCGGGTTGACCAGTCTGCGGCAAATAAACCGCAAAACAGGTGAAGTGGTGGGGATCGCTTTTGATGATCCGGCTTATGTGAGCTGGATTGCCTACAACCCGGAACCGGAAACCTCACGCCTGCGCTATGGCTACTCGTCAATGACGACACCGGATACGTTATTTGAACTGGATATGGACACTGGTGAGCGACGGGTCCTTAAACAGACCAATGTCCCAGGATTTGACGCGGCGAATTATCGCAGTGAACACGTGTGGGTAACCGCCCGTGACGGCACTGAGGTGCCAGTTTCACTGGTTTACCATCAAAAGCATTTTCGCAGACATCATAATCCGCTGCTGGTGTATGGCTATGGTTCCTACGGTGCCAGCATGGATGCCGACTTCAGCAGCAGTCGACTCAGTCTGCTGGATAGGGGCTTTGTCTACGCCATCGCGCATGTGCGCGGCGGCGGTGAACTGGGGCAACAGTGGTACGAAGATGGCAAGTTTCTGAAAAAGGAAAATACCTTCAACGACTATCTGGATGTCTGTGACGCCTTAGTCAATCTGGGGTACGGTTCGCCTTCATTGTGCTATGGAATGGGGGGAAGCGCAGGGGGAATGCTGATGGGCGCTGCGATTAATGAGCGGCCTGAACTTTTTCACGGCGTGATTGCGCAGGTTCCGTTTGTTGATGTGGTAACCACCATGCTCGACGAGTCGATCCCATTGACCACGGGAGAGTTTGAAGAGTGGGGCAACCCGCAGGATCCTGAATATTACACCTACATGAAGCGCTACAGTCCTTACGATAATGTCCGTGCGCAGGGCTACCCGCATCTTCTGGTCACCACCGGCCTGCATGATTCCCAGGTGCAGTACTGGGAGCCTGCCAAATGGGTGGCAAAACTGCGGGAACTCAAAACCGATGAGCGCCTGCTGCTGCTGTGTACGGACATGGATTCCGGGCATGGCGGCAAATCAGGGCGCTTTAAATCGTATGAAGGCGTGGCGCTGGAATTCGCTTTCCTGATTGCGCTCGCGCAGGGGACGTTGCCCGGACAGGCAGACGTTTAAGCGTTATCCAGATAGTGTTTTAGCGTTAAACGCAGTTCCGGGCTCATGCTGTCAAGATTGTTGAACAACCAACGCAGATAGCCCGGATCGCGTTCCGCCACTTCAGAAACGGCCTTCCCGCGATACTTGCCAAACGTAAAGGTGGTGAGAAGCGCAGGGCGACCGGTGATATCGGCCATCTGTTCTGCCGACCAGCCAGAGGTGTTGATGATATCGATGAGCAGAGCCGCCGTGATGTAACAGTCATACAGCGCGCGGTGATGATGAAGCCCTGGCGGTGTCTGCACACTCAGTTTGCGTGATTTATACAGCGCCATGTTGCTGTATTTAATTCCCGGCCATAACCGGCGGGAGAGTTTCATGGTGCAGATCCACTCGCCGGGCATCTCCGGCAAAACGCGACGGTCAAAACTGGCGTTGTGCGCGACATACCAGTCACTTCCGTGATAGAGCGGAATAATGTCTTCAATCCACGGTTTGTCAGCCACCATGGCCTCGGTAATGCGGTGGATCGCCATGGCCTGCGGGCTAATGGGGCGATCAGGACGCACCAGGTGGCTCATGGGATTCACAATTTTGCCGTCAACGACGTCAACTGACGCGATCTCAACAATTCCACCCTGCAGGCCACAGGTTTCTGTATCTATAATGCGCAACATGGGAGGCTCCGGACCAAAACGCTTAGCGAAGTGGAATGATATCACCTTGCCAGCCCTGTGCGGTACGCTGACCTGTCAACAATAACGAACCGCGGTCAGCACGGACGATAAGCTGACCGCTTTCGTCCCATAATGCGCTGCTTCCACGCGCATTTGCCATCAAAACGGCAATGGCGAATTGATGCGAGAAGCGCTGCAATCGGGAGGTGGAGGCCTGCAGGTTTGGCTCACTCACGCTTTGACCGGTGGTGAACAGCGAAAACGCCGGATCCATATCCATGCCTTCAGGTTGTTCGTCGACAACGCTGATGGTCTTTAGATGCCGGGCAATACAGGCGCCATGACTTTGATGAAAGGTTAACGGCGAAGAGATCCACGGACTAAACACCGCAATACCTTTAACGAAACGGGAGTGATGCTCCACCGGCAAACCTGCGATGATCGTCATGCGGTACGTAGCGGCGGCGTAAGCCAAAGGTTGTAATAACGCGCTGTCGGGCGGGGCGGGCAGTGAATCATCCTGATCGGTGCATCCCAGCAGCGACAGGGAAGGAAATACCAACAATTCACATCGATGGCTGGCGGCTTTCTCAATAAATTTCAGATGGTGCGCAACGTGTTCCGCCAGACTGGTTTGTAGGGGTTCGTACTGTGCTGCAGCAATTTTCCAGTGTGACATAATGACTTCCTTTTCATAGTGTCTACAATCATCCTTAAATCAGGGATTAAGAATGCTCTTATACTGTAGCAATTGTCATGTAAGGAAGTGTAACGTTATATAAGCTTTATTTAACTTTAGGCTCGTAAGGTAAACGTGAAAGCGAAACGGAGGCCAGACGGTGTGCGATCAGTCGCTCGCGAAACCATCCGCGTAAATGCTCTGGTTGCTCGCGTTCGACAACTTCAGCCACGACCGGCATGTTGTAGCGCTCTTTAAATGCCACGCCTGCAGCGGCCAGATCGACGTTGACCTTATCCATTTCTGCCTGTTCAAGTAGAGCCAGATTTGTTTTCATGCGCTTCTCCTCATCAAGTGCGCGCAAAAGTTACTAACTCCCAGGCGCAATGGCAAGCCACAAATGATGATTCTCGACTCAATCATTATAGAAGGTTATTCTCATAGGGTTATGACATAACAAAAAGGAATATTTGATATGGTTTTTGCTGCCCCATCGCTGCGTTATGCATTCATCTTTCTTGTCTCAACGCTGGTCGCTCCTGCCGCCTGGGCTCATGCGCATTTAACACACCAATATCCTGCCGCGAATGCAGCGGTTGAAGCCGCTTTACAGGCCATCACGCTGAATTTCTCTGAGGGTATTGAACCGGGGTTCAGCGGGGCAACGATCACGGGAGCAAAACAGGAAATCATTAAAACGCAAAAAGCGAAGCGCAACGAACAGGATGAAAAACAACTGATTGTCCCACTTGACCAGCCCATGACCCCGGGAACTTACACGGTGGAGTGGCATGTCGTCTCGGTGGACGGTCATAAAACCAAAGGGCAATACACCTTTAGCGTGAAGTAACTATGCTGACGTTCTCCTGGATAGCGCTCAGATTTATCCATTTTACCGCTCTGATGCTGGTGTTTGGCTGTGCGTTGTATAGCGCATGGCTGGCGCCGTTCTCGATTCGTCGTTTGATGGCGCGCCGTTTCCTGCGTCTTCAACAACATGCCGCGACGTGGAGTTTTATCAGCGCTGCGCTGATGTTTATGGTTCAGGGCGGATTAATGGGTTCCGGCTGGCCGGATGTCTTTTCCGTCCCCGTGTGGGGCGCCGTCCTGCAAACGCAATTTGGCGGCGTCTGGCTATGGCAGATTATCCTGGCCTTCGTCACGCTGGGTGTTGTGCTGATTGTACCGCGTAATTTGCCACGTTTGCTGCTTATCCTCACGTTGGGCCAACTGCTATTTCTCGCGGGCGTGGGGCATGCCGCCGTACATCACGGCGTGCTGGGCGGGCTGGTGAAAACAAACTATGCCCTGCATCTGATCTGCGCGGCGGCCTGGTTTGGCGGGCTGCTGCCCGTAATCTACTGTATGCGCATCGCAAGAGGCCGTTGGCGCGAACAGGCCATTGACACCATGATGCGTTTTTCCCGTTATGGTCACGCGTTTGTGGCTGGCGTGCTACTGACAGGTATCTTTAATATCCTGTTTATTAACGGATTTACTGCGCCATGGCATACCGCGTACGGGCAGTTACTGGTGCTAAAAATTGCGTTGGTACTGCTAATGGTGGCAATTGCGCTGACGAATCGGTATGTTCTCGTACCACGGATGCGCGAAGAAAATCACCGCGCGAATCTCTGGTTTATCTGGATGACTCAAATTGAATGGGGAATTGGGGGCGTCGTGTTGGCCATTGTCAGCCTGTTTGCGACCCTGGAACCGTTCTGATGGACAGGCAAAACGTATGAAAAAAATGATTCTTTCTCTTCTACTACTGGCAAGTTCCACAGCAGCAATGGCAGCACCCCAGGTGATCACCGTAAGCCGCTTTGAAGTCGGTAAAGACAAGTGGGCCTTTAACCGTGAAGAAGTGATGCTGACGTGTCGGGCGGGGAATGCCTTGTATGTGATCAACCCCAGTACGCTGGTGCAATACCCGCTCAATGATATCGCGCAGCAGCAGGTAAGCAGCGGGAAAACCAATGCTCAGCCTCTTACCATTATTCAGATTGACGATCCTGCGAAGCCAGGGGAAAAAATGAGCCTGGCGCCGTTTATTGAAAGAGCAGAAAAACTCTGTTAATTGTCAGAAATATCTTTCTGATTTCCAATAAAAAACCGCAAGTTTCTCGCAGAAGAACTTGCGGTTTTTACGTTGTAGCGGGTGACAAGCATCCTTTTTTTCCAGCCACTTTAGCCACGGACTGGAAAACCTGGCGTCGTCATCTATTCTTAAAGGGCAGGGCGACTTAGCCTGCATTAATGCCAACTTTTAGCGCACGGCTCTCTCCCAAGAGCCATTTCCCTGGACCGAATACAGGAATCGTATTCGGTCTCTTTTTATCTGGCTTTAATTTCAGGCGCTTAAGACATCATGTCCGAAAAAACCCGAAATTATCCCGAATTTCAATATCCGGTCTTTTTCCGTTATACCACCCGACATTAACATTAACAATTCATTTACGCCGAAAAAAAACGAGCATCACATACTCTTTTTTTCTGGTATTAGGGTTCTTCTCTGTCATTTTCCCGGCTTATGCTCCAGCGGTTTTTGTGTAAAATCCTTCCCGAATTCTTTTTCGTACATGCGCTCGGTCAGTCATGGTATGAGACGTGTTGAAACTGGCCGCAACAAAAATGCCTGATGGGCCAGATCTTATGGATTAACGCATCAATAACTGACGAATAAAGCCCACATGCAGTTTTACACCCACCTGCAAGGCGGCCTCATCCAGTTTAAAGTAGGGGTTGTGCAGGCCATGGGTGGCACCGATAGCTTCATTGCCGCAGCCGATAAACAGAAAACAACCAGGCCGTTTCGCCTGATATGACGAGAAATCCTCCCCGCCAAACAGTGGAGTATCAACCTCCTCCAGAGCATCTGGCCCCAACGCGTCAGCCACCACCTGGCGGGCGATAGCACACGCATCCGGATGGTTATCGCCGCTGGAAAAACCCCGTGTCCAGCTAATTTTGTGGCTTGCTCCATGCGCCTGGCAGATACCTGCGACGGTCTGTTCCACCAGTTGTGGTACTTTCTCACGAACTTCACGGTTATGCGTACGCAGTGTCCCCGCCAGACGCGCACTATCAGGGATCACATTATAACTGGCTCCGGCCTGGAAAGTGGTGATGCTCAATACTGGAACCATGAGCGGATCGATTTTACGCGCGACAATATTCTGTAATGACGTGGCAACTTCAGCGCCAATCACAATAGGATCGATGCAGTGCTGCGGTGTCGAGCCGTGGCCGCCTTTGCCCTGAATCACGATGTCGAAGTTGTCACAGGCGGCGCTGAAAATCCCCTGCTTCATGTTGACGATCCCGGTTGGGACCGTCGGGAAAACATGCAGTCCGAAGATCATACTCACATCGTCAAGATACCCGAGATCAACCAGCTCTTGTGCGCCGCCTGGCGGCAACTCTTCCGCATGCTGGAAGATAAAACAGACAGACCCCTTTAATTGCTCCTGCATCTGACACAACACACGCGCGGCACCCAACAGCATCGCGGTGTGGGCATCATGACCACAGGCGTGCATCACCCCAGGATTCGTCGAGCAGAATGGCTCGTCATTTTTTTCCTGCAATGGCAGGGCATCGATATCTGCACGCAATGCATAGCATGGGCCTGCAGCAACACCTTGCAGATACGCGACCACGCTCGTTGCTGTCGGACGGCTGATTTTAAGCCCGCCAAAGCGTGTCAGCTGCTCCACGATATAGTCGGCCGTTTTATGCTCCTGAAACGACAGCTCCGGGTTGGCGTGGAGATGACGACGCCATGTCAGGACGTCCTGTTCCACGTCAGCGATGAGTTGTTCAGCATTCATTTTCAGATTCCTTCAGGTGAGAGTTGGTGACGTGATTTGCCCGCCAGCGGTAAAACAATTAACCCGGAAACCACCATAGCCATGGCTAAAAAAATAAAGGTCGTCGTGTAATTACCGCTGATGGTGACTAAATAGCCGATAGCAATCGGTGCGATAAAGCCCCCGAGTGTTCCCCCAGTGTTAATCATGCCCATACCAGCGCCTATGACTTCGGTCTGCAGGCGTTTCATTGGCAGCGTGAAGACGGTGACAAATGAACCCATCAGGAAGATATAACCAATAAACAGGAACACACTGGAAACCAGAGCCGTTTGACTGATAAATACTAACCAGATGCACAATGCGCTGAGTAGCGAACTGCAACAGACAAACAGGGGTTCACGTCCTTGCAGGTAGCGCCCGACCAGCCAGCCACTACCGAGTGAGGAAATCCAGATCCCAAGGCCACCTGCTGCAACGACCAGGCTGGAGGTACCTATTGGCATCCCCCGTTGCTGAACGAGGAATTTCGGTAACCAGGCCAACAGGCCATAAGCAGGGATGTTGATACAAAAAATCGAGATAAACAGCAGGATAACGATGGGGTTTTTCAATAAGCCTTTGTAACTCACCGCCGCTGCCGCGGATTTTTCATCTGCTGTTTTAGGCGGATTTGGCACCAGCAACAAGACGGCTATCATGATGGCGAAGGCGACCAAACCGAGCCCGGAAAATGAGCCACGCCAGCCAAGATGCGCCAGTACATAGACGGCGATCAGCGGCCCGACGGTCATCGCCAGCCCGGCAGAAGAGAGCAGAATCGATTGGGTAAACGTGCGCTGTTCAAGAGGAAAATTAGCGACGACAGCTTTGGCACACGCCGTTGGATAACCTGAGTGCCCCATACCGGAAAGGAAACGAAAAGTGACCAGCAGACCCAAACTGAAGCCCAGCAAGCCAAAGCACAGAGCAAATCCGCCCAACAATAACAAAGAACAGCAGAGGACTTTCTTAAAACCGATACGATCGTTTAGCCAACCTGCGGGAACCTGAAACAACGAATAGGCGAGGAAAAACATCCCGGTGATATAACCGAGTTGCTCAGGCAGTAAATGAAACTCTTTTTCTATGGGTAGCAGCGCAAAGCCGATAATAGTTTTATCGAGATAAACCACGGCATAACCCATAAACAGCAAAAAAACCATCAACGAACGATTTTTCATCGGATGTATTCCTTTTAATTATCACCCGGAAAACCAACGAATAGGGTGGCGTCTGTTTTTGCGTGACTTACGTCACTTTATGATGTTGATAACACGTGCTTGCGCCATCGAAATTATCGACTTTATTGAAGGGGCATAAGATACTAATTTTTAATCGGTGATGTTTTTTTCTGATAGGGCTCAGAATGCGCTACTTACCAAAGATTCAGCAGTTGAAAGTCTTTCAGCAGGTGATTCGTAGCGGCAGCATTCGAGGGGCTGCGCGGGCGCTTGGGCAATCGCAACCGGCAGTGAGTCGTACTATTCGGGAACTGGAACAGGTACTGCAAACCCAGTTGATCATTCGCAGCACTCATGGAATGACACTCACCGAAACGGGACTGGCCTTTTCGCGCCGTATGCAGCTGATTCTTGAAGAACTCCAGCGCGCCGCTCATGAAATTCAACAACTCGACCAGCTTAAGCAAGGCAGTGTGGCGATTGGTTGCTCCTCTTTACTTTCCCTCACTGTGTTACCGGCGCTGGTGGATGCGTTTCGCCAATCCTTTTCACAATCCAATGTATTCATTCATGAAGCACAACTTTCTACGCTGTTGCCCGCGTTGCGGGAGGGGCGACTGGACTTTGCCGTCGGTACCGTCAGCCCGGAATTACCGCTCGATGATTTGATCTGTGAGCCACTGTTTAGCGCCGAATTTTGCATTATCTCTCACAAAGATAATCCGCTGTCCCGGTCTTCTACATTCGGTGAGTTGACAGAGGCGAAATGGATATTGCCAAAAACGGATATGGGGTATTACCAACAGGTACAGTTGGAATGGAGTGAACTTTATCAGCATCTGATCACGCCAGCAGTACATACTGACTCATTTATTAGCGGTATGAATATGGTACTGGAGACGTGGTATCTGGTGGTGGTGGCCAGAGCGATGGTGCGTTCCATCTGGTTTCAACAACAGCTGGCAATATTGCCGATCAACAACCTGCCGCAGGCACAATATTGCGTACTCTGGTCACAAAAATCGCCCCTCACCAACACGGCTCGTCGTTTTCTCGATCTCTTGCGCGATCATTGCACTCGGTATAACTGGTTGTAGCTGCACAGTAAATCTGGTCACCTCAACAGAAGTGTATGCTTATAATCGAATTACACATCTTTGGTGTAAATGAATGACTATATCTGGCACGCTCTGGGCATGACGTCGGTTATCAGCGAAGAGCGAACAGTGCAGACAAAATTGCTGCTCGAAATGAGGATCAAGTCGATATCCATGTTACTGCGCCTAACGTTTAGCATCCGCAGTATGCGTAGCGTGCTGGCGACATACTGCTGTCAGGCGCAATACCTGGTCTCATACCGGTTTGATGTTCTGATTCATCCGGAAGAGGTTCGTCGGGTCGTACTTTTTCTTGAGCTCCACTAGTCGATTCCAGGTCGCACCGTAAGCGAAGGCGATGCGGTCAGTCTCCTCCTGGGTGAGGAAGTTGATGTATGCACCGCTGCTGGCAAACGGTTGTGATTTAGCGAAGAATTCGCGCGCCCAGGTAATGCAGAGCTCATCCTCCGTGGCTGACTCCCAGCGACCGTGCACATTCATCACGTAGTTGGCATCCCGACTTGAGTAGGCCATTGCTTCGGGCGAGACGCTGGCTGTCTGACCTCCAATTGTCCCGATGAATATCTCACACTGGGGTGACGGCAACCTGGCGGCGTATTCGATGATGGCATCAATAACACCCTCACTGAGTTGCGAGAAGTTGTGCGATTTCCAGTAGTTACGCGCCCCTTTCGACAATAGCGGGTCGAATGCCTGCTGCCAGGCGATATAAGGCTGCACTCCGATGTGCTCGCCGAGCACCGTACCAAACCCGCGTAATGGCTCAATAAGCTTCTCACCCTCTTTAGGATCGCCCACATAGCACAGCGCGAGCGCGACCATCTCTTTCCCGTGAACGTCCTTGGGCAGGAAAGGTAGCGGAGGCGCCTTGCGCGTTACCATCCAAACATTGAGCTCTTCCGGCATCGTCTCGGTGAATTGGGCGAACTGTGAGATAACGGACTTTGCCTGATCAAACGGAAACACGATGAGTCCACTCAATACATTCGGCCCGACGGGATGGAGTTGGAATTCGAAGCAAGTAACAACACCGAAGTTGCCACCTCCGCCCCGCAACCCCCAAAAGAGATCCGGGTTTTCTGATTCGCTGGCGTGCAGTTGGCTGCCATCTGCCGTAATGACCTCCGCAGAGAGCAGATTGTCTATTGTCATACCGTACTTGCGACTCAGCCAGCCGAACCCGCCGCCGAGCGTCAGGCCGGCCACACCGGTGGTCGAGTTGATGCCCAGTGGCGTGGCAAGGCCATGTGCCTGCACCACCTTATCAAAGTCGCCAAGGGTGCAGCCAGGTTCAACGCTAGCCCTGTTGGTTGCCTGGTCCACTTGCACTTTCTTCATCAGCGAGAGGTCGATCATTAGGCCGTCGTCGCACACGGCATTGCCCGCGATATTGTGTCCACCTCCTCGGATCGAAATGAGGAGATTCTGCGTTCGTCCAAATTCGATAGCCTGGACGACATCCTCAGGCGACGTGCAGCGGGCGATCAGCGCGGGTTTGCGGTCGATCATGGCGTTCCAGATCTGGCGCACCTCGTCGTAGCCTGCATCGTCAGGAAGAATCACCTCCCCCTGGAAGTGAGTTTTGAACTCGTCGATATTTAGCTTTAGTAACTCCTTCATGATTGTCTCCTACCTTTGAGTATCCCTACTAATTATGGCGGATTTCACAAACCCTGATGGTTTGAGGGGTATTTAATGAGGAGTTTGTGGACTGTGGTCGTAAACAGAATCAGCACCGGAGCACTCATCTGTCTGAGGCCGCTCTGCATGAAGAAATCAGAGGTGTGTTCGGCTATGGGATACAACACATAAACGAAGGTTTGCTGACATGGGTTCTGAACAAGGTACGCCACTTAATGAATATGTTAAATCCATTGGCTGGCGGAAAACACAGGTAGACAAAAGCTCAGCGATTTGAAGATCAGCTATTTAATTAGCTCATCGCTTTCCAGTAACTGATGATACAAATTCATAGTCAATCTCGAGATTAGCTATGTCTGTTTAGAGCGAGGAGCAGACGAATGCTTTAAAGAATGCTGAACTCTTTAAAAGTAAATCGTTTTTTGGCAGGACACCGCGAGCAGAGCAACTATTACTTTTCGGGAAAAGGTGAGTTGTGGATCAGGAAATGCTCAATCGAGTCGATTAAACCGGGAGCTAAGGGGAGCGCGGGTTCGGCGTATGACGCGATATTCGCCTTGCGATCGTCCGAAGCCACCTCTTTCATAACATGGTTCATATTGGGCAGTATAACCAGGGACGCTTGAGGATTCGCGGCCTTAAGCAGTCTTGCATCCGTTTCTTCCACCTGGAGATCGCGTTGCCCTTGTAGCACTATCACGGGTTTGGAAATACTCGAAATGAGATGACCCGGATTATATGAAAACGCATTGATCAAAAACCCCTGAACCGCAGGATTAAAGATACTTTGCAGTGCTGGGTGCATATTCGTAATATCGACTCGCCGCCGATGCTCCAGGGCATCAATTATCGGCAGTGCCTGCTTTAATAGCATTTCGTTTTCCGGATTAGCGTTAAGTTGCCCCCTCAACACCTCTCCCATCGGCCTCCCGGGCGTTGCGATAAGAACCACGCCGCACACATCCTCTTCTTGAGCCGAGGCAAGTGCGACAACGCCCCCTTCGCTGTGTCCTAAAACCCAAATACAGGGAGTGTGCATGTGACGTCTAAGCACGTCTACCCAGGATCGAACGTCGTCAACATAGTCAGCAATCGTCACCGCATTGGCATCCTCTACGGCCATTGCGCTAGCGAACATTCCACGTTTGTCGATACGAAGCGTCGCAAAGCCTTTGGCAGCCAGACCTTCAGCAAGAAGTCGGTAAGGCGATGCATTCACACCAAGCGGGTTGTTTCCATCCCGATCGGTCGGCCCGGAGCCTGGAACGATAAGAACAACGGCTGTTGGTTTTGAATTCGGGGTGAGTAACGTGCCTTTCAAAGGGCCTTTTGGCCCTGCGGCATCCAGGACAGTTTCGGAAAGGGTCACCGGTACTGCCGCCAGACTCACAACTGGGCAAGCGCTCAAAAGGGCAATGGAGGCAGCAATATTCATCGGAGATGTTCCTGTAAAATTCAGCGTACCCGTCAATTTATATTATAAATATGGCCTGCTCTCCATTGATTAATACATCAGCGGCGTTAGAAAAGTCCGCTGCTGGCACGAAGCCGACAGTCAGCGTATATTTTTTCATGGTTGTCCGTGCATATCCCACTGAGCAGAACCCATGTCGTTGTAAACATTCAGGTCAGTAAATGCTGGGAATTTTGCTCGCCTGGAGGCTTCAGCTAAAGCACGGCAGTAATCCTTATCTCCACTCTTTATGATGAAATTCTGCAAGGTGCCGTCCATATTGAAATCCAGATGCACATTACATCTTTTACCATTCCAGGCGTGTGGTTTGGTAAGTGCTGCATCGAGTGCTTTTTTTATACCTGATGCTTGTTCGCCATAAATGTCTTTATCGGTGACTTTACCTGAACGCTTGTAAGAGCACGAATCAAGAGCGCTTTTCTTCTGGCAATCTTTTGGGGTAAGTGGAGTGCAGCCAGCAATGGTTGCTAGCATTACTACCAGCATCAAGAATTTGGTCATGTCTAAGTCCGTTTATTATTTTTCCAAAAAGTACCGATATACACCAATGACTGGGGGCATTATGGCATGTAAATCAGAAGAAGGATTTGTTGGCTCATAATCCCACCAATTTTAGGGGGAATGTCAGACTGGAAAATAGCAGCAAGGAGTCAGGAAGAACGCGGTAAGGTTGACGGTGTGTGGTAGACCGTATTTTGTTACATCTGTGATGCTGTGGGAGAAGCAATAGGATAATATATTCTTACCACAGTTATTTTTTGCGACGAACCCGGCGATGATCGACTTAAGGTATTATGTGAATGCTATTAAAAACAGAAAGAAAGTAAATTGCATTCAAGAGAGCAGGGAAAAAGATGATTTAGCAGAAGTTGAGACTATCTCTAAGGTATGGCTTCATGAGAGTGGTGTGATAATCAGCTACACCAATGAACTTGAAGCAATGCAAAGTTCCGCTTATGTTTGTCCTGAATGTTGGATCTGTTGGGAGGTCACAGATGCGGCTGGACAGAATATCAGACCCATGAAGAAACAATTTCATAATGTTTGCCAGGAATCATTTTGGTTAAAAATGAAATGATGGCGTGTGTATTGTTTCACTTTTCGCAAAGGCAACAATAATACTTGTCAACGCTACTGCACGTCTATTTTTATCCGGAGCGGAAAGTTTAGCCGCTGTGCTTGCCGCCACAGCGATAAATAATTAGCCCTTCAAAAAAATCATTGCAGCACAAATTGAACATTCCTTATGTTTAATACATCAGTAATATCTTAACGTTTCGCATTCAGTCTGGGGCTCATTGAAATACTGATATCAGGATGTCGGAAGATCCGGTTACTGCTACTGAGTTCTGGTACAGGACGTAATCCGACCATACTCAAACGGAGGAAATATGAGTAAGCAACATCAGGCACTCATCATTGGTGCATCTCGGGGGATCGGGCTTGGTCTGAGTCAGGAGCTGCATCACCGGGGATGGGCAGTCTCTGCAACGCGCAGGCAGTCTGTTGGCGCTGAGACATATCCAGAAATTACGTGGCTGACTCTCGATATTAATGATGTGCAGCAAAGCACTGCTTTCGGTCAGTTGCTGCAGCCAGGGCAATACGATGTCATTCTGATTAATGCTGGCGTGCAAGGGCCGCAGCATCAGTCAGCCAGTTCCGCGACGCCAGAAGAGCTCTTGTCCTTGTTTATGACCAATACGTTCTCGCCTATCAGGTTAGCAAATTTAGTACTTGATGCCGTTAAGCCGGGAACAGGGATCCTGGCCTTCACCAGTTCAATACTTGCCAGCCTGAACGAAAACACGCAGGCTGATATGCCTCTCTACTCGGCAAGTAAATCCGCCCTGAACATGCTGACACGCGCCTTGTTACCGGAGACAGATTCTCGTGGTCTGACGCTTCTGTCACTGCATCCGGGCTGGGTGCAGACTGATATGGGTGGCGCGCAGGCACCGCTTACGGTTGAAGAAAGCGTTAAGGGACTGGCTAACGTTCTGGAAAGTTATCAAGGAAAGGGTGGGCACCATTTCGTGGACTACACCTCAACGCCGCTGACCTGGTAGCCGCAATAAGACACTTTGCCCATTCAGGAGACAAAACCTGAATGGGTATCTGGACATCGTATTTTTCAGCTTAAAGCCTGGCTGAAAAGGCCTCGCAATCCGTTGATGTTTCAGCTGTAACCGCAGGCTTTAAAAACACAACGTAGATCGGTTGTTTTTAAGAATCTTTTATTTATACGAATTATAAAGAAAAAATAAAATTCAGGACAATGCGGGAACCGTAATCCGTCTCTTTTTAAGTGAAAAATACGCTGTTATTTCCTGGCACAAACCTGCGCCACACGCTGTACTCTTTTTAAACAATTCCATACTTCGCCCCTCAATCGCCCTGGTTTTTTGCCTCTGCTATTCAATTTTTTGGGGTGTGTCGTATGGGAGAGGAGGAGAGATGAAACAGCCTGATAATGTCTATCTGCGCGTTGACGGAAACCAGTGGCGGCACGTCTGGATTGTAGGCGACCTCCACGGGTGCTTCGCCTTGCTGATGACCAAATTACGCGAATGCCATTTTGATCCCTGGCAGGATTTGCTGGTCTCGGTAGGTGATGTTATCGATCGTGGGCCGGACAGTCTGGGCTGCCTCCGGTTACTGCGTAAAAACTGGATGGTGGCGATCAGAGGGAACCATGAGCAAATGGCGATGGATGCGCTGAAATCAGAAGAGCCTTCGTTATGGTCGATGAATGGCGGGGGCTGGTTTATGGCGTTACCGGCAATACAGCAGGCGCAGGCAAGGCGCGCGCTGGAAGATTGCCGTGAACTTCCGTGGATTCTGGAGCTGCATTGCCACAATGGCATGCATGTTGTGGCGCATGCTGATTATCCGGACGATGAGTATCAGTGGCAAAAGCCTGTCGACTTGCATGAGGTGTTGTGGAGTCGCACGCGTCTGAGTGAACGACTGGCGGGACGCGGTGGCGGTATTAGTGGGGCGGATCACTTCTGGTTTGGCCATACCCCGTTACGTCATCGCGTGGATATAGATAACCTGCACTATATTGATACCGGTGCTGTTTTCGGTGGCGAACTGACGTTGGTCCAGTTGCAGTAATCAGAAATCGCTGTATTTCTGGGCCGGCAGCCAGAATCCATCGATGAAGTCTTCTATCGGGAAGCAGCCTCCATGGCGAATTCGCTGATCGTCCATTGAGAACAGGCACTGTTGCTCAGTATTGTAGACATCCACCACGATATCCTCGCAACCGCCATCCAGGTAGCAAACAAAAAGTACCAGTGCGAACATTCCATCCTCAAATTGTATTGCCGTACCGTTAGTGTAGGAGAGGTTATCGGTGGAGGGAAAGGGAGAAATAAATAACCCGTCTGGCGACGGGTTCTTTTTGAGTCAGGCAAGACGCATGACCCAGGCATCGGAATGGCGATCGTAGCGGGTGCGAAATAGAACGGAATGTTCTCCATTGAGGAGGGCGGGGATGCTGGTTTCGTCGTCCCAGGCATCCAGTTGCATACATAAATCAGGATCGGATTTACACGGAATGGTTAACGTTCGATCCCCCGGCGATTCACCGTGTAACTCACCGTCGTCAATTTCAAAAGCGCCAATACGTACACTGGTTTTCATCATTTGCTCTCCGTTGAAATTCGCTGATTGTGGTACGACCAGTTCGATCGCCCAATTTTCAGCGTAGTCAACGGCGGCAAAAGCGCCAGTCAAAAAGTGCGTTATTTTTGCGCGCTTCTAGGCATTACCGCTAAACAGCTTACCGTCACGCACTAGTTCGCGGGGATAGCTATTTTTTAGGCGCGAACCAATGCGTTTTGCCAGACCTATCGGCTGATGCTGGAATGTCACCAGAACATCATCTGTGGCAGGGGAGGTTTGTGGATAAACATCGCGACCGCGATACCACTCTTCTGCATCTTGCGGCGAAAGTTCAAAGGCATTTTTGTGCTCAGGATTGGCCAGCGCAATGACCGCTTCGTGCTGCCAGCGGAACCCTTTGTTATGGGTTTCCGCTAATTTCAGGCCGAGTCGGGAGAAGCGCACTTTGCCAATCAGCCCTTCGACAGCCTCCGGGAAAAGCCAGATCTCTTTATCACGTTGCCAGAGGCGCAGGTTTTCATCCCATTGCAGGCCGCTGGCGCTGGCCGCCTGGGTAATCTGTGCCGATTCGCGACCTTTCACGGGCGTAAACGGGAAATTGCCGACTTTATATTTTGGCGCGGGTAACGCAGGGATAGCCTGAGTTTTGCGTAAGCGCGCAACGAAGAAGCCTTCACAGTCATAAATCTGCGGGAAGACATGCAGAAAACCTTCCGGCGTCAATGCCCGCTTTGCATCAGGAAATAGGTCATCTAACGGGAGGAATTCAACGGCGTCCGGCCAGGTCTCTTTTAGCCACTGACAGACGGCTTCGTTTTCATCGCGATTGAGCGTACAGGTGGAATAAACCAGCGTTCCGCCGGGGCGCAACGCGTGGAATGCACTCTCAATTAACTCGCGTTGGGTGGCGGCGATGTCAAGGTTGCTCTCAACAGACCAATTTTTGAGTGCGTCCGGATCTTTACGCACTACGCCTTCGCCTGAACAGGGGGCGTCCAGCAGAATGGCATCAAACATTTCTGGCAGTGCGGCGCCGAACACGCGACCGTCAAAATGGGTCAGCGCAACGTTACTGATCCCGCAACGACTGATGTTCGCATGCAGCACTTTGACGCGGCTGGCAGAAAACTCATTGGCCAGAATCGCGCCCTGGTTATGCATTCTGGCAGCGATTTGCGTGGTTTTGGAACCTGGGGCGGCGGCGACGTCCATGACCCGCTCCGGGCTATTTCCGTCGGCAAACAGTGCAGCGACCGGCAGCATTGAGCTGGCTTCCTGAATATAAAACAGACCGCTTAAATGCTCGGCCGTACTGCCCAGCGGCAGTGACTCTTCATCATCACGCTCGATCCAAAAACCTTCCTCACACCAGGGGACGGGCGTCAGTGACCAGCCGTAAGGGGCCGTCAACTCGAGAAACGCGGGGACGGAGATTTTCAGTGTGTTGACGCGAATGCTGCGGCGTAGCGGACGCTGGCAGGCGGCAAGAAAATCATCAAAACAGAGCGTAGAAGGCATTATCTCACGCATTTGCGTCAGAAAATCATCAGGAAAATAAACGGCGTGTTGAGCCACAAGAATATACCACCGGCAGTAAAACAGGCGCGCAGTGTAGCACAAACGCTCCGGCGCGGGCACGCCGGAGCTCTGCGGTTAACGAGGGAGCGCGGTTCCCCATTCGCGCCACTCTTTGGGTTCGACTTCCAGCAGCAGGAAGTGTTTGCCTGCCTGCGCTTTAGGCGCCAGCGGCGTGCCTGGCGGGGTGGCGAACGCGATACCGCCACGAACGAACTGATTAAAGGTGCCTGTCTTCACGACCCCGCCGGTCAGGCCAAAATCGAGGCTGTAGCCAGATGCCAGCCAGAACACGGAGTTGTTGCGAACGAGGTGCTGATAACGCTGGCTGATGCGCATAGCAATCATCACACGGTCAGACAGCGTTCCTAAGGTCATTCCCGTCACCGTGCCCACTTCAATTCCCCGGAACAGAACCGGCGTACCGATGTTCAGCGAACCGGCTTCAGGGGCTTCAACCACGACGCTCAGGCCATCAAGATAGCGAGAGTCGGTAATGGTGGTTTCCTGTAGCTCGAATTCGCGACGTGGGTTGCCGCGTCCCGGTTCAACGTTGATGTAAGGCTGCAAAATCGTATCCAGATGCTCGACGCCCGCAGCAGAGATTTGCGGGGTGATCACCGAGAAACGGGTGCCGCCCCGGGCGAAGGTTTGCACGTATTCCGGGTAGAGTACCGCTTTGGCTTGAACTTCATTGCGCGCAGTAATCAACTCCAGCGTCTGGATCTGTCCAATATCGATGCCGAGGTAACGAATCGGCATACCGGCGGCAAGTTTCCCCGCGTCGAAGGCGTGTAAGGTGATTTGGCCGCCGACCGCGCGGGCTGCGGTTTCCGACGCATAAAGGATCCGTTTGTCGCCTTTACGCTGGCTGGCGCTGGCACCGCTCAAATTATCGAAGCTGATAGCCCCTTTTAACGCACGGGAGAGCGGGGAGGCTTGCACGGTAAGGCCGCTGCCATTGAGCTGTACTTTCGCGCCGCCCTCGGCCCAGAACACGCTGTTGCTGGTCAGCAAATTGCGGTATTCAGGTTTGATATGCAGATCAATATCAAAGGCATTGGCGCGTGGACGCACGGTGATCACTTCACCCACTTCAAATTTACGGTACAGCACGACGGAACCGGCCTGTACATCCGGTAGCGTTTCGGCGCTGAGGCTGACGGTGGTTGTCGGCAAGTCGCTGAGGCTGTTTTCTACGGCTTTTTCCAGATTGGCATACAGCGGATAACTGGCCTTCATCTCACCTTTGGTGCCAGGTAAAATACGAATGCCGCCGCTTATCCATTCACTGGCGCTGGCGCCGAGAAACTCAATGCCGTCCAGACCGACTTTGACATCGACGCGGCTATTGACCACGAATTTGCTGTCACCCTGAACCAGATCGCGATGTTGTGGATCGATAGCGACAATAAATGTGACGCCTTTACTGGTGAGTTTACGCTCAATGACCTGGCCCACCTGCACCCCGTGCAGAATAAGCGGCTGTCCGGCATCAATGCCGTAGCTTTCCGGTGCGGTGAGGGTAAAGGTCAGCACATTTTGCTCATGAAGAAGGGCTTGTTCGCCCGGCACTACCACAAACTCGCTACGCGGTTCGCCTTCACCGGGCACCAGTTCGAAGGTTTTTCCGGTGAGCAATGCACTGAGGTTGGCATCGCTGAGCGACAGTTTTGGATTGCGTAGTTCAATGCGTGTCGAATCGCGTAACAGCGTCACAACGGCAGGATCCACCGTCATTTCACCGGTCACTTTACCACCGGGGTTGAGATGCAGTTTGGTTAACTGACCCACTTCCAGCCCCTGGTACATCAATGGCGTCGAACCGGCCTTCAGACCGTTGCCGCTGGGCAGCTCAAGATTCACCAGCACGCCACGTTGACTGTGCGCGAGATCCTGGTACAACCCGAAAGCATCGTCCTGAGCTGCGGGTTGAGAGTTGTCCGGGGAGTCAAACGCGATAGCACCGTTCACCAGTGCTGCCAGACTTTCCAGTTTCACTTTTGCGCCGCTGAGACTGATGTCGGCATTCACCCCCGAGACATTCCAGAAACGGCTGCCTTTTTTCACCAGATTAGTAAAGCGTCGTTCAATCAGCACATCAATCGTGACCCCCTGTTTGTTGGGGTTGATGGCGTAGTCGTAGACACGCCCCACGGGAATTTTACGGAAATAGACCAGTGCGCCACTGTTGAGTGAACCGAGATCCGGTGCCTGAAGATGGATCATTAATTCGCCGTTGTTCAGGCGATATTTCGGTTGTGTATCCAGCGCCACAAAGTGATCGCTGGGTTCGCCTTTTCCGGGCATCATGCCGATATAGTTGCCGCCGACCAGCGCGTCCAGGCCGGAAACCCCCGCCAGCGAAGCTTTCGGCGTGACCAGCCAGAACTGTGTATCTTCACGCAGTGCATCTTTCATGTCGGCCTTGATACTGACGCGAACTTTGATTTTGCGCAGGTCTTTGCTCAGATTGATATCCTGCACCGTGCCGACTTCAACCCCTTGATAACGCACGGGGGTTCGGCCAGGAACGATGCCATCCGCCGACATAAAATCGATGGTGACGGTATTACCGCGATCTTCATAACTTCCCCATACCAGCCATCCGGCGATCATCAGGGCAATGAGCGGCAGCAACCAGAAGGGCGAAATACGGCGTTTTGTTTTAATCTGCGCTTCCGTCGGCGAAGCGGGCGTTTCCTGACTCATGTGCATCCCAAAGTAAGCGGCTATCCAGCCATTCGACTGAAAGAATAGTCAATATTACCGCTGCGCCGAAATACAGCGCAGCCGGTCCCATAGTAAAAGCCAGTATCTGATCGCGATTAATCAGAGACATCGTTAATGAAATAACAAAGAGATCCAGCATTGACCAGCGACCAATCCAGGTGACCAGGCGCAGAAGCCGGATACGCATTTGCAGCCCCAGCACAGAGTTGAAATGGATACTGATCAACAGTGTAAACATCACAATTATTTTGGTAAATGGCACCAGGATACTGGCGATAAAGACCACGGCGGCCACCGCAACATTGCTGCTCGCCAGTGACATAATACCTGAAAAAATAGTGTCTTCCTGACGCCCGCCATTGACATAAATGACTGAAATGGGCATCAGGTTGGCCGGTAGCAAAAAGACGATAGAGGCTAATAAAGCGGCCCAACATTTTTGTATGCTCTGCTTTCTGCGCAATCGCAGTGGGATATGACAGCGAGGGCAACGCCCACGGGGATCGGGGTAACCCGTAAAATGACACCCCAGACAAACGCGAAGTTTTTCGTCGGGACGTCGGGCTGGCTTCTGCGGGTAAAAGCGTTCCCATAACTGCTCAACATTGAGGTGGGATAAGGTCAGAATACTGAGGATCACCAGTGCGATGAAGGCCGTCAGCCCAACACCGGGCAGCAAAAAAGCATAATCCTGTACTTTAATCGATGCCACCGCGATGCCGACCAGGTAGATATCCAGCATGACCCACTCTTTTAACCTTTCCAGCATTAACAGCACCGGGCGCAGGTTCATCCCCAGAATGTTGCCAAACCACAGGTAGGCGATAGACGTCACCAGTACCAGCGGCGCGCCAGCGACACAAAAGAGCACCATCGCACCGGTTATCGGGTCGCCCTGTTTTGTCATCTGCCAGATACCCTGCATGACGTTGGCATCAATGCGTACCCCGAGTAAATAGATGTGCAGCAGCGGTTCACCCCAGGCAAAAGGCATCAGCAACAGCATTGTGATGGCCATCGCCGCCAGACGTGTCAGCGACCAGTCGCGTCCGTCGCGGATTTTGGCCTGACAGCGCGGGCAGTACGCGCTCTGGTAAGAGCGCATTTTTGGCAGGCTGAACAGCAGGTCGCACTGAGGGCAACGGTGATAATGTGCTCGGGGCAATGCCTCGCCGATGGATCTGACCGCTATTTTTTTCGTTGGCGTGATATGTGGGGTTTTAAGAGCCATGTATCGCGAATCAAAGTGTTAGATTTATGTAATCTTAACTCATGACGGGAATGATCTTGAGCATTAACGCATTTAATGCTTATTTTAATAGGCTGCAATGTAAAGTAAGACAACCAAGTGATTATAAAATGAACAAAACAGAGTTATACACGGATCTTAATCGCGACTTTCAGGCATTAATGGCAGGTGAAACAAGTTTTCTGGCAACACTCGCGAACACAAGCGCATTGTTGTATGAACGTCTTTCAGAAGTGAATTGGGCGGGGTTTTATCTGCTTGAAAACGACACGCTTGTATTAGGTCCGTTTCAGGGGAAAATCGCCTGTGTGCGTATCCCGGTTGGGCGCGGCGTCTGTGGCACGGCAGTGGCGCAGAACCGCGTTCAGCGTATCGAAGATGTTCATGCTTTTGACGGGCATATCGCGTGCGATGCCGCCAGCAATTCCGAAATCGTACTGCCGCTGACGGTCGGGAATCGGATTTTGGGTGTGCTGGACATTGATAGCACGGCATTTGGCCGCTTCACTGAAGAAGATGAACAGGGTCTGCGTCAGCTTGTTGCACAGCTTGAGGCGGTGCTTGCAATGACGGATTACAAAAAATTCTTTGCGGCCGACGCAGGATAATCAACGGATAACGTAGCAATTACTGATGGCGTCATTATAATGACGCCTGTTCATGCCTGCGGCTAGTTGGCTACGTCCGTTGTAATCAGGAAATTTCATGGAAAATCAACCTAAGTTGAATAGCAGTAAAGAAGTTATCGCATTTTTGGCCGAACGTTTTCCTCACTGTTTTAGTGCGGAAGGCGAAGCGCGCCCGCTGAAAATTGGCATTTTTCAGGATCTGGTAGAGCGCGTTGAGGGTGAAATGAACCTTAGCAAGACTCAACTTCGCTCCGCTTTACGTCTTTACACTTCAAGCTGGCGTTACCTCTACGGTGTTAAACCGGGTGCAACGCGTGTCGATCTCGACGGCAACCCTTGCGGTGAGCTGGATGAGCAGCACGTTGAGCATGCACGTAAGCAGCTTGAAGAGGCAAAAGCTCGCGTTCAGGCGCAGCGCGCAGAACAGCAAGCGAAAAAACGCGAAGCTGCCGCTGCTGCAGGCGAAAAAGAAGACGCTCCGCGTCGCGAACGTAAGCCGCGTCCTGCACCACGCCGCAAAGAAGGCGCTGAACGTAAAGTTCGCGCTGAGAAACCGGCAGCGAAAGCACCTCGTGCACCTCGCGAAGAGCAGCACACCCCGGTTTCTGACATTTCAGTCCTCACGGTAGGGCAGTCTCTGAAGGTGAAAGCAGGTAATAATGCGATGGATGCCACCGTATTAGAAATCACCAAAGATGGCGTCCGTGTACAGCTGAATTCGGGTATGTCTTTGATTGTACGCGCAGAACACCTGGTGTTCTGAAACGGAGGCCAGGCCGGGCATGAACACTTTTTTTAGGCTTACCGCGTTAGCTGGCCTGCTTGCAATAGCAGGCCAGTCATTTGCTGTGGACGACATTACGCGTGCCGATCAAATTCCTGTACTGAAGGAAGAAACACAGCATGCGACAGTGAGTGAACGTGTGACGTCCCGTTTCACACGTTCCCACTATCGTCAGTTCGATCTGGATCAGTCGTTTTCGGCGAAAATTTTCGATCGTTATCTGAATTTACTCGACTTCAGCCACAACGTGCTGTTGGCGAGCGATGTCGAGCAGTTTGCTAAAAAGAAAACCGTGCTGGGCGATGAGCTACGTTCGGGCAAGCTGGATGTCTTTTACGATCTCTATAATCTGGCGCAAAAACGTCGATTTGAACGTTATCAGTATGCGTTAAGCGTACTGGAACGTCCGATGGATTTCACCGGTACCGATACGTTTAACCTTGATCGCAGCAAAGCGCCCTGGCCGAAGAATGAGGCCGAGCTGAATGCGCTGTGGGATGGAAAAGTAAAATTTGACGAGCTGAGCCTGAAGTTAACGGGCAAGACCGACAAAGAAATTCGTGAGACGCTGACGCGTCGTTACAAATTTGCCATTCGCCGTCTGGCGCAAACCAACAGCGAAGACGTTTTCTCGCTGGCAATGACCGCTTTCGCGCGCGAAATCGATCCGCATACCAATTACCTTTCCCCGCGTAACACGGAACAGTTCAATACCGAAATGAGCCTGTCTCTGGAAGGTATTGGCGCTGTGCTGCAGATGGATGATGATTACACGGTCATCAACTCCATGGTGGCTGGTGGTCCGGCGGCGAAGAGCAAAGCGATCAGCGTTGGCGATCGTATTGTGGGCGTCGGCCAGAACGGTAAAGGCATGGTGGATGTGATTGGCTGGCGTCTGGATGATGTCGTTGCGCTGATCAAAGGACCGAAGGGCAGTAAAGTTCGCCTTGAAATCCTGCCTGCTGGCAAAGGTACGAAGACCCGAATTGTTACGCTTACGCGTGAACGTATTCGCCTTGAAGACCGTGCTGTCAAAATGTCGGTGAAAACCGTCGGCAAAGAAAAAGTGGGCGTGCTGGATATTCCTGGTTTCTATGTTGGCCTGACGGATGATGTCAAAGTTCAACTGCAGAAACTGGAAAAACAGAACGTGAGCAGCATCGTTATCGATCTGCGCACCAACGGCGGCGGCGCGCTGACAGAAGCGGTTTCGCTCTCCGGCTTGTTTATCCCTTCTGGCCCGGTTGTGCAGGTGCGTGACAACAACGGTAAGGTTCGCGAAGACAGCGACACCGACGGCGTTGTCTACTATAAAGGTCCGCTGGTGGTGTTAGTCGACCGCTTTAGCGCATCCGCATCTGAAATTTTTGCCGCGGCAATGCAGGACTATGGGCGTGCGCTGATTGTGGGTGAACCGACCTTCGGGAAAGGCACCGTGCAGCAGTACCGTTCACTGAATCGCATTTACGACCAGATGCTGCGTCCTGAATGGCCGGCGTTGGGTTCCGTGCAATACACAATCCAGAAGTTCTATCGTGTTAATGGCGGTAGTACTCAGCGTAAGGGCGTTACACCCGATATCCTCATGCCGACAGGTAATGAAGAGACTGAAACTGGTGAGAAATTCGAAGATAACGCGTTACCGTGGGACAGTGTTGATGCGGCAACCTATGTGAAGTCAGAGGATTTAACGCCATTCGGTCCGGAATTGCTCAAGGAACACACTGCACGTATCGCCAGTGATCCTGAATTCCAGTACATCATGAAGGATATTGCCCGTTACAACGCCATGAAAGATAAACGCAACATTGCGTCTCTCAATTTTGCGCAACGTGAAAAAGAGAATAACGAAGATGATGCAATGCGACTGGCGCGTATCAACGACCGCTTTAAACGCGAAGGTAAACCACCGCTGAAGAACCTGGACGATCTGCCGAAGGATTACCAGGAGCCCGATCCGTATCTTGATGAGACGGTGAAAATAGCGCTGGACCTGGCCCATCTTGAGAAAGAGAAGCCTGCGGAGCAACCCGCAGTCACGCAATAACCTGAACAGGCACAAGAAATTGTGCCTGTTTTTTTTAACATATGTGGGTGGCCGTCAGACCAGGGCTATCAAATGTAAAGTTGTGTCTTTCTGGTGACTTACAGCCCATTGATGCTTGAAAATAGCAATAAGACCCATACGATGTGGGTAATCGCATAGTGCGTTTTGTTAAGTTGAGGTTAAAAGAAGATTATGATGCGAATCGCGCTCTTCCTGCTGACGAACCTGGCCGTGATGGTCGTTTTCGGGCTGGTGCTGAGCCTGACGGGGATACAGTCGAGCAGCGTACAAGGTCTGCTGATCATGGCGCTGCTGTTTGGTTTTGGTGGTTCCTTCATTTCGTTGCTGATGTCCAAATGGATGGCGTTGAAATCCGTTGGTGGAGAGGTCATCGAGCAACCACGTAATGAAAGAGAACGCTGGCTGATGAATACGGTCGCGACGCAGGCCCGCCAGGCGGGGATTGCTATGCCGCAGGTGGCTATTTACCATGCGCCAGACATCAATGCGTTTGCTACCGGTGCTCGTCGCGATGCGTCTTTGGTTGCCGTGAGCTCGGGCTTGCTGCAAAACATGAGCCCGGACGAAGCTGAAGCCGTTATTGCGCATGAGATAAGCCATATTGCGAATGGCGACATGGTGACGATGACCCTGATTCAGGGGATTGTGAACACGTTTGTTATCTTTATCTCACGTATTATCGCGCAGATCGCCGCAGGCTTTCTGGGCGGTAACCGTGAAGAAGAAGGTGAGGGCGGTAATGGTAATCCGTTGATCTACTTCGCTGTCGCGACAGTGCTGGAGCTGGTCTTTGGTATTCTGGCGAGCATTATCACCATGTGGTTCTCTCGTCACCGTGAATTCCATGCTGATGCCGGTTCGGCGAAACTGGTCGGTCGCGAAAAAATGATTGCCGCGCTACAGCGTCTGAAAACCAGCTATGAGCCGCAGGAAGCCAGCAGCATGATGGCATTCTGTATCAACGGCAAGTCGAAATCGCTGAGCGAACTGTTCATGACGCACCCACCGCTGGATAAGCGCATTGAAGCGTTGCGCAGCGGAGAATATCTGAAGTAACCGACATCAGTATGCCGGTGAGCTGAATCGGCTCTCCGTAAAGTCTGACTGTTAAAAAGCGCGTCTGATGACGCGCTTTTTTTATGCGCCTGCCCTGGGTTGAGTGATACGTAAACCACTCACAATGGCCGCCAGCGTAGCCATGATGCCCGCAACCATCAGCGCAATGTGGGTTCCGCCATCGCCGAACAGGTTCAGCATAAGCGCCACCAGTGCGGCTCCCGAACTTTGCCCCAGTAAACGTGCTGTTCCCAGCATGCCACTCGCACCGCCGCTACGTTCGCGGGGGGCTGAGGTGATGATCGTATGGTTATTTGGCGACTGAAATAAACCGAAACCGGCGCCGCACAGGATCATCGGCCAGATAATACTGATGTCGGAGGGGGCGGCCGGCAACAACACGAGGGAAAACATGCCTGCCGCCATCACCGCCAACCCCAATGCGCCCAGCAGACCCGCGTGTACCTTTTCTATTAAGTAACCGGCAAGCGGTGCCATCACCATGGTGGCCAGCGGCCAGGGCGTTAACAACAGGCCAGTTTCCACTTCGCTTCGACCTAAAACGGTTTGCAGGTAAAAGGGCAGGGACACCAGGGCGAGCATTTGCGCGCAAAAAGAGCAAATCGAGGTGCCAATAGAGAGGGAAAACAGCGGGATTCGCAGCAAGTCTACCGGCAGTAAAGGGACCGGAAGCGAAAGCTGGCGGCGAATAAATAAAAAACCGACAACAAGCATGATGGCGGCCTCGGCGCCGATCAGCAGAAGTGACTGCCCCTGGGCGAATCCACTTAGCGCCGTGATCAGCAGTCCAAACGTTAAAGCGTTCATCACTGCGCTCGGCAGGTCAAAGCGCGGTTTCTTACTGCGTGAGCTGTTGGGCGGCAAAAAGCGCATGGCCAGTAGCAATGCCAGAATGCCTAACGGTACGTTAATCAGAAATAACCACTGCCACGATGCGACTGAGAGGATGGCGGCAGCCAGTGTGGGGCCTGCCGCTGATGATACCGCGACAATAAATGAGTTAATGCCCATTCCCCGTCCAAGATGGCGCTGGGGAAATATAAGGCGAATTAGCGCGGTGTTGACACTCATCAGCGCTGCCCCGCCAAATCCCTGGACGACGCGCGCCATCGTCAGCATTTGCAATGAGTCAGACAAGGCACAAAACAGGGACGACAGCAGGAAAATCACTAACCCGCATTTGTATATACGTCGATAACCAAACATATCCCCCAAAAATGATAGAGAGAGCAGGGACACCACAATAGCAATTTGGTAAGCGTTAACCACCCAGATTGAACTGGCGGGTGAAGCCTGAAGATCGGCGGCTATCGTTGGGAGCGCGACGTTAGCAATTGCACCGTCGAGGACTGCCATCGAAATACCAATAGCGATGGTGAGAATGGCACCGTACCGTTGAGGAACGGGCAATCCATCTGTCTGGCATTTTTCCATATGAATTCAGAGTCTTTTGGGGATTATGATCAGAGTAATTATTTTAGCATTGATATTCAGGGCTTATGTCGCAGAATTGTCACTAAGTAAGCAAAGATGGATTGCGGGCAATGTAACGTGAAATTATAATAAAAAATTGTTCTGATTTTTATAAAACACTCGTAATGAGGTGATAAATGGCTATCGCAGATCTGGATAAACAACCTGATTCTGTTTCTTCTGTGCTGAAGGTGTTTGGCATTTTACAGGCGCTGGGGGAAGAGCGCGAAATTGGTATTACCGAGTTGTCGCAACGTGTCATGATGTCAAAAAGCACCGTTTATCGCTTTTTGCAGACCATGAAAACGCTGGGGTATGTGGCTCAGGAAGGCGAATCAGAAAAATATTCTCTGACCCTGAAACTGTTTGAATTAGGCGCACGTGCTTTACAGAATGTTGATCTGATCCGTAGCGCTGATATCCAAATGCGTGAGCTTTCGCGTCTGACGAAAGAGACGGTACACCTTGGTGCGCTGGATGAAGACAGTATCGTTTACATTCACAAAATTGATTCTATGTACAATCTGCGTATGTACTCGCGGGTTGGACGTCGTAACCCGCTGTACAGTACCGCGATTGGTAAAGTGCTGCTGGCCTGGCGCGATCGTGATGAAGTCAAACAGATTATGGAAGGGGTTGAGTATAAGCGCAGCACCGACCGTACTATAACTTCTACTGATGAATTGCTGACATTGCTGGATACAGTCCGCGAACAGGGTTATGGCGAAGATAACGAAGAACAGGAAGAAGGTTTACGCTGTATTGGCGTACCGGTATTCGATCGCTTCGGGGTTGTCATTGCGGGTCTGAGCATCTCCTTCCCGACGCTGCGCTTCTCAGAAGAGCGTTTGCACGAGTATGTCGCCATGCTGCACACGGCGGCACGCAAGATCTCCGAACAAATGGGCTATAACGACTACCCGTTCTGAGTGGCGTTCGCTTCCTGATTTTAAAAAGCCAGACGGCACATACTGCTGGCTGGCTTTTTAAATATGACGTAACCGTTTACTGCCGGGATCGTTTCAATATTGGATAAGTCAATATTAGCGGGACTCAATATGATGAACGGAAGAATAAATAAGGCATAACAGAGTTATGCCTTGGGGAAATACTCGACAAACAGATTTAGTTATTATCAACCACAACCGTACTTTTTCTTAATACAGGGCAATCTGTCAGACCGATAATACCGCTATTAGTGTGAATATACTGTGCCGTGCTGGTGCCGCGGGCGGTCAGATAGTGGCATTGCAAGCCCAGACCCGCCGCATTCTCCTGACTCCCAATCAAAATTCCATAACCGCTGAGTAGTAAACCTATCCATACCAGAGCAAGCAAGACAATCGCGCGAATGATCAAACGCATTACAACCTCTTTTCTTCTTTCGTTATAATAAGAGTAGCCTCTACATCTGCTGATACAAGTGAATCATTCCTAAAAATACAGAGTGCCGCTACAGTTAGCCCCGGTTTAGGTAACGCATGGTAATTTAGAGTCATAAGATGTGGATTCGGAGAACGGAGTGAAAAAGTTTCGGTGGGTATTCCTGATAATTGGCGTGCTGGTCTGCCTGTTGCTTTGGGCGCAGGTGTTCAACATCATGTGCGATCAGGATGTACAATTTTTCAGCGGTATTTGTGCCATCAATAAATTTATTCCCTGGTAACCGCATTTTTACAACAGGTGATTACCTTCTCGTGTAGCAGTGCTAAAATGCTCCGTCTACATTGAGGTGGTAAAATGAACGAAGTTCTGAACTCTGGCGCGCTAACTTTCGCGTCTTTAATGGTATCGGTGGTGGTTCTGGTTGTTGGACTTGTCTTATGGTTTTTCGTCAACCGCGCAAGCTCGCGCACCAATGAGCAGATCGAATTGCTCGAATCCTTGTTAGACCAGCAAAAACGTCAAAATGCGTTGTTGCGCCGTCTGTGTGAAGCAAATGAACCAGAAAAAGCGGTTGAAGCACCCCCCGCAGCAAATGCACGGGAAGAGGACGATGACATCATCCGTCTGGTAGCGGAAAGGTAGCCGGAGTGACAGGATGCGAGTGAGCCTGCACAACCTGCGGACACGCCATCCTGTCATCCTTCGCGATGATGCACTGTTCTGGTGCAAGTGCGCATTTTGATTCTCGTCTGCTATAGACCCCGGCAACGTGATATTTCATCGAACAATGAATATCTTATCCTTGCCTGGATTAATTAATGTTCTTCTCTACGACTAATATATGATTATGTTTTTTTTGTGATAACGATCGTTTTTATTAATAACGAAACGTTTCTCTCACTTTTTTTGGGCATTGTCATCGTATTTTCATTATTTTGGTGCACAACGCCGTTGGAGAATTTTGGTACATTAATCCATTAAAAAATCAGTCTTTCGTATCTGTTTTTTTTCAATTAGTGTGTTTTTGTTATGTGACAATTTATGCATTACAAAGCATAAAAAGTGATATCTGTCACTAGTGGTGATAAGTTAAGCAACTTGCCTGGAACAACCGAACTTATTGAGCTATGGTAGAAAAGCGCCTGTTCTGACTGCGGTTTGTCAGAGCGGACGCAGAGAGGCGAAAATATATTTTCAGCGGATTTAGCGCATAACTGTGCAGTCGCGCTTTGCCGATTTTCGGGATTTGTGCGACTGATCGAGACACGTTTAAAAATGGCTTGCCATATTTAACGTTGTATGTGATAACACGGCTTGGGTTAAACGAGGTACAGTTCTGTTTATGTGTGGCATTTTCAGTAAAGAAGTCCTGAGTAAAAACGTTGTCGTTGAATACCGCTTCTCTGCCGAACCTTATATTAGTGCCTCAAGCAGTAATGTCTCAGTTTTATCTATGTTATGCCTGCGGGCGAAGAAAACAATCTAAGGAATTTTGCAAATGGCAAAGATTAAAGGTCAAGTTAAGTGGTTCAACGAGTCTAAAGGTTTTGGTTTCATTACTCCGGCTGATGGCAGCAAAGACGTGTTTGTACACTTCTCCGCTATCCAGGGTAATGGCTTCAAAACTCTGGCTGAAGGCCAGAACGTTGAGTTCGAAATTCAGGACGGCCAGAAAGGTCCGGCTGCTGTTAACGTAACAGCTATCTGATCGATACCACTGATTTGAAGCGTTCAGGCGCATCAACCTCAGATATAAAGCCTCGCAAATGCGGGGCTTTTTAATTCAACTTGCGTCAAAACATTTCTGAATCCCCTCCCGTTTGCGCTTTGTTGCAAAACCGCGAAGTTCGTAGCATTGTTTTTCCCGATTTCCCCCACTGTTTTTCGTTAAATCAATCACCTGAAAAGTAAGTTTGCTGGAGTCCAGGTGAAAAAGAAAAGCGACGGCGCTGTGGCTAATTTTACCCCCGTGCGTTTTGCGCTGCTTTGTGCGGCAATCGTGGCAAGTATGGGGTTATTACTCGGGCGCCTTGCGTGGTTACAAATTGTCACGCCGACGAACCTGGTCAGGCAAGAGGATATGCGCTCGCTACGTGAAGTCACGACGGCTTCTGTGCGCGGGATGATTACTGACCGGGAAGGGCGTCCGCTGGCCGTTAGCGTGCCGGTGAATGCGGTCTGGGCCGATCCTCAAACCATCATCAGCAAGGGCGGTGTGGGATATAACGAACGCTGGCAAGCATTGGCTAGTACGCTGCATCTGTCGTTAAGTGTGCTGGCAAAGCGAGTTAACAGTAATCCTGCAGGGCGATTTCTCTATCTGGCGCGCCAGGTATCGCCGCAACAAGCACAATGGATAGACAAACTTAACCTTGCGGGGATCAATCTGCGCGAAGAATCACGTCGATTTTATCCTGCCGGACATGTTGCGGCTAACCTGATTGGTTTTACCAATATAGACGGGCAGGGGATTGAAGGGGTTGAGAAAAGTTTTAATTCGCAATTGACGGGAAAACCGGGCTCGCGTCTTGTGCGTAAAGACAAGTTCGGACACGTGATTGAGAACATCACGGAAGTCACGTCTATTCCGGCACATGAATTGCGACTCAGTATTGATGAGCGTTTGCAGACCGTGACGGAGGATGCCTTAGACAATGCTGTCACCTGGAATAAAGCGGAGTCGGGCGCAGCAGTGCTGGTCAGTGTCGCCACCGGCGAAATTCTTGCGATGGCAAGCTTCCCGGATTTTAACCCGAACAATCGCGACGGAGCCGTGCTGGACGATTTTCGAAATCGCGCCATTAGCGACACCTTCGAGCCGGGCTCCACCGTCAAACCATTAGTCATCATGACGGCGCTTAAGCAGGGTATTGTGCAGCCAGACAGCGTGATCGACACGCATCCGTTTAATCTTGACGGTCATCGTATCCGAGACGTGGGCTTCTACCCTGAACTCTCGTTAACCGGCATTTTGCAAAAATCGAGTGACACGGGAGTTTCGCATCTCTCACTGGCGATGCCGGTTCAGCAATTGCTCGATACCTATAAACGCTTCGGATTTGGTACGCCGACAGGACTGGGATTAACCGGGGAGAGTCGCGGCTTGCTGCCCCAACGACGTTACTGGAGCGATCTCGACCGGGCAACATTCGCTTTCGGTTATGGTCTGATGGTGACGCCGCTGCAACTGGCGCATGTTTACGCGACGATCGGCAGCTTTGGTATTTATCGACCGCTCTCCATCACCCGTATCGATCCCCCGGTGATTGGCACCCGGGTGATGTCTGAAGGTCTGGTCCGCGAAGTTGAACATATGATGGAGAGCGTCGCGTTGCCCGGAGGTGGCGGAACCAAAGCGGCGGTGAGAGATTATCGTGTCGCGGTGAAAACCGGTACGGCGAAAAAAATAGGCGATGATGGAAAGTACATCGACAAATATGTGGCCTACACGGCGGGCGTCGCCCCGGCGAGTGATCCGAAATTTGCGCTGGTGGTGGTGATCAACGATCCGCAAAATGGTTCTTATTATGGCGGGGCGGTTTCGGCTCCGGTATTTAGCCAGATTATGGGTGACGTATTACGCCTCGAAAACGTTAAGCCGGATGGCATGCCCGCCGATTCAGACCATTTACTGGTCATGCACGGCAACCGCGTTCCGACACCTGCACATTAAGAGCGTCAAGTTACCTGGCCTGCGGGCCCGCATTCAGGGCCTTTGCGTGCGTTGTTCTGCAATGTGAATTATTGAGAGTATATTTTCCCGGGGCGCAATTCGCGTTACACTTGCGCCCCGAAGTCATCAGCCGGAGTTGTCATGTCGTTTTCTTGTCCTCTTTGCCACCACCCTCTTGCGCAAGTAAAAAACAGTTTTATCTGTCCGCAACGACATCAGTTTGATGTGGCGAAAGAAGGATATGTCAACTTACTGCCGGTGCAGCATAAACGCTCGCGTGACCCCGGTGACAGTGCGGAAATGATGCAGGCGCGCCGGGCGTTTCTTGACGCCGGGCATTATCAGCCGCTACGTGACGCTATCGTCAATATCCTCAATGAACGTTTACCTCCCCATGCGACTTCGGTTCTCGATATTGGCTGCGGCGAAGGGTATTACACCCATGCATTTGCCGATGCGCAGCCAGAAATCACCGTGTTTGGTCTGGATGTGGCAAAAGTGGCGATTAAGTCTGCGGCAAAACGTTATCCGCAGGTGACGTTCTGCGTTGCCTCGAGTCACCGTCTGCCATTTGCTGATGCGTCAATGGATGCCATTGTCAGGATATACGCGCCGTGCAAAGCAGAAGAGTTAGCCAGAGTCGTCAAACCGGGTGGGTGGGTGATCACCGCCACGCCGGGGCCACGCCATTTAATGGAGCTCAAAGGGCTGATTTATGATGAGATCCGACTGCATGCGCCGCACACGGAACAGATCGACGGATTTACGTTACAGCAGAGCGTGGCGTTGAACTATCCGATGAGCCTTAGCGGCAGTGAGGCTGTGGCGTTGTTACAGATGACGCCTTTTGCATGGCGGGCGAAACCAGACGTGTGGGAAACGTTGTCAGCCAGGGAGGTGTTTGACTGCCAGACCGATTTCAGCCTTCACCTCTGGCAGCGCGACAGTTAGCCGTAAAAATGGGCCCAGAGGATCTGGGCGCCAATGCCAATCAGCACGATCCCGCCTAAAATTTCAGCGCGTTTGCCCAGCATCGGGCCAATGAATCGGCCAATCATCATTCCCAGCGTCGACATGCAAAGCGTAGCGCAACCAATGGCCAGCGCAGTCGCGATGATATTTACCTGCAGGAAGGCTAAACCGACCCCAACGGCCATTGCATCCAGACTGGTGGCAATGGCTGTAGTCACTAACAACCAAAAGCTGTGACGGCGCAGGGGCTCTGCGTCTTCGTCATCGTTATCACGAAAGCCTTCAATGATCATACGCCCGCCGAGGAAAATCAGCAGCAGGAAGGCTATCCAGTGGTTCCATTCGAGAACGAATTTGCTCGCCAGCATCCCCATGCCCCAACCAATCAGCGGGGTCAGCGTTTCGACAGCGCCAAAAATAAGGCCGGTGCGCAGCGCTTCGGAGAATTTGGGGTTATGCAGGGTAGCGCCTTTACCAATCGACGCAGCGAAGGCGTCCATCGACATGCCAAAAGCGAGAAGAATTGTAGCGGTAACATGCATGACAGCGTCCTGACCGGGGTTTCCATAAAACACATCACCGCCCCCAGCAAACATGCCCCCAACGCGCATCTGTGATGACAGTATTCGCATTCTGGTTGGCATAGCAGTTGATGTGCATATGGTCTCGCCTGACTGAGAGTTTCAGTCCGTACGCGCCACGTTTTTCAACGAGTATGTTGACGCGTACATTTCCGGAGTCTGGAAATCGGCTACTCCCCAAATGACGGCGCAACCTTAACATATTTTGAGAATATAAAACAACAATGGGGAAATAATATTTGACTTCTAACTGAAAACGATTTTCATTTAGATTTAAATATCAATGAAAGGTTAAAAGGAATAATAATTTTAGCTATTAAAATATAGCCTGAGCTATGTTTGTCGTTGGCTGATATACCAGGATATAGTTCAGGCTATATTATTAACTCATTGAGAAGAAACGAGAAGTTTATATATTCCTTCCAGGTCGTCTATATTTCGTACGCGGACCAGCAATCGGCGTTGTTCTAATTGCATCACCAGCACGCCATCCTCGGATAAATTCATTTCTTTAATCCGGTTATATTCTATCCACACATTGGCGAAGAAGAAGCCTTTTGGCTTGAAGATGATTTTGGGCGCCCGGATCCAGAACAGATACAACCCCATTAATACCAGACCACATAATAACCATGTGGTGGTTTGCGGCCCGTGGCTGGTAGCGTTGTTATAGATAAGAATGAGCACCAGGCCAACAAAGATGACACTGTCCACACGACTGCGACGCAACAGGGGAACAGAAAGCAGGGTGGAGCCGTGACGGCGGGGCATGATGAACTGATCGTAAATGGCAAATGCCAGCAACACGGCAATAAAGAGAACCAGCACCAGGTCCGTGATTGTCATGAATCCTCCAAATAAAAACCGGGGGCAGGCCCCCGGTAAAGTACAACGTTATTACAGACCCAACAGACCGACAGAGTAACCTGCGATACCGATGACGAAGAAGCCAACGATGATCCACAGGGCGTTCACTTTCTTACGCAGCAGCCACATACAGGCGAAGGTCAGCAGCAGCGGCACCAGGCCCGGCATCAGCTGGTCAAGGATGGTCTGCACGGTGGTCACGCGGGTTTGTCCATCCTGACCGGTGATGGTCGACACCACCAGCGGGATGTTGACGTGCGTCCACTTGTTAACCAGTGCCCCCATGACAAACAGGCCGAGAATTGACGCCCCCTCAGTCAGTTTCTGCAGGAAACCGCCGCCCATATCAGAAACGATATCGACACCTTTACGATAACCGTAGGCCACGCCGTAGTAACGGGTTGCCAGACGTACGGCGTTGAACAGGATGAAGAACAGCAGTGGACCCAGCAGACTGCCGCTCATCGCGATACCGGCACCCAGTGCGGCAAACACCGGACGAACAGTACCCCAGAAGATCGGGTCACCGACGCCCGCCAGCGGACCCATCAGACCGACTTTGATACCGTTGATGGCGCCATCGTCAATCTCCGCGCCGTTAGCACGTTGTTCTTCCATCGCCAGCGTAACGCCCAGTACCGGGGCCGCCACGTAAGGATGGGTGTTAAAGAACTCGAGGTGACGTTTAATCGCTTGTTTACGCTCGTCGTTGTTCTCAGGATACAAACGGCGGATGGCCGGTATCATCGAGAAGCAGAAACCCAGCGCCTGCATACGTTCGAAGTTCCATGAACCCTGAAACAGGTTAGAACGAATGAACACGCCACGAATGTCACTCTGAGTGAGTTTTTTCTCGGTAGTTGTTTTAGTCATATCAACCATTTCGCTCACCTGCTAGTCCAGTTCATTATCGAGAGAGTTATCACCAGCAGCCTGAGCTGGTGCACCCGCTACGCGGTTATATTTCGGGCTCAACTGAATGTAGAGGATGGCCATGACTGCGCCAATCACACCCAGAGCGACCAGGTTGAAGTTAGTAAATGCGGCGGTCACAAAGCCGAGGTAGAAGAACGGCATCAGGTAGCCCGCACGCATCATGTTGATGACCATTGCATAACCGACGACGACGATCATACCGCCCGCAATATTCAGACCACCGGTAACGACTTCCGGAATCGCGTTGAGCATGCTCTGCACTTCACTGGTACCGACAGAGATAGCCACGATAACGGCCGGAATGGCGATACGCATTGCTTGCAGGAACAGGGAAGAGACATGGATCCAGGACAGCGCCGTGAGGTTGCCGTTTTCGGCCGCCTTATCCGCTGCGTGCTGGAATGCCACGGTGATAGTACGCACGATGATGGTCAGAACCTGGCCTGCCGCCGCCAGCGGGATAGCCAGCGCGATACCAGCACCAATACTTTGGTGACCGGCGATAACCAGAACGGTTGAGATAATGGACGCCAGCGCGGCATCGGGTGCAACGGCGGCACCGATGTTCATCCAGCCCAGAGCGATCATTTCCAGGGTACCACCGATGATAATACCGGTTTTCATATCCCCGAGAACGGCGCCGATCAGCGTACAGGCTATCAGCGGACGGTGGAACTGAAATTCATCAAGTACCGACTCCATACCCGCGATACATGCGACGATGAACACCAGCACAATCTGAAGAGTGGTAATCTCCATTGTACTTCTCCTATTGCTATACAGACTTAAGTGTGAAAGCTAATTAATGATGACGGCTTACTTCGCCGCTTTGGCGATCAAGTCCATCATTTTCAGTTTCTGATCGGTGGAAACTTTACGAACTTCAAGTTCGATACCGCGTTCGTTGAGTTTTTTGAAAGCGACGATATCTTTCTCATCGACAGAAACCGCATTGTTAACCTGCGTTTTGCCCTGGCGGAAGGCCATACCGCCAATGTTCACGGAGGTGATTTTCACGCCACCTTCGACGATACGCTCCACATCAGTAGGATTGGTGAACAACAGCATGACGCGATCGCCGGCGTATTTCGGGTTGTTGTAGACGCGAATCATCTTCTCGACATCTACGACGTGCGCCGTTACGCCCGGAGGTGCGACTTGTGTTAATAGGGTTTTACGAACGTTATCCGCAGCCACTTCATCGCTTACCACGATAATGCGGGTCACGTTGGTCTCTTTGGTCCAGCGCGTTGCCACCTGACCGTGGATAAGACGGTCATCAATACGGGCCAGACCGATGGTCATATAATCATCAGGACCCATTGGTTTTGCCGGTGCGGCCGCTTTGGGCGCTACAACCGGTGCGACCACCGCTTTTTCAACCGGTTTTGCTTTCAGCGCTTTCACACCTTCACGTCCGGTTTCAACTGCCAGAGCAACCAATTCGTCAAAGCTCGGGTTGTCATCACGGGCCATAAACGTTTCCACCAACATGGGAATGTTAACGCCTGCGACAACTTCATAATGCTCTTTATCAACGACAATGCGGCTGGCAGCGTTAAACGGACTGCCTCCCCATGTATCGACGAGAAATAGCACGCCTTTACTGGTATCGAGTTTTGCCAACTGAGCGTTGTACTTTTCAATAAGCGTCTCGGCATTTTCGCCTGGAACGAAATCGATCCAGCCGACATTTTCCTGCTCGCCTAACAGCATTTCGGCTGTTTTAAGTAACTGCTCTGCAGCCCAACCATGTGTGCCTATCACAATAGCAATGGTCACTTGCTACCTCCTTTATTATTGTTAACACATCGACGCAAAAATGTAGTTTGAATCGCCGTCCGCAATCGAATCGATTCAGATAAGGGTTACAATAGAAAACCTATGATTTTCGTGAATTATTTTAGATATCGAAAAAAATATTTTATGTGATGGAGATCCGTAATTTAGGTTTCGGTTACGAGAAATTTCGTGGTGTAAAATATCTCTGTCACATCTCTTTGCAAAGGACCGTAAATCTTTGCCAAAAAGATATTGTCTCTGTTATGTTTATGATCTGTTTTAATTTCTAAGGAGTATAGGGCAGTAGCCCGATGTATGGATCGTCACCGACGTCATTTCACCTTCAGGTCGCTTTGCGCCTGCCATTCTGGCAACGTTTGCCACAATCTGAATTTGCACATTGCTTTATCGCCTGAGATGTTCAGTGCGCCGTCTGGCTATTCCTTAAGCAGGAGCTTGTCATGGAATTCTTAATGGACCCCTCAATTTGGGTGGGGCTGCTCACGCTTGTTGTTCTCGAAATTGTTCTGGGCATTGATAACCTGGTTTTTATCGCGATTCTGGCTGACAAACTACCGCCAAAGCAGCGCGATAAAGCACGTCTTATCGGTTTGTCACTGGCGCTGTTCATGCGTCTTGCGTTGCTGTCCATCATTTCGTGGATGGTGACCTTAACCAAACCGCTCTTTACCGTCTGGGATTTAACCTTTTCGGGGCGTGACCTGATCATGCTGCTCGGGGGGATATTCTTGCTGTTTAAAGCCACCACGGAACTCCATGAAAGGCTGGAAAATCGCGAGCATGATTCCGGGCACGGTAAAGGCTATGCGAGTTTTTGGGTGGTGGTTACGCAAATTGTGATTCTGGATGCGGTCTTCTCGCTGGATGCGGTCATTACCGCTGTAGGTATGGTTAACCACCTGCCAGTGATGATGGCGGCAGTGGTCATTGCGATGGCGGTGATGTTGCTGGCCTCTAAACCGCTGACACGTTTCGTGAACCAACATCCGACGGTGGTCGTGCTCTGTCTGAGCTTCCTGCTGATGATTGGTTTGAGTCTGGTGGCTGAAGGTTTCGGCTTCCACATTCCGAAAGGGTATCTGTACGCGGCGATTGGCTTCTCCATTATTATCGAGCTGTTTAACCAAATTGCCCGGCGTAATTTTATTCGCCATCAGTCGACGTTACCGCTGCGTGCGCGTACCGCTGACGCGATTCTGCGCTTAATGGGCGGAAAAAGGCAGGCGAATGTGCAGAGTGAATTGGATATTCCGGCGGTGGTTCCCGTCCTGGAAGGCGCCTTTGCCGATGAAGAGCGTTATATGATTAACGGCGTACTGACGCTGGCGTCGCGTTCGTTACGCGGCATTATGACGCCACGCGGTGAGATTAGCTGGGTTGATGCGAGTCTGAGCGTGGATGAAATCCGCGAGCAATTACTCTCCTCTCCGCACAGTTTGTTCCCGGTGTGTCGTGGCGAGCTTGATGAAATTATCGGTATCGTCCGTGCGAAAGAACTGCTGGTTGCCCTGGAAGAAGGTGTCGACGTTGCGGCCATTGCATCCGCATCGCCGGCCATTGTGGTTCCGGAAACGCTGGATCCGATCAACCTGTTAGGGGTATTGCGTCGTGCCCGCGGTAGCTTTGTTATCGTTACCAACGAATTTGGCGTCGTGCAGGGACTGGTCACTCCGCTGGATGTACTGGAAGCGATTGCCGGTGAATTCCCGGATGCGGATGAAACACCGGAAATCATCACCGATGCTGACGGTTGGCTGGTGAAAGGTGGGACCGATCTCCATGCGCTTCAACAGGCGCTTGCGGTCGATAATCTGGTGGACGACGACGATGAAATTGCCACGGTCGCGGGACTGGTTATCGCGGTAAATGGCCATATTCCACGCGTGGGCGATGTGATTGAGGTCGCGCCATTGAGCATTACGATTGTCGAAGCCAATGACTATCGGGTTGATCTGGTTCGTATTGTTAAAGAGCAACCCGCACATGACGAAGATGAATAAACGGGGTTAACGGAACGGTATGGCGGGCATCATGTGCCCGTTATGCTGGGCGGGCGGCGGTGAGCTGCCCGCCAGCCACTGTGGAAAATCACGTAATGGCATCGGTTTCGCATACAGAAATCCTTGCAGTATATGTACGCCGTGTTGACGAAGATGTTGCGCCTGCGCTTGTGTCTCCACCCCTTCCGCCACCAGTTCGATATTCAACCGCTGTCCGAGGGCAATGATGATATCGGTCACTGTCGAATTCACCGCGTCGGTGCCGATGGCGCCGGTAAACGACTTATCGATCTTCAGAACATCTGGCCGCAGTTTTTCCAGCCACGACAGCGAGCTGTTTCCCGTCCCAAAATCATCAATCGCGAGTTTGACACCTTTACGGTGAAGTTCGCGGACCATGCGATAGTCCACATCAAGCAACGCATCCCGTTCTGTGAGTTCAAGAACGAGCTTCTGAATGGGTTGCGCTTTAAACCAGTAGTGATTGAGATCTTTTAACAGTACGCCATGACGAAAGTGGCTGGCCGCCACATTGATACCGATGTGAAACTGGCTGCTCATCGGAAAAAAATGCCGCTGGCGAACCGTTTCCTCGATCACGTAGCGGGTCAGTGGGGCAATGAGATGGTGCTCTTCGGCGATCGGAATAAACACATCCGGAGAGATCCAACCCTGGCGGGGATTATTCCAGCGCAGCAGAATTTCTACCCCAATACATTGTTGTGTACGGGCGTTCACTAATGGCTGACAAAAAAGCTCAAACTCGCGCGCGGCAAGGGCCAGATTGATCTCCCAGGAGAAACTCATTCTGTTGGCGGTCGCCAGCCACGTGAGATACCCCACCAACAGACTGAGCATCATGGCGAGCGGGAGCTGAGAAGGCAGATGCTTTAGCGCCAGTTCTCCCGCCCCTGGACCGGTCGCGCTAATGGTGAACGGAAAATATTGTGAGGAAAGCTGATAACGTTGTTCGCCATTAAGAGGGGGTAACGTGTCGACGACCCCTCTGCCATAAAGGAGATGGTGATTGCCGACGGACAAACTCGCGCTGGTGATTTGCGGCTGTTCTGGTTCAAGCAGCATATCCACCAGCAAATCGATGTTCACGATCACCAGCACCCCGTTTTTGCCATTGGATGATGACGGATACCACTGGATAAGAATAGGGCTGCCCTTGATAAGCGAGCGATCGATGGAGAGAAGAAGTAAAGGCTCTGGCGCCGGGAGATTTGCATGCAGTTGGTGGACCGGCACATTGCGATAGCCAAAGATGCTGGAGCAGTACAATACGCCCCCTTCGACCAGACCAATGGAACGGACCGTTTGCAGTTTGGCGGCCTGTTTACGCAGTGCTAAATGGGTGACTGAGCAGGGGAGGCCAATCAACGGCAGCATCACATCCCGCCCAGACTGGAGGGGACGCAGGACCTCATCCAGTGCGTTAACGGCATGATTGGCGAACGACACGGTTCGGTGATGATTAAAATTTCGCTCTGACATAAAGCGGAAACATAACGTCAGGATGAGCGTGGTCAGCGCACAAATCGTGCAAACAATGAAACGGTTACGACGGTAGGTTTTGATGATCCGTTGAGCTGTTTGCATACGAGCTGCCCGATAAGCCGTTGGCAACAAAAGCCAACCGCGACAGAGCAAGTGTAGTGGGGAAAATTACAGTAGACGAGGGTGATGCGTAAAATTCGCCCATCCGTTGCAGATGGGCGAGGTTCAAGTATTAGTCACACTGCACTTTAATGGCCAGTCCGCCACGCGACGTTTCACGGTACTTGGCGTTCATGTCTTTGCCCGTTTCGTACATGGTTTCGATAACTTTATCCAGCGAGACGCGCGGTGCGCTGGTACGGCGCATAGCCATACGCGCGGCGTTGATCGCTTTCACCGAGGCAATCGCGTTACGTTCAATACACGGTACTTGCACCTGACCCGCAACCGGATCGCAGGTTAAGCCCAGGTTGTGTTCCATGCCGATTTCGGCTGCCACACAAACTTGCTCTGGGCTGGCGCCCAGCAGTTCCGCCAGACCCGCAGCAGCCATTGAACAAGCCACGCCAACTTCCCCCTGGCAGCCGACTTCAGCACCAGAAATGGAGGCGTTCATTTTATACAGCGCGCCGATAGCGCCAGCGGCCATAAAGTAACGGGTATAGATATCCGGGCTGACTGACTCAATAAAATGATCATAATAGGCCAGCACCGCAGGGACGATACCGCAGGCGCCGTTGGTTGGCGCTGTCACTACCCGACCGCCCGCCGCGTTCTCTTCGTTAACGGCCAGGGCGAACATGTTCACCCAGTCGATAACGTTCATCGGATCGCTGGAGAGCTTGTCGCTGGAAACCAGCATCCGGCGCAGCGCAGACGCACGGCGCGGAACGCGCAGCGGACCAGGCAGAATGCCTTCGGTGTTCATGCCGCGATCGATACAGGCTTGCATGGTTTGCCAGACATTGGCGAAATACTCTTCAATCTCTTTCTTGCTGTGCAGCGCCAGTTCGTTTTGCATCACCATGCCAGAAAGCGACAGGCCGGTGCTGTTGCAATATTCCAGCATCTCGGTGGCTGACTTGAACGGATAAGGCACGCTCACATCACCCGTTGCGTCCTGACCAAAATGTTCTTCATCAACGATAAAACCGCCGCCGATGGAATAATACGTTTTGCTGTAGATGACGGTTTCGCCGTTCCACGCGTGAATCTGCATTCCGTTCTCGTGCAATGACAGATTGTCATTATGAAAACGCATCCCGTTATTGTGCGGGAAATCCACTTCATGCCGACCCTGAGCCAGCAACAGGCGTCCGCGCGTTTCAACGTCGCGGATAAAACCCGGGATGCTATCAATATCAACGGTGGCAGGTTCGTTCCCCGCCAGACCCATAATAATGGCGATATCCGTGTGGTGACCTTTACCCGTTAATGACAGTGAGCCGTATACATCCACGGCGACACGGGTAACGCTATCCAATAATCCTTTTTCGACCAGGTCATCGACGAACTGTTTACCCGCCTTCATAGGCCCTACAGTATGGGAGGATGAGGGACCAATCCCCACCTTAAACATGTCGAATAGACTAATCACGATAATACTCCTGACAGGGTAACTGGGGTTCCAGTAACGATGTAATAACTTTGCATAGTGTAAGAGGGAATAGGGCTATCAGCTTAACTATTCACATGAATTAAACTAATAGATAACCTTGCTTTTACTAATATTGGGCGTGGAGTTTCAAGTCGTGTTCGGTACGTGTAAAGTTAAGTATAGTCAGGGTCTCATGCCAATCTGCAGCGCCAGCTCACGAATAATTCCGGCCGTCATGCCCCAGACGAAATAATGCTCATACCAGGAAAGCCAGACGCGATGAGAGTCCCCGCGACGATACACATCCAGTGGATGATATCGCCTCAGTTGCAGCGCTTGCGCCAGCGGCATTTCAAACACGGCAGACACTTCATCTTCACTGGCGTGATAATGAAGATCGGGTGGGATGATGCCAACGACGGGCGTGACCCGAAACCCGGTGACGCTGTCTACCGGAGGGAGTACCCCGATCACCTCAACGGCCTCAGGGGGAATGGCGACCTCTTCGTGGGCTTCGCGCAGCGCAGCGGCGATAAGCGATGCATCACTACTGTCTACCGCGCCACCGGGAAAGGCCACCTGACCGGCGTGTTTGCGTAGATGGACGGAACGCTGGGTGAGCAGCAGTCCAGGCTGAGGGCGACGAACGACAGGGATCAGTACGGCGGCCTGACGGTTGTTCAGCGTTTCACGACTCATCTCAGGGCGTAAAAGTTGAAACCGTGATAAAAAATCATCGAGCGTCAGGCTGCTGTTATCCACGTCTTAGTTCTCCAGTTGATGCAAAATACGATTCACTTTATCAAACGTTTCCTGATATTCCGCCGCTTCCTGGCTGTCCGCCACAATCCCGCCGCCTGCGGAACACGAAAGTTTTCCCTCTGTCGCGCTCAGGGTGCGAATGGTGATGCTGGTATCCATATTGCCGCAAACGCTGAGATACCCGATGCTGCCGCACCAGGCATTGCGTCGCTGGGGCTCCAGTTCATCAATAATTTCCATCGCGCGTACTTTCGGCGCGCCGGTGATCGAACCGCCAGGGAAGGCGGCACGCAGCAGATCGGTGGCATGCAGGTGGTCGGGCAATTGTGCGGTGATGGTACTGACCAGATGGTGTACCGCCGGAAACGGCTCAACGACAAACAGTTCGGGCACCTTGACGGACCCTGGTACGGCAACGCGGCCAATATCATTGCGCATCAGATCGACAATCATCAGGTTTTCCGCCCTGTCTTTCGGTGAGCTGGCGAGTTTTTGCGCCTGCTGACGGTCATCGTGCGGATCCTCCAGACGCGGAAGTGTCCCTTTGATGGGGCGGGTCTGAATGTGGCCGTTCGCGAGTTGAATAAATCGTTCTGGTGAAAGGCTCAAAATAGCGCCATCTTCCAGACGTAAAAAGGCGCTGAAGGGGGCGCGGTTGGCCTGATTGAGACGCACAAAGGCTTGCCATTCGTCACCCTGATAGTCAGCCTGAAAACGCTGGGCAAGATTCACCTGATAGCAGTCGCCGCTGTGCAGATAAGCCTGTACCTGGCGAAATTTTTCACCATACTGCTCGCGCGTCATGTTCGACTGCCAGGCGGAGGTTAAGCTGAACGGCTCATGCACTGGCGCCTGTTGGCTTTCCAGCCAGTCGAGTCGTGCGAGTGCGTTCGAATGGCTGAGCAGCGACACGGTTTGCTTTTGGTTATCGACAATCAGCGCCCAGTCGTAAATTCCCACCGCCATATCCGGCAACGTGATATCGTGTTGGGCAATATCGGGCAGCGATTCAAAACGACGCCCCAGATCGTAGCCAAAAAGCCCCAGAGCTCCCCCCTGAAACGGAAAATCGTCGCTGTGCGATGGGGTCATCGCCAGCGATGCCAGCGCTGTCTGCACGACGTTCAGCGGATCATCCGTCGTTGTGGTGCAGTTATGCGCATCGCAGACCCGTGTTTTTTCTCCACGTGTGACCAGCGTCGTGATGGGATCGGCCACCAGAATGTCAAAGCGGTTATGCGGGTGATCCGCGTGACCAGAATGCAGAAGCATGGCCCAGGGGGTATGACTCAGCGGCGTAAAATAGTGTTCAGCGGCGTCCTGACGCCAGGGTAACTGGATTACAGCGGGAGATAACGTCTTCATCTGTCCTGACTCGTGACTACTCTACTGGCTATGTGCCGGGTAGCATGAAATAATTAGCGTTAACAATTTAGCAGGAGTTCATCATGTTTGCAGGTTTACCTTCACTCACGCACGATCAGCAGCAAAAAGCGGTAGAACGCATTCAGGAACTGATGTCACAAGGAATGAGTAGCGGGGAGGCGATTGCGCTGGTGGCTGCGGAGTTACGCGCCACCCATACCGGCGAGCGGATCGTGGCGCGTTTTGAGGATGAGGACGAATAACGCGACCTTAGACGGCAGCGATAATTTTAATCTCAACCTTATATTTCGGGTTCATTAACCCAGCCTGTACCGTGCAACGTACAGGCGCATGTCCGGCAACAACCCAGGCATCCCAGGCTTTGTTCATCGCCGCGAAATCACTTTTATCGGTAAGAAAAATGGTCGCATCCAGAATGCGCGCCTTATTGCTGCCTTGCTTTTCCAGTACGGCATCGATTTGCGCCAGGGTATTGGCCGTCTGCTCGAAGGCGTCAGCGTCCAGGTTCTCAGGTACGCCGGTGTAGTACAGGGTATTGTTGTGGATAACGACATCAGACCAACGGTCTTCGGCATCAATACGGACAATAGTCATCAATTACTCCTCGTTAGCGTTAAGGTTCCATTTTTACGCGGCAAGACTGCCACATTGTTATGCCGTCGTCACCTCTTCAACTGGCGAAAGATCCTCTGGCCTGACATAATCCCTGTTCAAATGAACAGGGGGTAGTGTGTCGGACGATTTTGCCGTAGACGGTCAGTTAGCGAAAGCGATAGCGGGTTTTAAGCCGCGCGAACCACAGCGACAAATGGCCGTTGCCGTGGCCCATGCGATTGAAACTTCGGCCCCTCTGGTCGTCGAAGCCGGAACAGGCACAGGGAAAACCTACGCCTATCTCGCGCCTGCGTTGCGCGCCAAAAAGAAAGTGATTATTTCAACGGGCTCGAAAGCGTTGCAGGATCAGCTCTACAGTCGCGATCTCCCTACCGTGGCAAACGCCCTGAAGTTCACCGGCAAACTGGCGCTGCTGAAAGGGCGCTCAAACTATTTGTGTCTGGAGCGTCTTGAACAGCAGGCGCTGGCCGGCGGTGACTTGCCGGTGCAAATTTTGAGCGACGTCATCTTACTGCGCTCCTGGTCTAATCAAACCCTTGATGGCGACATCAGTACCTGCGTTAGCGTGGCGGAAGACTCCCAGGCCTGGCCGCTGGTCACCAGCACCAACGACAACTGTCTGGGCAGCGATTGCCCGCTCTACAAAGAGTGCTTTGTGGTCAAAGCGCGTAAAAAAGCGATGGATGCCGATGTCGTGGTGGTCAACCACCATCTTTTTTTGGCTGACATGGTGGTGAAAGAGAGCGGTTTCGGTGAACTGATCCCCGAGGCCGAGGTGATGATCTTCGACGAAGCCCATCAACTTCCCGACATCGCAAGCCAGTATTTTGGACAGTCACTCTCCAGCCGACAGCTGCTTGATCTGGCAAAAGATTTTACGATTGCGTATCGCACCGAGCTCAAAGACACCCAACAACTGCAAAAATGCGCTGACCGCCTTGCCCAGAGTGCGCAAGATTTCCGTTTGCAATTAGGGGAGCCAGGCTACCGTGGGAACCTGCGCGAGCTTCTCGCCGATCCGCGCGTCCAGCGGGCCTTTCTGTTGCTCGATGACACGCTCGAACTGTGTTACGACGTCGCGAAACTTTCTCTGGGGCGCTCGGCGCTGTTAGACGCCGCCTTTGAGCGGGCCACGTTATACCGCACCCGCCTCAAACGCCTGAAAGAGATCAATCAGCCAGGCTACAGCTACTGGTATGAATGTACGTCACGGCATTTTACCCTGGCGCTGACGCCGCTGAGTGTTGCGGATAAATTCAAAGAGGTGATGGCGCAGAAACCCGGTAGTTGGATTTTTACCTCAGCGACCCTGTCGGTGAATGACGATCTCCGCCACTTTACCGCGCGACTGGGGATTGAAGAGGCAGAATCCATGCTGCTTCCCAGTCCGTTCGATTACACGCAGCAGGCGCTGCTGTTAGTGCCGCGAAACCTGCCGCAGACCAACCAGCCCGGCGCGGCGCGCCAGTTGGCCGCGATGTTAAGACCCATCATTGAAGCGAACAATGGGCGTTGCTTTATGCTGTGTACCTCGCACGCCATGATGCGCGACCTTGCCGAACAGTTCCGCGCCACCATGACGTTACCGGTGCTGCTGCAAGGCGAAACCAGCAAAGGTCAACTGCTGCAGCAGTTTGTTAGCGCGGGCAACGCGCTGCTGGTGGCGACCAGCAGTTTCTGGGAAGGCGTTGATGTGCGAGGCGATACCTTGTCGCTGGTGATTATCGACAAGCTGCCGTTTACCTCGCCGGATGACCCGTTGCTCAAAGCGCGAATGGAAGACTGCCGACTGCGCGGCGGCGATCCTTTCGATGAGGTTCAGTTACCGGATGCGGTTATCACCCTGAAGCAGGGGGTGGGGCGCCTGATCCGTGATGCCGATGACCGTGGCGTGCTGGTGATTTGTGATAACCGACTCGTTATGCGTCCCTATGGCGCGACGTTCCTGGCCAGTCTCCCGCCTGCGCCGCGCACCCGGGATATTGCTCGCGCCGTCCGGTTTCTTGCCCTCCCATCGGTTAAGTAATTTGTTACGGAGTATGGTAAGATACGCGCCATTTTATTGATCTAAGCACGAAGACCCATGCGAATTCTGGCTATCGATACCGCCACAGAAGCCTGTTCTGTTGCCCTGTGGAATGACGGTAATATCAACGCTCAATTTGAGCTTTGCCCACGAGAACACACCCAACGAATCTTGCCGATGGTTCAGGATATCCTGGCAACCAGCGGCACAACGCTTGCCGAAATCAACGCGCTGGCCTTTGGCCGCGGGCCGGGGAGCTTTACCGGCGTGCGCATTGGTATCGGTATTGCGCAAGGTCTGGCGTTGGGGGCCTCTCTTCCGATGATCGGTGTCTCGACGCTGGCAACGATGGCGCAGGGCGCCTGGCGTAAAACCGGCGCCACCCGCGTTCTGGCGGCGATTGACGCCCGAATGGGCGAAGTCTACTGGGCAGAATATCAGCGCGACGAAAATGGCGTATGGCACGGTGAAGATACTGAAGCGGTGTTAAAACCGGATGCTGTACTCGCACGGTTAAAGCAACTTTCCGGCGAGTGGGCCACGGTGGGCACGGGTTGGCCTGCATGGCCGGAACTGGCAAACGAGAGCGGTCTGGCGCTGCGTGATGGCGACGTCTTGCTGCCTGCGGCAGAAGATATGCTGCCGTTAGCCAGCCAAATGCTGGCGGCAGGAAAAACCGTCGCCGTTGAGCATGCCGAACCGGTTTATTTGCGTAACAACGTGGCGTGGAAGAAACTTCCCGGTAAAGAATGAATCTCAGTAGTATTAGCCTGATGCAGTGATATGCGCTGAGAAGAAGGAGTCGCATTATGGCGGTTCACAGACAGATTGTTAAAGGAATGCTGGCGGCAGCCGTTGCGCTTATGCTGAGTGGCTGCGTCACCGTTCCGGATGCTATCAAAGGGTCGAGTCCAACGCCGCAACAGGATCTGGCGCGGGTGATGAACGCGCCGCAACTGTATGTCGGCCAGGAAGCGCGTTTTGGCGGCAAAGTGGTGGACGTGCAAAACCAGCAGGGGAAAACCCGTCTGGAGATCGCGACGGTGTCTCTGGATAGCGGCGCGCGACCGGTGCTCGGCGAAGTGTCACGCGGACGCATTATGGCAGACGTGAACGGGTTCCTTGACCCGGTTGATTTTCGTGGTCAACTGGTTACTGTCGTCGGCCCAATCAGCGGAACTGTCGACGGTAAAATCGGCAATACCCCGTATAAATTTATGCTGATGCAGGTTACGGGCTATAAGCGCTGGCGGGTTACGCAACAGGTTGTGATGCCGCCTCAGCCGATTGATCCGTGGTTTTACGGTGCACGCGCCAGACACTATGGCTATGGTTACGGCTATGGTTATGGCGGATGGTATAACCCCGGCCCCGTCCAGGTTCAGACGATAGTAACAGAGTAACTCATTGTTTTGTCGATAAAAGAAACAGCGGCTCGTCCGCTGTTTCTGCATTAATACGGATAGAAGAAAAATAAATAGTGACGCGCTTCGCAACCTTTCAGTTGAGTAATTAATAAACTGGTACGCTGAGTTAATATTATGTTAACGGCTTGTTTATTTACTGGGGTTGTGATGACGACGAACACGCATTTTAGAGGTGATGTTTTGAAGAAGGTTTGGCTTAACCGTTATCCCGCAGATGTCCCGGCGGAGATCAATCCTGACCGTTATCAATCCCTGGTGGAACTGTTCGAACAGGCTTCGGCGCGCTACGCCGATCAGCCTGCGTTCGTCAATATGGGGGAGGTGATGACCTTCCGCAAACTCGAAGAGCGTAGCCGGGCATTTTCGGCGTATTTGCAGCAGGGGCTCGGGCTTAAAAAGGGCGATCGTGTCGCGCTGATGATGCCGAACCTGTTGCAGTACCCTGTCGCACTGTTTGGTATCCTGCGTGCCGGGATGATCGTGGTCAACGTCAATCCCCTGTATACACCGCGTGAACTGGAGCATCAGCTCAACGACAGTGGCGCGACGGCCATCGTGATTGTCTCCAACTTTGCCCATACGCTGGAAAAAGTGGTTGAGAAAACGGCCGTAAAACACGTGATCCTGACCCGTATGGGCGATCAGCTCTCGACGGCGAAAGGCACACTGGTTAACTTCGTAGTGAAATACATTAAGCGTCTGGTGCCGAAGTACCATCTGCCGGATGCGATTTCATTTCGTAGCGCGTTACAGAACGGCTATCGCATGCAATATGTGAAGCCTGAGGTGGTGCCTGAAGATCTGGCTTTTCTGCAGTATACCGGTGGCACGACTGGGGTGGCGAAAGGGGCGATGCTGACGCACCGCAATATGCTGGCAAACCTCGAGCAGGTGAATGCTACCTACGGGCCGCTGTTGCATCCGGGTAAAGAGCTGGTGGTCACCGCGCTGCCGCTGTATCACATCTTCGCCCTGACCATGAACTGCTTACTGTTCATTGAACTGGGCGGTCAAAACCTGCTGATCACCAACCCGCGTGATATCCCTGGTCTGGTTAAAGAGCTGGCGAAATACCCGTTCACCGCCATGACGGGCGTGAACACGCTGTTTAATGCCCTGTTAAATAACAAAGAGTTCCAGCAGCTCGACTTTTCTACCTTGCATCTGTCAGCAGGTGGCGGAATGCCTGTCCAGCAAGCCGTAGCGGAGCGCTGGGTGAAGCTGACCGGGCAATACCTGCTGGAAGGTTACGGGCTGACCGAATGCTCGCCGCTGGTGAGCGTTAACCCGCATGATATCGACTATCACAGCGGCAGTATTGGCTTACCGGTTCCCTCCACCGAGGTCAAACTGGTGGACGATGATGACAACGAAGTGCCGCCGGGAGAGCCGGGCGAGCTGTGCATCAAAGGCCCACAGGTGATGCTGGGTTACTGGCAGCGTCCCGACGCGACGGATGAGATCGTCAAAGGGGGCTGGTTGCATACCGGTGATATCGCGGTGATGGATGAAGAAGGTTTCCTGCGCATCGTTGACCGTAAAAAGGACATGATTCTGGTCTCCGGCTTCAACGTCTATCCGAACGAGATTGAAGATGTGGTCATGCAGCATCCTGGCGTTCAGGAAGTGGCTGCGGTGGGCGTACCGTCCGGCAGCAGCGGCGAGGCGGTGAAGATTTTTGTGGTGAAAAAAGACGCTTCTCTCACCGATGAGGCGTTGGTCACTTTCTGTCGTCGCCATCTGACGGGCTACAAAGTGCCTAAGCTGGTGGAATTCCGTGACGAGTTGCCAAAATCTAACGTCGGAAAAATTTTGCGACGAGAATTACGTGACGAAGCGCGTGGCAAAGTAGACAATAAGGCATAAGCTTTAAATGAGTCGTCAGACGCCGGTTAAGCCGGCGTTTTTTTTGGCGCAAACCTAAGAGAACACGATTTGAATTACCAAATGATCACGACGGACGACGCACTGGCAACCCTGTGCGAAGCGGTCCGTGCGTTTAAGGCAATTGCCCTGGACACTGAATTTGTCCGCACGCGCACCTATTATCCGCAGTTGGGTCTTATCCAGCTGTTTGATGGCGAACACGTTGCGCTGATTGATCCGCACGGGATCACCGACTGGTCCCCACTGCGCGCCATTTTACGCGATACCGCCATTACCAAATATCTGCATGCGGGCAGTGAAGATCTGGAAGTGTTTCTGAATACCTTTGGTGAACTGCCGCAGCCGCTGATCGACACGCAAATCCTCGCCGCATTTTGCGGACGTCCCTTGTCATGGGGATTTGCATCGATGGTGGAAGAGTTCACCGGCGTAGCGCTGGACAAGAGTGAATCCCGTACCGACTGGCTGGCCAGACCGTTAACGGAGCGCCAGTGTGAGTATGCGGCGGCCGATGTCTGGTATCTATTACCGATCACCGCAAAGCTGATGGCGGAAACGCAAGAGAGTGGTTGGTTGCCAGCTGCGCTGGATGAGTGTCGTTTGATGCAGCAACGCCGTCAGGAGATCCTCGCGCCTGAAGACGCCTGGCGTGAAATTACCAACGCCTGGCAGCTGCGTACCCGTCAACTGGCCTGCCTGCAATTATTGGCCGACTGGCGACTGCGTAAAGCGCGTGAGCGCGATCTGGCGGTCAATTTTGTGGTGCGCGAAGAACATCTGTGGGCTGTTGCCCGCTATATGCCAGGCAGTCTGGGGGAACTCGACGGTCTTGGGCTTTCCGGCAGTGAAATTCGTTTTCACGGCAAGACGCTGATTTCGCTGGTGGCACAAGCGCAGGCGCTCCCGGAAGAGAGCCTCCCGCAACCCTTGCTGAATCTGATGGATATGCCGGGCTACCGCAAGGCATTCAAAGCCATCAAGGCGCTGGTTGCCGACGTCAGTGCGGCGCATAATCTCAGCGCCGAGCTGCTCGCCTCCCGCCGCCAGATAAACCAGTTGCTCAACTGGCACTGGAAGCTAAAACCGCAGGCGACGTTGCCGGAGCTGATTTCCGGATGGCGCGCGGAGCTGATGGCCGAACAGCTCAACCGTCTGCTGCAAGAGTATCCCCGCTAAACCAGACGAAAACGGGAGCCAGGCGCTCCCGTTATTCGGCCGTGAGATCATAAGTCCAGCACCAGTCGCTTACCTTTGGCGCGTGAGCAGCAGATGAGCAGACTTTGCTGGCTGGCTTTTTCATCGTCACTGAAATACTGATCCCGGTGATCGGCTTCCCCTTCGAGAATCGCCGTTTCACATGTGCCGCACACCCCTTCACGGCACAAACACTCCACCTTCGCCGCTTTGTTATTTTCGATCACCTGCAAAATCGTCATCTCTTCGGGGACCACAAATTCGCGTCCCGAACGGGCCAGCACGAGGGTAAAGACATCGCCCGCCTTATCTTCAACGGCAAATTGTTCAAAATGCAGAGCATCTTTGTCGATGCCGAGAGCGGCAGCCTCGCGTCTTACGGCGTCGTTAAGTGCTGCCGGACCGCAGGTATAGATATGGGTGCCCGGTTCAACATCCGCCAGCAGACGCGCCAGTTCCAACCGTGTGCCTTCTGACGAAAGGTGCAGATGAATACGGGAGGCATTGATGTGCTGAGATAACTCACTGTGAAACGCGCAACTCTCCTGGCTGTGGGCACAATAATGGAGCTGCCACTGCGCCTGGCGCTGTTCCAGTTCGGGTATCTGAGAGAGGAATGGGGTGATCCCAATTCCCCCGGCGATCAGCAGATGTTTTTTCGCCTGCGGTGCGAGCGCGAAGAGATTCTTCGGGGTGGACACGGTGAGCGTGTCGCCGGGTTTCACCTGCTGATGCAGATAGCGGGATCCCCCTTTGGAGTTTTCCTCCAGCCTCACGGCAATTTGCCAGTGAGAGGTATCCAGCGGGGAACTCATCAGCGAATAGGCATTGCTATAGAGCTGATTGCCCTCACGCATTTGGACAATAATATGACTACCGCCGCTGAAGGCGGGTAACGCGCCGCCCGACGCAGCGACCAAGGTAAAACGCTTTACATGCGCGGTGAGGGTTTCAACCTGACTCACCCGCACCTGATGCATTTGATATTCGGACATCGCAGCACTCCCTTAAAAATCAGCCCGACGCTGCGCATTGGCCGCGTCGGGACCTGTCATCGTTACAGCCCCTGGCAGAGGTATTTCATCTCCAGATAATCTTCGATCCCGTACTCTGACCCTTCGCGCCCCAGCCCCGACTGTTTGACGCCGCCAAACGGCGCGACTTCATTGGAGATGAGTCCGGTATTGATCCCCACCATCCCGTACTCAAGCTGTTCTGAAACGCGCCAGATCCGCGCGGCGTCATTGGTGTAGAAATACGATGCCAGGCCATAAATGGTGTCATTAGCCTGACGGATAACATCCTGTTCATCGTCGAATTTCACCAGTGCGGCAACCGGGCCAAAGATCTCTTCCTGCAACAGTTGAGAGCCTGGCTGCACGTTGCCTATCACCGTGGGGGTAAAGAAATTGCCGCCTGCCGCATGACGCTGGCCGCCGGTTAACAGCGTGGCGCCACGGGTCAGCGCATCGTCGAGCAGGGACTGCACTTTTTGCACGGCATCACTGTTGATCAGCGGTCCTGTTTGTACGCCGGGCTGACTGCCGTCGCCCACCCGCAGCGCCGCGACCCTGGCGACGAATTTCTCGCAAAACGCGTCGTAAATGGCGTGATGAATATAAAAGCGGTTTACGCACACGCAGGTTTGCCCGGCATTACGGAATTTGGCGACCAGCGCGCCTTCCACGGCTTTGTCGAGGTCGGCATCTTCAAAGACGATAAACGGCGCGTTACCGCCCAGCTCCAGCGACACCTTTTTAATGCTGTCGGCACACTGGCGCATCAGGACACGGCCCACTTCGGTTGACCCCGTGAAGGAGAGTTTGCGCACGCGCTCATCACCGGTGAATACCGCCCCGATATCGCGGGACTTACCGGTCACGACATTGATAACACCGGACGGGATCCCCGCCTGTCGCGCCAGTTCCGCCAGCGCCAGCGCGGTGAATGGCGTTTCATTCGCCGGTTTGAGCACCATCGTACAACCTGCCGCGAGCGCAGGCCCGGCTTTGCGGGTGATCATCGCCGCAGGGAAGTTCCACGGCGTGATGGCGGCACAGACGCCAATTCCCTGGCGGATCACCATCAACCGTTTATCGGTGGACGGGGAGGGGATAACGTCGCCGTTGGTGCGTTTTCCCTGCTCGGCAAACCATTCGATAAACGACGCGGCGTAGGCAATTTCCCCCTCTGCCTCCGCCAGCGGCTTACCTTGCTCGGCGGTCATGATCTGCGCCAGCGCAGAGGTGTTGTCGAGGATCAGACGATGCCAGGCTTTGAGTAACATCCCACGCTGAGCGGCAGTCATCGCCCGCCAGGCCGGTAATGCCTGCGAGGCGGCGTCAACCGCCTGACGCGCTTCCTCTGCGCCCATATTGGGGATTTTTCCCAGCGTCGCGCCCGTTGCCGGGTTCGTCACCGCCAGCGTGGCGTCATCATCGGCATCTCGCCAGACGCCAGCAATGAACGCTTGTTGACGAAAAAGTGAAGACTGAAATACGGACATGGCTCTCTCCCTGTACAATTAATTCTGGAACACCTGGGCGACCAGATTATGGAAATGGGCGATACCGTGCTCGGAAATTCCGCTCCCGCTGGTATCCGCCATAATGCGCCCCTGACCGCGATAGCCGCGTGATTTCAGCCCTTTTTGTACGCTTTCGACCAGACGTAAATCTTCCGGGCGGAACACGTCGCGATACCATTCGATCAGCGACTTCTGCTCATCCGTTAATTCTTCGTTGGTAAAGTAGATATCGTAGTTTTGCAGGGTGGTTTCCGCATCAACCGGGAATTCATAGATAACGGTCATCATCCCCTTGATAGGGGTGACATTGAGCATGGTGCAGGGCCACAGCCAGAAACCGTGGAAGGCGGCATCCACACCCTCTTCAAATTTGAATGACTGCTCAGACGGTTTGGCAAAACCGTACTGCAGCGTCCAGTTTCCATGCATGGTATGCCAGTAGCGATCCACCTGTACGGAATCAGAGAAGCCAGGGTGTGCCGGGCCACAGTGGTAGCATTCCAGATAGTTGTCGACGATATTCTTCCAGTTTGCCGGGGTGCGGGTGGTAAAACGGGCCGCGAGTTTCAGGTCATGAACCTCCGGGCACGCCTCCACCACTTTTGCCGCCAGCCCCGGTAACTGCTCCTCAACGCTGGCCGCATTAGGGTCCATGTTGATAAAGACAAAACCGGCGTACTCTTCAAGGCGAACCGGGGTGAGGTGGGCCTTTTCACTGTCGAAATTGGCGACGTTTTCACAGTTACGGGCGTGAGCGAGATTGCCATCCAGCTTGAAAGCCCAGGCATGGTACGGGCAGGTAATCACGTTTTTCGCTTTCCCTTCGCCGCTCAGTAACTGATGACCGCGATGCGGGCAGACGTTATAGAAGGCGCGCAGAATATTGTCGCGACCGCGCACCAGGACGATATTTTCACCGATGATCTCACGGGTCACATAATCATTCGGCTTCGCCAGTTCGCTGCTGTGCGCGACGCAAATCCAGCTATTGGCAAACACGTTCTCTTTTTCATGTTCGAATGCCTGCTGGTTAGTGTAAAAGCGTGCCGGAATGGTCCAGGCATCCTGTGGGTTTGCACAAAAGTTGTCAGGCAAAACAAATTCAGGGCTCAGATTGCTCATAGGGTTACCTTTTATTTTTTGTCAGTAAGAGGATGTTGGCTCGTGGCGCTCAGTGGTCGCCTTTGAGTATTGTCCCGGCGGGCAGCGTGGGCGTTGATACGGGCGCGCGCTCCTGCGTTTCGGGAAGACTGCTTTCAATTTGATGGGCAGGGACGTGGGCATAGTCCTGCTTTAACCAGCGAATAAAGCCAAAGACCTTCACCAGTAAGATGGCGAGGAACGGAAGCGCTGTCAGTACCACGGTAGTTTTCATTGTTTCCAGCGAGGCGCCGGTAAACAAAATCGACAGCGGAATCAGGGTAATAACCACACACCAGAAGAGACGCAGTCCACGCTCAGGATCTTCACCTTCCTGCAGGTTTCGCGTGCTGGTTGCCGCCATGGTATAGGCCACCGCATCCATGTGGGAGGCGAGGAAAATAATCATCACCGCCAGATACGCCGCCAGGAACAGCTTACCGGCCGGGAGCGACATCAGGACCTGCTGCACGGCGGTTTCGCCACCCAGCGTTTGCATAATCTGCGGAACGTTGATCACTCCGTTAATAAACTGATGGATGGCATAACTTTCCATCACGCCGAAGAAGAACCAGCAGCCGACGGTGCTGCCGAGGATCAGCGCCCAGATGACTTCTTTAATCTTACGACCGCGCGACACGCGAGTAACGAACATCGCCACGCCTGGGGTATAAGAGATCCACCACAGCCAGTAAAACACGGTCCAGTTGCGGGTAAATGAACCGTCGCCAAGCGGGTCAGTGAACAGACTCATTTGCAGGAAATTCTGCGTGGTCAGGCCAATGGCGTTGATGATGCTGTTGGTAATAAACTCGGTTGGGCCAACGATGAGCACCAGCAGCGGCAGCAGAAACGCGCCCCAACCGACCATTTTGCTCAGGCGTTGCAGGCCATTGTTGATGCCAATCCAGGAGCTAAGGCAGAAAATTCCGCCGGAAAGCAGGATAACGAAGGCCTGCACCGTGAAGTTATCCGGTAATCCGGTCAGCGCAGACAACCCGCGAGTAAAGGTGGCCGCGGTGACGACCAGAGAGATGGTCAATGCGCCGACGGTGGCGATCAGGAACATCAGGTCGACCAGACGGCCCCAGACGCCTTGCGGATGCACGCCGGTGATGGCGGCAATAATCCCCGAGAGGCTTAATCCTTTATTTTTACGCACATGGAAATGGTAGGCCATGATTAATGAGGCCAGGGTATAGGTTGCCCACGCGCTGATCCCCCAGTGGAAGAAGGAGTAGGGGATGCTAAATTCGAGGGCTTTTTGCGAGTTCGGCGCGATATTCAGACCCGGAGTCTGGTAGTAATACGCCCATTCCGCAACGCCCCAGTAGAGCGTGGAAGAACCCAATCCGGCGCAGATAAACATAAATAACCAGGACAGGGTACTGTACTCCGGTTTTCCCTCCCCCAGGCGAATATTGCCGTATTTACTGGTCGCCAGATAAATGACCAGTCCCATTGCCAATAGCACCAGGACCTGAACAGCGGAACCGAGCATCCGGGTAACGCCGTTAAAAATGGTGTTTGCTGCTTGCGCAGACTGCTGGGGGAAGAGGCTTAATGTTGCTGCGATAAAAAGGATGGCCAGTAAGCTGATGGCGATCAGCGGCACATCTTTTTTCTTTTTTACATTGCTCAACATGGGTGATCTCCTGGGCGTCGTCGCCCGTATTTGGCATTGGCCTGTTGTTGTAATCACGCTGTAGGGTCAAGACTTGTTACTGCTGTATTAACGATTTAATTATTTAGTTGTTACATGAATTAAACAATTAGCGGATGCGTGAAGCAATAAAACACGGAACGGAAATAATAAAAGGTGAAATGGCGCAGGAATTTACCGGGGAGAATGAATAAAAAAAGCCGCGTCAGTGACGCGGCTCTTATTCTGTGGTTTGACCTCAACGCAGGATAGCCTGACAAATGGTATCACCCACCTGTTGCGTGGAGGCAACGCCTTTCATATCGGGCGTTTTAGGCCCGCTGGCAATCACCTGCTCAATGGCCGCCAGAATGGCATTGTGTGCATTATGGAAACGCTCATCACCATTACCGAGGAAATCCAGCATCATGGCGCCAGCCCAAATGGTCGCAATGGGGTTGGCGATGTTTTTACCGTAGATGTCCGGCGCTGAGCCGTGTACCGGCTCGAACAGTGACGGGAAAGTGCGCTCAGGATTGAGGTTGGCAGAGGGCGCAATGCCGATGGTTCCGGTACAGGCCGGACCCAGATCGGACAGGATGTCGCCGAACAGGTTAGAGGCGACCACCACGTCAAAGCGTTCTGGCTGTAAAACGAAGCGGGCGCACAGTACATCGATGTGCTGCTTATCCCAGCGGATCTGCGGGTATTGCGTGGCCATCGCCTCAACACGTTCATCCCAGTACGGCATGCTGATGGCAAGACCGTTAGATTTGGTGGCAGAGGTGAGTGTTTTGCGTGGGCGACTTTGCGCCAGCTCAAAGGCGTAACGCAGAATGCGATCCACGCCGCGACGGGTAAACACGGACTCCTGGATAACCAGTTCATGCTCGGTCCCGGCGTTGACGCGTCCGCCCAGCGAAGAGTATTCGCCTTCGGTATTTTCGCGCACCACGTAAAAATCAATATCACCCGCCTGTTTTCCGGCCAGCGGACACGGAACCCCCGGGAAGAGACGTACCGGGCGCAGGTTGACGTACTGATCAAACTCGCGGCGGAATTTCAGCAGTGAGCCCCACAATGAGACGTGGTCAGGCACCGTTTCCGGCCAGCCGACGGCGCCAAAATAGATGGCATCATAGGACTTAAGTTGCTCGTGCCAGTCATCAGGCATCATCTTTCCGTGATGGGTATAGTACTCACAGCTGGCCCATTCGATCGGCTCAAAGCTCAGGGACAAGTCCCAGCGCTCAGCGGCGGCCTGCAAGACACGAATACCTTCAGGCAGAACTTCTTTCCCAATACCGTCCCCGGGAATAGCGGCAATACGATAGGTTTTCTTCATACCAGCTCTCACTTATCAGCAACCAAAATTGACTTCCCCTTTATCCTATAATTGACTGATTGATAGTTAATCCCCCTAACTGGTGAAACATAAAACACAGATCATGAATAATCTGCCGCTGCTGAATGATTTACGCGTCTTTATGCTGGTTGCCCGTCGTGCCGGATTTGCCGCCGTGGCGGAAGAGTTGGGCGTTTCCCCTGCATTTATCAGCAAGCGTGTCGCGCTGCTGGAACAGACGCTGAACGTTGTGTTATTGCACCGAACCACCCGGCGGGTCACCATCACCGAAGAGGGGGAGCGCATCTACGAATGGGCGCAGCGCATTTTGCAGGATGTGGATCAGATGATGGATGAACTGTCCGACGTGCGGCAGGTACCGCAGGGCATGCTACGGGTAATCAGCAGTTTTGGTTTTGGGCGTCGGGTTGTCGCCCCGGCACTCTCCGCCCTGGCAAAACAGTATCCGCAACTGGAAGTGCGCTTTGACGTTGAAGACCGGCTGGTGGATCTGGTCAATGAAGGGGTCGATCTCGACATTCGTATCGGGGATGATATTGCACCGAATTTGATTGCCCGCAAACTGGCCACCAACTATCGCGTTTTATGCGCATCGCCAGAATTTCTGACGCAGCACGGTACGCCGAAACAACTTTCTGAGCTGGCAACATATCCATGTCTGGTCATTAAGGAGCGTGACCATCCGTTTGGCATTTGGCAATTGCGTAACAAAGAGGGCGTCCACTCGATCAAAGTGACTGGCGCGTTGTCATCCAACCACGGCGAGATTGTGCATCAGTGGTGTCTGGATGGGCAGGGGATTGCGCTACGCTCATGGTGGGATGTGTGCGACAACATTGCCAGTGGTCATCTGGTACACGTGCTGCCGGAGTATTATCAGCCCGCCAATATCTGGGCAGTTTATGTTTCTCGTCTTGCGACTTCGGCAAAAATCCGTATTACGGTTGAGTTTTTACGCGGTTATTTTCAGGAGCGTTATCCAAAGTTTAAACTGGAATAAACGTGACACGCTGAGTTTTTGCCCAGCCATCGAAAATAAAAAAGGCAGAATTATCTGCCTTCTATAATACATGCGCTATTTGTGCAGAACGTTATCGGGACTCTTCTGCTTCTGGTAACGTCACGTTAAGTTCGAGGATAGAAATATCGCCGTCTTTTTGTTCAAGCTGCACGGTGACCATTTCCGGATCTATTTGCACATATTTGCAGATAACCTCGAGAATATCCTTTCTCAGCTGCGGTAAATAATGCGGCTCGGCGTCACTGCGACGGCGCTCCGCGACAATAATTTGCAGTCGCTCTTTTGCGATGTTAGCTGTACTCTTTTTCCGCGAGAGAAAAAAATCCAGTAATGCCATAACTTATCCTCCGAACAGGCGTTTGAGGAAACCTTTCTTCTCTTCTTCAATGAAGCGGAAAGGACGATCTTCTCCCAACAGACGTTCCACAGTATCTGCATACGCTTTGCCTGCATCCGCGTTGATATCGAGGATGACCGGCTCGCCCTGGTTAGATGCACGTAATACGGATTGGTCTTCCGGGATGACGCCCACCAGTTTGATACGCAGGATCTCAAGCACGTCTTCCATGCTGAGCATATCGCCTTTGTTGACGCGGCCTGGGTTGTAGCGCGTTAACAGCAGGTGTTCTTTGATTGGATCTTCACCATTCTCTGCACGACGTGATTTTGAGGCCAGAATGCCCAGAATACGGTCAGAGTCACGTACCGAGGAGACTTCCGGGTTGGTGGTGATAATCGCTTCATCGGCAAAATAGAGCGCCATCAGCGCGCCGGTTTCAATACCTGCCGGAGAGTCGCAGACGATGAAATCGAAATCCATCGTTTTCAGATCATCAAGCACTTTCGCGACGCCTTCACGGGTCAGTGCATCTTTATCGCGGGTTTGTGATGCCGGAAGAATGAAGAGATTTTCAGTACGTTTATCTTTGATTAACGCCTGATTGAGTGACGCATCGCCCTGAATCACGTTCACGAAATCGTAAACGACGCGACGTTCACATCCCATGATCAGGTCGAGGTTACGCAGGCCGATATCAAAATCAATAACGACAGTTTTCTTTCCCTTCTGGGCCAAACCTGTAGCGATGGCCGCGCTGGAGGTGGTCTTGCCAACGCCCCCTTTACCCGAAGTAACAACAATAATGCGTGCCATAGAAATTCCTTGTTAAAAGGGATCAATTCAACGGTTGAACTGTCAAAGCGTTCTCTGCCAGTTGCAGACGTGCCGCTTTGCCATAAAATTCTGCTGGGATTTTATCACTCAGCCAATAAACACCTGCGATAGACACCAGTTCTGCCGTCAGATGCGTACAAAAAATTTGCGCTTCCCGATCGCCGTTTGCGCCTGCCAGCGCGCGGCCTCTCATCATACCGTAAACGTGAATATTGCCGTCGGCAATCAACTCCGCGCCAGCACTGACGTGACTTGTAACAATCAGATCACATTGTGGAGCATAAATACGCTGGCCGGAACGAACCGGTACATCAATTAATCGCGTTTTTGTGATAGGAGTAACGTTTTGCGGTGGGGGAACGGGCGCAGCGACTTCAACGGGAGCGGAACGAACCACTTTCTCTTTACCCTCGGTCAGTAAAGGGAGGCCCATCTCGTCGATTTCCGCTTTCAGTCGGGCGTCTTTGCATCCGCTAACCCCGACAATACGCAGACCGGTGGACGCAACGACCTTTTGTAGAACCGGCCAGTTTACCGGGCTTTCAAGACCGCTGACATTAACCACGACAGGAGCATGTTTTAAAAAAGCAGGTGCCTGCGCGATTTTGTCTTCTAACGCCTGACGAATAACCTCGGGTTCTGCTTCATGCAAATGAACCACTGATAAGGTGAAGCTACTGCCTTTAAGCTCGATTGGCGTGTTTGACATCCTGGCCTTACTCAATTTGCTATTTATCATCTCCAGTGCGGAGTGATATTCCGAAGTCCAGAAGGCATGTTATAGTCAGTATTATATTGAGGCAAGTCACCATCCCGTTAATTCATAATAAAAGTCTACTTATCTTAAATAGAGTTAACTCACCGTTTTTCAAAAAAACCTTTATCTGTCAATGTGATGCTGCATTTTTCAATTCCCTTCTCATATCAAGCTCATTTTCATGTGCCAAAAACGTGACGGAACCTACGAATTTGTTTAAATGTTCCCCACCCAGGAAAGTGTATTTTTTCACCATTTCCAGTGTTTACCATCCGCCCATTTCTTTTAACATCACTAACGGGGTTCCGTTCTGAACATGCCAATTTACCCAGGCGTGCCTCAGGTCATTAAAACGGAAGTAGGAGATCTTTGCTTTTTTTCGTTGCCTGACTGAAAGTCATCATAGGCAACTTACGGCCAGTTCAAACACAAAGCCGATAACCTAGTCACCAGATTCAACGCGGCAGGTGAACGAACCACTATCGCCGACATGGAAACCCGACAGCGCGGCGTTTACGGTGGATGCGATTCTGGCGGCTGCCATAGGTAGACACAAGGAAGTGAGATTGAGGTGTTCATGTGCCACATGCAGCTCCGCCAGTGTGAAAACCAGCAGAAGCTATACTGGCAAGCAATGCAATCGCACATGCAATTATGAAAGCGCATGAAGTGAAAAAACATCATTCAGAACACGAGTCAATGCCACCTGTCTGGTATGAGTCCGTGGGGAGGGGAGATGCAATCGCAACCACCAGGTTCGGTGTCACTTCCGGACGATGACGATCCTCTTCAAAGGAATGTGACAGGTTTGTGCCACAGGACAGATAAAAATAGTGACGGGATGCGAAAATCTGCACCTCAAAACTGAGGCAGCTGGCTTGTGGGGCGGGTTTGATTGATGTTAGCGTATGTCGAAATTACGCATTAAAAAGAGTAAATGTATGTTTTGTGTGATCTACAGAAGTACTAAGCGTGACCAGACCTATTTATATGTCGAAAAAAAAGACGATTTCTCACGGGTTCCTGAAGAACTGCTGAAGGGATTCGGTCAGCCCCAGCTTGCGATGATCCTGCCTCTCGATGGGCGTAAAAAACTCGCTAACGCCGATCTTGATAAAGTAAAACAGGCGCTTGCTGAACAGGGCTATTATTTACAACTGCCGCCGCCGCCGGAAAATTTACTGAAACAGCATCTTTCGGTAGCCGGAGAAAATAAATCAGACGCTAAACGTTAAACTGTATCCGGCCGCGTCATGCCTCGTCGATGCAGTTCCTGAAGTCCACGATTACGTTAGGGGAAAATAATGTATCAACACCATAATTGGCAAGGTGCTCTGCTTGATTACCCAGTGAGTAAAGTGGTTTGCGTAGGCAGTAATTATGCAAAGCATATTAAGGAGATGGGCAGCGCGACGCCGGAAGAACCGGTACTTTTCATTAAACCAGAAACCGCATTGTGTGATTTACGCCAGCCGCTGGCGATCCCTGCAAATATGGGGTCTGTACATCACGAAGTCGAACTGGCGGTATTGATTGGCGCGACGCTACGGCAGGCAACGGAAGATCATGTGCGTAAAGCCATTGCCGGTTACGGTGTGGCGCTTGATCTCACGTTGCGTGATATTCAGGGAAAAATGAAAAAGGCCGGGCAACCCTGGGAGAAAGCGAAGGGATTTGATAACTCATGCCCGCTGTCCGGCTTTATTCCGGTGGCCGAGTTTAAGGATGACCCGCAGAACACCATGCTCAGCCTGAGCATTAACGGCGAAATGCGTCAGCACGGCACGACGGCGGATATGATCCACCCGATTATTCCGCTGATTGCCTATATGAGTAAATTTTTCACGCTGAAAGCCGGTGATGTGGTGCTGACCGGCACGCCGGAAGGGGTGGGTCCGCTACACAGTGGTGATGAACTGACCGTCAGTTTTAATGGTCAAACGCTGACCACCCGGGTGTTGTAATCTCTGCTTGCCGCCTTTTTGGGCGGCAAAACTTGCATCAGCCTGCCAGACTGGTTATAAGGTGCAGCTTTATTGCAATGGCGGATACCCGAATGAACGACTTACCTTTCTGGCAACGTAAATCCCTGGACGACATGACCGATGCTGAGTGGGAGTCGTTATGCGATGGCTGTGGTCAATGCTGCCTGCATAAATTAATGGATGAAGACACCGATGAAATTTATTTCACCAACGTCGCCTGCCGTCAGCTAAACATCAAAACCTGCCAGTGTCGTAACTACGAACGTCGTTTCGAGTACGAACCCGATTGCATCAAACTTACCCGCGATAATCTTCCGACCTTTGAATGGTTGCCAATGACCTGCGCCTATCGATTATTGGCCGAAGGGAAGGGGCTACCAGACTGGCACCCGCTGGTGGCCGGTTCAAAATCCGCCATGCACGGTGAGCGTATTTCTGTGCGCCATATTGCGGTGAAAGAGTCCGAAGTTGTGGACTGGCAGGATCATATCCTCAATAAACCCGAATGGGCTCAGTAAGTTGTTGAGGTAAAAGGCGTTATTGCTTGCTGTTTTGTGCGTGGGGCGCAGATGGGGCATCATCGCCTAAATCTGCGTTCAGCAGTTGATTGGCATTATTGTCTGTCATTCATTGCCCATCTCGCTGTACATCCTCAGTGCCGAAGTGTGTCTCGATTGATATGATTTTCTCACCGTGACGACTCCCCGCCCGCATTGGGCGAGGAGCGACGGGTCACGGGTTAATAACCAGCAGCTGTCAGTTCAGGTCTGAGCGAATAGATTTTATTTGTTTTGCTTACTCTTGCCTTTGCCTTTTGTGGAGTCAGCATCATAGTGCTCGACCTTGACGTTATAGTCATCATCGTCATCATATTTGTTCTTGTTTTTGTCGTGCCCCTTGCCAGGGTTGTTGTCGCCGTGGACGCTGCGGTTCTCTTTGTTCTTGCCGTCGCTACAACCGTCGCTGGTCACTTTGACGCCGCCGATGGTGACTGATGAGCACTCATTCTTGTGCTTATTTTTCCACTCATTGATCTCGTCTTCTCGATCCATACTGACCCGAATACCATCGGAATTGATGCTGACGTCTGCCAGGGCAGGCGCTGTCATCAGTAGGGAGAGCAGCAGTGCAGTATTTTTCATTAATAACCTCAAATAATGGGCTCATGCATAGCGCATGAGCCTGTTCAAACAGACATCATAGATAAATAAAAACGCGTACCTCTGTTGTTCTCAAACAGCGGTACGCGTGGAGATTTGCCGATGATTGCCCAGCAATGCACGTGGGTCAAGGCAGCACAGCACGATCGGCAACTTCCTCCCAATCGGTCACTCTACGTACTCTCATTTTTTACTGCTGCCGGGCCTTAATAAACCCGAATGGGCACCGTGAGTGCCTGAAGTAAAAGGTATTTTCGCTTACCCGTTAGCCCGTATAATAAGGTCATTATTAATTGTTTAATGAGGCGCAATGAATCACCTGATCTATTACGTATTCTGCGGAATAGCGGCACTTACTCTGCTCGGTGTGCAGTCATTTTTCGGTATCCTGCTGATAACACCGCGAGAGGTGGGAGGGACATTATTTGGCGGAATGTTTTTGGTCCTGATGTGCTTAGGCGGTTGGCTGCTGACCACCGCCGGTTTGGCCGCAACCATCCTGGCCCGCTTTGCAGGGGCCAGAGTGGCGTTATTGTGTGCCAGTGCCATTCAGGTGATTGCCGGTATCGGGTCACTGCTCAACTATCCGGATGATGCAGACGGCAATCTCATCTTCAGTCCTGCCCCAAATGAAATTTACTGGATGATAGCCGTTTCCGGATTGCTGTTATTCACCAGTGTTTACCTTATCGCACAGGGCCATCTGCGACCCAAAAATGGCCGGTTTTAATGGTTATATTTTGTGGCAATTTATTTTCATAGAGGATTGAAGAGGTAAGATAAAAACGGCAAAAGCCAGCACTTTCCATCAAGCAAAAAAATATGTCTTAAACCTATAATTTTAGGGCGTCGTAGAGGCGTGATGAATATTTAGAGGGTTGATAATGAAGAAGTTTGCGTTGATGCTGCTGGCTGCCACGTCCCTGATGACCATTGTTCCCGCGCAGGCTGAAACCCAGCAGGCTGGTGAGCGCCGTGATGCCAGGGAAGTTCGCCAGGATACGCGTCAGGAATCCCGTGAAATTAAGCAGGAATGCCGTAATGGTGTTGTCGGTAATGCTGATTGCCGCCAGGATCATCGCCAGAACAAACAGGAAGGGCGCGATCAGGCTCGCGATATCAAGTACTAAGTGATGTGCAAGAAAACCCGACGTCAGTCGGGTTGAATCTTATCTTGCCCAGTCTGTTTTAGCGTTAATCGCTGATTCTGAGAAGATGTCCGTTGTTATCACAGTCAGCGCTACCGAAAGAGCGTCTTAGGTTATCGACCGAACAGATCGCGCTTTTTAGGCTTAAACGGCTGGGTAATGACCACAAGAACGGCCACCATGAGATACGCGGCAAAAATCCCCAACAGCCACTGCGGCATTTCCAGCGTTAAAAACTCCCACTGCCGCTGTGCGCAATCACCAGAAGCGACGAACACCTGCGGCAGCCATTTGTCCAGAGGCAGCCAGCTCGGGAAGCGCGCCATAAAATCACAGGTCATGAATGGCGAAGGGTGAAGTTGGATCATGGTGTGTTCATACGCCAGCTGCAGGCCGCGCCATGCGCTGTAAATCCAAATCACCAGTGCCACATAGCGTAACGGTGTTTTTGGCGCAATCGCGCCAACCAGACCTGCGCCCATAATGCCGAATAACGCGCAACGTTCATAAATGCACAGGACGCAAGGCTTAAGCAGCATGACATGCTGGAACCATAGCGCCACCATTTCAAGCGCCAGTGCGGTTAACGCCATCAGTAACCATGCGCCCCGACCCCGTGAGCACTGGTTCAAAAATCGTAACATAATAATTTCCCTGCAACATGCGTAGAGTCGGCAGTGTAAACCAATTCAATTTTCACGCCACTAGCGGAAAATGAAATAAAGTGTAATTGGATAATTATCATGCAAAAAGTGAAACCGAGCAGTGATTTGCTCGGTTTATTGTTATTAAAGTGTAGCCAACCAGCCTAATTGCGTCATCCATTCTGTTACTGGCGTTAACGTATATTCAATGCAGAATAAACCGACCAGGGTCAGTACTATCGTATACGGCAGCGCCATCCAGACCATCCGGCCATAGGAAAGACGAATGAGGGGAGCCAGTGCCGAGGTCAGCAGGAACAAAAATGCCGCCTGGCCATTCGGTGTCGCAACAGAAGGCAGGTTGGTGCCGGTATTGATGGCGACGGCCAGTAACTCATACTGATTCAAGCTAACAATGCCACTTTCCATTGCCGCTTTGGCTTCGTTGATATAAATCGTTCCCACAAAGACGTTATCGGAAATAGAAGAAAGCAGCCCGTTGAAAAGGTAGAACAGCCTTAATTGCGTATGCTCAGGCGCCTGTAAAACGAACTGAATGATCGGGGCGAACAGGTGCTGATCGATAATGACCGCGACCACCGCAAAGAACACGGTCAGCAGTGCGGTAAACGGCAAAGATTCGGTGAACGCTTTACCAATGGCATGTTCATCGGTGACTCCGGTCAGTGAAGTCGCCAGGATAATGACCGACAGACCAATTAATCCCACTTCCGCCAGATGCAATGCCAGTGCGATAACCAGCCAGATACCGATAATGGTTTGTACAATCAGGTTGAGCTTATCCTGACGAGTACGCTGTTTGCGGCTTTGATCGTCAAACTCTTGCAGGATGCCGCGCACTTTTTCTGGCAAGGTTTCGCCGTAGCCAAACCAGCGCATTTTCTCTACCAGTGCGCAGGTTAATAAGCCGCAAAAGAGTACCGGTACGGTTACGGGCGACATGCGCAGGAAGAAGTCGCCAAAATGCCAGCCTGCGGCTTTGGCGATGATCAGGTTTTGCGGTTCGCCCACCATGGTCATCACGCCGCCTAATGCGGTGCCCACGCCAGCGTGCATCATCAAACTGCGCAAGAATCCGCGAAACTGCTCCAGCACGGTTTTGTAGTGCTGGTCGATGTGGCTGTCGTCGAGCAGGTCGTTATCTTCTCCACGCGCAGAGGCAACGCGGTGATAAATACCGTAAAAACCGACGGCAACGCTGATCACCACGGCGACCACAGTTAAGGCGTCGAGGAAAGCAGAGAGGAACGCTGCTGCAAGACAAAAGGCAAGCGACAGGATGGTTTTGGAGCGGATGTTGAGTAGCAACCGGGTAAAAATGAACAGCAGAAGCTGTTTCATAAAATAGATACCCGCCACCATGAACATCAGCAGCAACAGTACCTCAAGGTTGGCGGCAATCTCTTCACGGACGTGTGAGGCGCTGGTCATACCGATGATTACGGCTTCGATCGCCAGTAATCCACCGGGCAGCAGCGGGTAGCATTTCAGCGCCATTGCCAGCGTAAAAATAAACTCAGCGACCAACAACCACCCAGCAACAAACGGGTTGATGATAAATATCAGTGGGTTGACGATTAAGAAGATAATGAGTGCGAGTTTATACCAGTCTGGTGACTGGCCTAAGAAGTTGCGCCACAATGCGCGCCCCCAGGAGATCTCCATGCAGTTTCCCTTACCGTAAATTATGAAATGGCGTTTTTATGTAAGGCGCAAAGCTTACGGGCAGGGGCGCGCGCAGGCAAGTCCTTCTGCAAAGAGTGTGGAATCGGGAAATGCAGAAAATGAAGCCTTGATCCCTTTTTTCTTTATTTTGTCCGCTATCAGCCATGAAACCCGTCTGGTATGATGAGTGCAACTATGTTTTGCTGTGTAATGGAAATCTCACTATGGTCATTAAGGCGCAGAGCCCGGCGGGTTTCGCGGAAGAGTACATTATTGAAAGTATCTGGAATAACCGCTTCCCACCTGGCACTATCTTGCCTGCAGAACGTGAACTCTCCGAGCTTATCGGGGTAACGCGTACCACATTACGTGAAGTGTTGCAGCGTCTGGCGCGAGACGGTTGGTTGACCATTCAGCACGGCAAACCGACGAAGGTGAATAATTTCTGGGAAACGTCCGGGCTTAATATTCTCGAGACGCTCGCGCGACTCGATCACGAGAGTGTCCCGCAGTTGATCGATAATTTGTTATCGGTGCGTACCAACATTTCCACCATCTTTATCCGCACAGCGCTTCGTCAACATCCGGATAAAGCACAAGAAGTGCTGGCGACGGCAAACGAAGTGGCCGATCACGCCGATGCGTTCTCCGATCTGGACTACAACATTTTCCGTGGTCTGGCGTTTGCCTCCGGTAACCCCATTTACGGTCTGATTATTAATGGAATGAAAGGGCTGTACACCCGCATTGGTCGTCACTATTTCGCGAATCCTGAAGCGCGCAGCCTGGCGCTGGCGTTTTACCACAAGCTGTCAACGCTGTGTGAGCAAGGCTCTCACGATCAGGTTTATGAAACGGTGCGTCGCTACGGTCATGACAGTGGTGAAATCTGGCATCGTATGCAGAAAAATCTGCCCGGTGATTTAGCGATTCAGGGCCGCTAAGCGGCTCTTTGAATCATCGGCGAAAAGAGTAAAAAGGCCCCTTCATGATGAAGGGGCCTTTTTTTACAGGCTGTTCATGCGCGGTGGGCAACGCTCCAGAAGCTCGACGCTACCGTCCTCGTTTTGCTGTTCCAGCATCACATCAAATCCCCATAACCGATGCACATGTTTCAGGACCTCTTTACGCCCCTTGTCCAGCGGTGCACGGTTGTGCGGAATGTAGCGCAATGTCAGAGAGCGATCGCCCCGGAGGTCAACATTCCAGACCTGAATATTCGGCTCCAGATTGCTCAGGTTGTACTGCGATGAGAGACGGTTGCGAATTTCACGATATCCCTCCTCGTTGTGAATCGCCGAAATCTCCAGGTAATTGTGTCTGTCGTCGTCCAGCACGGTGAACAAGCGGAAATCACGCATCACTTTGGGCGACAGGAACTGACTGATAAAGCTCTCGTCTTTAAAGTCGCGCATCGCAAAATGGAGCGTTTCCAGCCAGTCGGAACCCGCGATGTCCGGGAACCAGTATTTGTCCTCTTCGGTGGGTGACTGACAAATACGCTTGATATCCTGGAACATGGCAAAGCCGAGCGCATAGGGGTTAATCCCGCTATACCACGGACTGTTGTACGGCGGCTGGAACACCACGTTGGTATGGCTGTGCAAAAATTCCAGCATAAACCGTTCGGTCACTTTACCCTCATCGTACAGATGATTGAGGATGGTGTAATGCCAGAAGGTCGCCCAGCCTTCGTTCATCACCTGCGTCTGTTTCTGTGGGTAGAAATACTGGCTCACCTTACGCACGATACGCAGGATCTCACGCTGCCAGGATTCGAGCAGCGGGGCGTTTTTCTCCATAAAGTAGAGCAGGTTTTCCTGTGGCTCAGACGGATAACGACGCGCCTCGGCGATGGTTTTCTCTTCTTCGCGTTTCGGCAGGGTGCGCCACAGCATATTGACCTGACTTTGCAGATACTCTTCGCGGCTCTTCTGCCGGGCTTTTTCTTCCTGTAAGGAGATTTTTTGCGGTCGTTTGTAACGGTCGACGCCGTAGTTCATCAGCGCGTGACAAGAGTCGAGCAGTTTTTCCACCTCATCCACACCGTAGCGCTCTTCGCATTCGGTAATGTATTTCCGCGCGAAAATCAGGTAGTCGACAATCGAACTGGCGTCTGTCCAGCTGCGGAACAGGTAGTTATTTTTGAAGAACGAGTTGTGCCCATAGCAGGCGTGCGCCATCACCAGCGCCTGCATGGTGATGGTGTTCTCTTCCATTAAATAGGCGATACACGGGTTAGAGTTAATCACGATTTCATAGGCTAACCCTTGCTGACCATGTTTATACAGCCGCTCGGTTTCGATAAATTTTTTGCCAAACGACCAGTGAGGATAGTTGATCGGCATGCCAACGCTGGAGTAGGCATCCATCATCTGTTCGGAGGTGATCACCTCGATTTGGTGCGGGTAGGTGTCCAGTCTGTAGAGTTTCGCCACGCGGTCTATTTCCGCCAGATAGATATCCAGCAGATCAAACGTCCAGTCGGGTCCATCGCTCAAACGTGTGGTGTCCTTATTCATGGAATCAATCGTAGCCATTCGCGCACCCTCATTGTTAGCGGCGCTCTCTGTCTGGAGCACCTCATCTCAAGCATAGAACACCGTGTTAAAAAGCGTGCTGGTGAGGAAAATTTTTCTTTGCGATTTCACGTTATTGGGATGCCGTATAACGCAGGTGCTACAGCATTTTATGCTGGATAAAAATGACGCGCAGCAGGAGATCCCAAACCAGCAATATGCCTGACATAAGAGACATATGTGAGATACGTCACCATAAAAAAGCCATATGTTGAATAATATTTTCATCTGAGTTATCAAGATGTAATTAGATGATTGTTCTTTTACCTACTGTTAACGGAGTGGCTATGCGAGTTGTCATACTGGGAAGTGGCGTTGTCGGCGTGACCAGCGCCTGGTATCTGAGTCAGGCTGGACATGACGTGACCGTCATTGACCGCGAACCCGGCCCGGCGCTGGAAACCAGTGCTGCGAATGCGGGGCAAATCTCCCCGGGGTATGCGGCGCCGTGGGCGGCACCCGGTGTTCCATTGAAGGCAATTAAATGGATGTTCCAGCGGCACGCACCGCTGGCCGTTCGCCTTGACGGGACGCAATTTCAACTTAAATGGATGTGGCAAATGTTGCGTAACTGTGACACAAGCCATTACATGGAAAACAAAGGACGCATGGTGCGTCTGGCGGAATACAGCCGTGACTGTCTGAAAGCGCTGCGCGCATCAACCGGTATTCAGTATGAAGGCCGTCAGGGCGGAACCCTGCAGCTGTTCCGTACCGAGCAGCAGTACGAAAACGCAACCCGCGATATTGCCGTGCTCGAAGATGCAGGTGTTCCGTATCAGTTGCTGGAGTCCAGCCGTCTGGCTGAAGTCGAACCGGCGCTGGCGGAAGTGGCGCACAAGCTGACCGGTGGCCTGCGGTTGCCGAATGATGAAACCGGCGATTGCCAGCTGTTTACCCAACATCTGGCGCTGATGGCGGAGCAGGCGGGCGTTAAATTCCGCTTCAACACGCCGGTGGAAAAGTTGCTTTATGAGGGCGAGCAGATTTATGGCGTGAAGTGCGGCGAGGAAATTATTAAGGCCGATGCGTATGTGATGGCGTTTGGCTCTTATTCGACGGCGATGCTCAAAGGGATTGTCGATATTCCGGTCTATCCGCTAAAAGGTTATTCGCTGACCATTCCGGTGGCGCAGGAGGATGGCGCGCCGGTGTCTACGATTCTCGATGAAACCTACAAAATTGCGATTACCCGTTTTGATAATCGCATCCGTGTGGGCGGGATGGCGGAGATTGTGGGCTTTAATACCGAACTGCTGCAACCGCGTCGTGAAACGCTGGAGATGGTCGTACGCGATCTCTTCCCACGCGGCGGACATGTTGAACAGGCCACGTTCTGGACCGGACTGCGCCCGATGACGCCAGACGGTACGCCAGTGGTAGGGCGTACCCCCTTCAAAAATCTCTGGCTGAACACCGGACACGGCACGCTGGGGTGGACCATGGCCTGTGGCTCGGGGCAATTGCTGAGCGACATTCTTTCCGGACGGACGCCGGCTATCCCGTACGATGACCTGAGCGTTGCGCGTTACCAACCGGGATTTACCCCCTCACGTCCACGACATTTGCATGGCGCACATAGCTAATAAGGAATCCGGATGACTCGTCCTATACTGGCCAGCCTTGACCTGCAGGCGATGAAACAAAACCTGGGGATTGCGCGCCAGGCAGCACCGAACTCCCGTATCTGGTCGGTGGTAAAGGCCAATGCGTATGGGCATGGCATTGATCGCGTCTGGTCGGCTTTGGGCGCGACTGACGGCTTTGCCCTGCTCAATCTGGAGGAGGCAGTCACTCTGCGGGAACGCGGCTGGAAGGGGCCAATTCTGATGCTGGAAGGCTTTTTCCACGCAGAAGATCTGGCGTTGTACGACAAATACCGTCTGACAACCAGCGTGCACAGCAACTGGCAGCTAAAAGCGCTACAGAATGCCCGATTAAACGCGCCGCTGGATGTCTATCTGAAGGTCAATACCGGCATGAACCGATTGGGGTTCCTGCCGGAAAGAGTGCAAACCGTCTGGCAGCAACTGCGTGCGATGCCGAATGTCGGCGAACTGACGCTGATGTCGCACTTTGCGGATGCCGAGCATCCGGATGGCATCCGTGAAGCCATGGCCCGGGTATCTCAGGCCACGGAAGGACTGGAGTGTCGTCGCTCGTTGTCAAACTCGGCGGCCACGCTATGGCATCCTGAGGCCCATTTTGACTGGGTGCGCCCGGGTATCATTCTGTATGGCGCCTCGCCGTCAGGAAAGTGGCAGGATATCGCCAATACCGGGCTGAAGCCGGTGATGACCCTTCGCAGCGAAATCATTGGCGTACAGACCCTGAAAGCGGGCGATCGGGTGGGGTACGGCGGGCGCTATACCGCCCATGGCGAACAGCGCATCGGTATTGTCGCTGCCGGTTATGCGGACGGCTATCCGCGCCATGCGTCGAGCGGAACCCCCGTCCTCGTCGACGGTGTCCGTACCGGAACGGTGGGGACGGTATCGATGGATATGCTGGCGGTGGATCTGACGCCGTGTCCACAGGCGGGGATTGGCACGCCGGTGGAGCTGTGGGGCAAAGAGGTGAAAATTGACGATGTCGCCTCTGCAGCAGGCACGGTAGGTTATGAGCTGATGTGCGCGTTAGCGTTACGCGTGCCAGTAGTGACAGTGTAACTTAACAACTGCCGGATATCGCCTTGGGCGTATCCGGCATGTTGCGTCGTTATTCCGCTTCATCCTCTGCGACACGAACACCGACCTTCAGTACCGCATTGTCTTCTTTTTCCGCCACTGTCCAGATCATACCGGCAAACTCCACCTGATCACCCACGACCGGGGCGGCGCCAAGCAGTTGCTGAACAATTTCACCCAGCGTCTGCTGCTTATCGCGGTACTCTGTGCCATCGTCCAGCCCGTAAATCAGCGCCACATCAGCATATTTCGCGCTGGCTTCCAGAATAAAGTCGCCGAAGAAGCGCTGATCCAACGCCACGGGCGGCGACTCGCTGAACAGTTTCCCCAACGCAGGCAGGTCACGCTCGCGGCCAATCACGCACAGGACGTCGCCTTCACGCAGGCGAGTACTGCCGGTTGGATGAAACAGGGCATTATCGCGAAACAGGGCGGCAATGCGCGTATCCTCTGGCATGTGCAGATCGCGCAGCGCCGCGCCAACGCACCATTTGTCGGCGCTCAGCTGATAAACAAACTGCTCCCAAGGGTTTTCCGGATGGATGTCCAGCCCCATGCGAGAGACCGGCCAGCCCACAGGGGGAACCACCACTTTGGCTTTTTTAGCCGCCCAGGAGAGCGACGTGCCCTGAAGCAGTAGGGAGATCAGCACCACGAAGAACGCGACATTGAAGAACAACCGCGCATTCTCCAGTCCGGCCATCATCGGGAAGACCGCGAGGATAATCGGCACCGCCCCCCGCAAGCCAACCCAACTGATGAACGTCCGCTCGCGCAGATTAAAGCCGCGAAATGGCAGCAGCCCCGCGAAGACCGACAACGGGCGGGCAACAAAGATCATCCAGGCGGACAATATCAACGCCGGAACGGCAATCGGCAGTAGATCCGAAGGATTGACGAGCAGCCCCAGCACCAGGAACATGGCGATTTGCGCCAGCCAGGCGAGGCCATCAAAGTTTTGCAGGATCCCAAACCGGTTGCGAATCGGGCGATTGCCCAGCAGGAATCCACACAGGTACACCGCCAGTATGCCGCTGCCTTCCAGCGCGGTGGTGACGGCGAAAATGAGGATCCCGCCGCTGAGCGCCAGCAAAGGATACAGACCGGTGGGCAGCGATATGCGGTTAATCATCTGCAAAAGCAGGTAGCCGCCGCCTAAGCCGAGCATAATCCCCAGGCCAAACTGTTGGATGATGTGGACTGCAAACATCCAGCTCAGACTCGTCTCATGATTCTGGATCATCGCAATCAGCGTAATGGTCAGAAACACCGCCATCGGATCGTTACTTCCGGACTCGATCTCAAGTGTGGACCCCACACGTTCGTTAAGCCCTTTACCGCCCAGCAATGAAAATACCGCCGCCGCATCCGTTGAGCCGACAATGGCGCCAATCAGCAACCCCTCAATGAGATCAAGGTGAAACAGCCATGCCGCCATCATCCCGGTTAATCCGGAGGTGATAAGAACCCCGACGGTGGCCAGCGATAAGGCTGGTCCCAGCGCGACGCGAAAAGAGCTGGCCTGCGTGCGCATGCCGCCATCCAGCAAAATGATCGCCAGCGCAAGGTTACTCACCATGTAAGCGAACGGGTAGTTATCAAAGGGGATACCGCCCACGCCGTCCACGCCCGCGAGCATACCGATAGCGAGAAAAATAACCAGAATAGGGATGCCGAGGCGGGATGAGAATGAACTTAATAAAATACTGCAGGTTACGAGGACTGAACCCAAAATAAACAGACTAATGATTGCTGCGGCATCCAACGTTCGGTTACTCCTGAATTACGCTGTTTCTTAATAATAAACCCTAACACAAAAACGACAGAAACAGCGTGTTGCTGAAAGCCTGAAGGGTCAGGCTCTGCACTTTCGGACCGGTTTTTTTACGATTTGAGTACGGGGTGACCCGATATCGTGAGTTGGGTAGTTTCTTTTGTATTTTTCAGCACCGCATGTGCGCCTAATGGCAGCGTTACGGTGCGTTGCTCATGACCAAAATCCAGGCCAGTAATCAGCGGCACAGACAGACGTGAGCGCAAAAAGGCGTAAACCGCGTCGAGATCGTAACCCGCATCATACTCGTTTGGCGTACTGCCGCTAAAGCTGCCCAGTACAATCGCGTTTTGCCGGTTTAAAATACCGGCATCAAGCAGTTGCAACAGCATACGCTCAACGCGGAAAGGATGCTCATTAATGTCTTCCAGCACCAGTATGCCGTTTTCAATTTTCGGCATCCACGGTGTGCCGATGAGCGAAATCAGCATCGCCAGATTGCCGCCCCACAGCGTCCCTTCGGTCTGACAGGCTGGCCCCTGACCTTGCCACTCCACGGTATATTGCGCGTTGCGTAGCGCGAGCCAGAAATGGTATTCCGTGAAGGCGTTCATTTCTTCAGCGCCAAAGTTAGCCGCCAGCATTGGGCCGCTAAAGGTGATGACGTTACCCTGGGCGAGTAAACCGGACTGAATGGCGGTAAAGTCGCTGTGCCCGCAGATCAGTAACGGGTTGTGCTGTTGTCGGGCCGTCAGGGCCTGCCAGTCAATGTTCTCCAGCAAACGGCTGGCGCCGTAACCGCCACGCACCGGCATCACAATGGTATCGGCCGTGGTCAGGCTGGCGAGGGAATTCACGTCAGCCAGGCGTTCTGCTTCCGTTCCGGCAAAGCGCTGTTCACGGCGATGGATGACCGAGGCGTTATTCACCTGATGCCCCGTTTCCCTAAGACGCGTAAGCCCGCGTAATGCGGCTTGTTGGTTGATGCAGTAGCCCGATGGAGCAATTAAATGAAACAAAGACATGGCAATTCCTTGCTGACAATAGAATGCAAATGTATATCATGCCGCATATATTAGAACGTTTTGCCGGGTAGTGCCTTGCTTATCCGGCCTGCTGAAGTTTCAGCGCAACGTTGTGTTGTTGTCACCTCAACGATGGATTCCGGCTAAAAGGATAGACGAAGTGAAATTGAGATGGTTTGCTTTTTTAATCGTGTTACTGGCGGGTTGTAGTTCAAAGCAGGATTATAAAAATCCGCCCTGGAATGCGGAAGTTCCGGTCAAACGCGCGATGCAATGGATGCCAATCAGCGAAAAAGCCGGTGCGGCCTGGGGCGTGGATCCTCAACTGATCACCGCGATTATCGCGATTGAATCCGGCGGTAACCCCAATGCGGTCAGTAAATCGAATGCCGTAGGATTGATGCAGTTGAAAGCTTCTACTTCCGGACGGGATGTCTATCGCCGGATGGGGTGGAGCGGCGAGCCGTCGACCAGCGAGTTGAAAAACCCGGAACGTAATATCTCCATGGGCGCCGCCTATCTGAGCATTCTGGAAAACGGTCCGCTGGCCGGCATCGAAGATCCGCAGGTGATGCAATATGCGCTGGTGGTTTCCTACGCGAACGGGGCTGGCGCGCTACTGCGTACCTTCTCCTCTGACAGGAAAAAAGCGATCAGCAAGATCAACGATCTTGATCCTGATGAGTTTATCGAACATGTTGCCGATAACCATCCTGCGCCACAGGCACCGCGCTATATCTGGAAACTTCAGCAAGCGCTGAATGCCATGTAACCGGGGTTGATGTTACTCGCGCACTTTATTCGCTTTTTCCCGCGCTTCGCGCTCCAGCGAAAAGATAATCCGCTGTAATTGCCGCTCCACCGCCGGGCTGACGTTAAGAAAACGCAGACTCAGGCGGGGAGTGGTGATCGTTTCATTTTTCCCGTCGATCACTTTACGCTCGCTAATCGAGATGAGCTGCGCGTCAAAATGGAAAATTCCCCATTCGCCCATGTTGAGTTCAATCTGAGAAAACCGCATTCCCTCCTTCAACCCTTCGGGTTTGGCGCCTTCCAGCAATGCGCCCATGCCCCCGAGAGAGAGATCGAATAAGCGAAAACGCAGCGTGCTGTTGTCCGGCATTTTTGCTGAGCAGACGTAGGGAGGATGCAGCGGGGCGCAGATACGGAAATATTCGCGTCGTTGTACGAACCACAGGGTGGGCGGTAGCGCAGTGATAAACGCCGGAAGCTGCTGGTATTCACCGCTCTGCAACTGCGGTAGCGTAAATTCGACTTTCGCGCCCTGCGTTTCGGCGGTAATGGTTATTTGTCTGGCGCGCTGAGCCGCAAGGTTTTCATTCTCCTGACTGCCGAAATCCATCACCAGACTCTCCGGGCTGACCGCGAGAATTTTGCTGATGAACTGGCCTCCTGACCATGAAATGCGTAACGGAACCTGATTCTTATTGAGGTCACGAAGAACGCCTAACACCGCCAATGGATTTTGTTTCAGGAACTGCTCATGGTAATGACTCACGCCTAATGACTCCTGGATACCTGACAGACTGTCGTCAGTTATCGGCATTGCGCGACAGAACTTAATACAAATGGGTGAAATTTTTTTTCAAACTGAACGAATTAAGGCGGCGTCCAAAAGCGCAGAATCGTGGCTTGCCTATACTTAGGGTGCGAGTGCAAGAACGTCTTGCGCATGCGTTCACTGGAAAGAGGGCCTGAAAATGGGAATTATTGCCTGGATTGTTTTTGGTCTGATTGCAGGTGTTATCGCCAAACTGATCATGCCGGGCCGTGATGGTGGAGGTTTTTTCCTGACCTGCATTCTCGGTATCGTGGGTGCAGTTGTCGGTGGATGGTTGGCGACCATGTTTGGCATTGGCGGCAGTATCAGTGGATTCAATTTGAATAGTTTCCTGGTGGCCGTCGTTGGTGCGATTCTTGTGCTGGGCGTCTTTCGACTCCTGCGGCGAAATTAACAGAACGGCTCCTGCGGGGGCCGTTTTTCTTTCTGCAGGTTCCGTAACCGCAGGAATGTAAAGGGGAAGGGATAGCTTGATTTGTTAATGAAAATGCGAATAATTGTCGTTCCATTTCTCATGTAATAATTCACCCATGAAAACCACCCATTGTTTTACGTTGCGCGCGCTCTCTGGATGTATCACCCTGGCACTGACACTCCCGTCTTATGCCGAAGAATCAACCATTGTCGTGACGGCCGCCGGTCAGGAGAGTCTGCTGCCCGCCTGGACCAACAGCGCCACCAAGTCGGCCGTGCCGGAAAGCAAAACGCCGCAGGTCATTAACACCATCGACAGTAAAGAGATCGAACAGCGTCATGCGAACTCAGTGAATGAGATCCTACGCTACGCACCGGGCGTTTCTACGGAGGTGCGGGGCAGTACTTCGTACATGAGCGAGTACAAAATTCGTGGCTTTACGGTCGAGCAGGAGTACTACAACGGCTTACAACTCCCCTATAACGTGACCGGCAATACCAAAGCGCGGATCGATCCCCTGATGATTGAAAGCGTGGATATTCTGAAAGGTCCGGCATCGGTGCTTTATGGGAATGGATCGCCTGGTGGGCTGGTTAACATCCAGGGGAAAAAGCCGCAAGCGGAACAAAAAACGGAAATGGGCTTTACGACCGGGACCCGCAATCTGAAAGAGGGTTATCTGGATTCGACAGGGCAAATCAGCGACAGCGACTGGAATTACCGTCTGCTGGGCAAAGCCACGGAAGGCGACGATCAGCCGCACACCACCCGTTATGAAAACTATCTGGTGGCGCCCTCTGTCACCTGGCAGCCGGATAATAAAACACGGCTGACCATCGATGCGCTGGCGCAGAACACGCCGTCGTTGTCACCTTCCAACCCGCTGCCCATTGCCTATTTGCGCTCAGGGTATGCCGATTCCCGTGACTATGCCGGGGACGAGTGGAGCGGTTTCAAACAGCGGCAATGGATGCTGGGGTACAGTTTTGAACACCAGTTTGACAGCGGCTGGGGCTTTACGCAGAAAGCCCGCTATTTTGATGTCGATACCCATCAGCGCAGCGTCTACTCAACCGGGAATGGCACGAATCCGGTGTGGGAGTTAAACCGTTTTGCCTACACCACCGATGAAGATCTGAAGAGCTTTAATATTGACAACCAGGTGACCAAAACCCTTGAGCTGGGTGACTGGAAACACCATTTGCTGGCGGGTTTTGACTACCAAAAACTCGATAGCCATTACTTGTATCGTTACGCCAGCAACACGCCGGGGATCGATATGCGCGATCCGAACTACCATCAAATTCACAGCGATGAACTCGGGCTTTATACCGCGCAGAAAAACCGTCTCTCCTACCAGCAGAATGGTTACTATTTGCAGGATCAGGTGGAATTTGGCGGGCTGAATCTGTTGGCGAGCGTGCGGTACGACGACTACCGCTCCACCACCACGGATGATATGCAAAATGGCGAGAAAACATGGATCTCGCAGGATCGCGTAACCAAACGTCTGGGCGCGCTGTACGCCTTCGAAAATGGTATCTCCCCGTTCATCAGCTACTCCGAAGGCTTTAAGCCGATTTCGCCACAAGGTACATTGACGGCAAAGGATGTAAAGCCGACCACCAGCAAGCAGGTTGAGGGCGGGGTGAAATACCTGCTGGCAGAATATGCCACCACCTTTACCGCCTCGGTGTTCAACATTCGCCAGAAAAATGTCCTCTCCGCCACGCCAACCTGGGATTACCGTCAGACCGGCGAGATAGAGTCGAAAGGGGCAGAGGTGTCTGTCGTGAGCCGCCCGGCGGATAACATCACGCTGATCGCCAACTACGCCTATACCCATGCCATCAATACCGAAGATGAGACGTACGAAGGTAAACGCCCGACGCAGGTACCCGAAAACGCGTTTAACCTGTGGGGCGACTACACCTTTGATGAGACGGTTCTGCGAGGGCTGACCATTGGCACCGGGGCACGTTATACCGGGCCGATGGAGATCTCGCCGGATAATAAAGGGGGTAAGCTTGGCGGCACCACGCAGTACGACATGGCCGTGTCGTATCGTCTGGGAGAAGCGTTGCCGTCGCTGACTGGCGTCACGTTGAAAGCCAGCGCGCAGAACATCACCAACAAAGAGACCTTCAGCTGTTATGACAGCACCAACTGCTGGATCGGTCGCGATCGCACGGTGCAGGTCGGTGCGAGCTACAGTTTCTGATAAAAATGACCCGGAAGAACGCCGGGTCATTTCATCCTGTTTACGGAGTAGAGGGCGTGGTCTGTTTTTGTGGCGCAGGCTGCGCGGTCTCTGTCGGCGTGGGGCGCGTAGCGGGTACGTTGTCGCACGGTTTTTCTTTCGGGCAAATCAGATCGAGCATTTTCAGGGTTACGCCGTTAGTCCAGCCAAACCCATCCTGCAGCGGATACTCGCCACCGCCGCCGCCCGTCCCGGTGCTGCTGACATCATACTTCTCGACCAGCTTTTTCTCGCGCTCCCAGGTGTGTTGAACATTGGTCAGAAAACGCCAGCTGACCTCCATGGCAACCGTATCCTGACCATAATTTTGTAACCCTTCGGTCGCGACCCACTGTAACGGCGCCCAGCCATTGGGGGCATCCCACTGCTGTCCGCTTTTCACCGAGGTCGTGGCAAGGCCGCCAGGTTGCAGTAAATGCGCCTGAGTTGCCGCCGCCACTTTGCTGGCCCGATCGTTTGCCGCGGCATTCACATACAGCGGGAACAGCGTCGCCGCCGTCAGTTGATTACGGACTTTCTTGCTCTTCAGATCGTAGTCAGCGTACCACCCCTCTTTGGTATTCCACAGATGGTCCTCGATTCCTTTTTGTCTCGCGCTGGCGAGGGTTTCGTACTGGCTGGCTTTGGCATCGTCGCCTGCGGCTTTACTGGCACGGGCGAGAATTTTTTCCATTTTATACAGCAGCGCATTGAGGTCGACAGGGACGATACTGGTAGTACGGGTGGTACTGAGTTGTTGCGGATCATCCATCCAGCGTGAGCTAAAATCCCAGCCGGAGGCGGCCGCCGATCGCAGGTCGCGATAAATTTCCGTGGCCGGGCGATTCGGATTGCTCTTCGCGGTGGCGATATCTTCTACCCAGGATTCCGGACGTGGCGTGTCACGCTCATCCCAGTAACGGTTCAACACCGTGCCATCGTCGAGTTTGACCACCCGCTTATGTTGTTGCCCTGGCTGAAGAGATTCTGCCCCCTCCATCCACCAGGCATACTCTTTTTGCAACTGCGGCAGATATTTTTTCAGGGCGTCATCGCCCTCATGTTGCGCCAGCAACTCCACCATAAACGCGAAGAAGGGGGGCTGTGAACGGCTTAAATAATAGCTGCGGTTGCCGTTGGGAATATGGCCCCAACTGTCAATCTCGTAGCCGAAATTGGCGACCATATTCGCGACTTTATCCCAGTGGTCACTTTCAGCCAGTCCCAGCATCGTGAAATAGCTATCCCAGTAATAGATCTCCCGAAAACGTCCGCCGGGCACGACATAAGGCTCAGGCAGCGGCAGCAAAGAGTCCCATTTCCCCGCGCTTTTTGTCGAACGGGTCAATACCGGCCACAGCCCGTCAATATGTTCACGCAGCGATTGTCCGTCCGGAGGAACGTATTTTTCCCCCTCTTTGGGCAGCGTAAAATTCACGTCGACAAAATGGCGTAGATCGAAGCCAGACTGACTTTTTTGCATTCGATAATCGGCAAGGATCGTCAGGGGATCGCTATTGGGAACGGCGTCGGCAAACGTCTTCTGGTCGGGGAACAGTTTGGCGGTCTGCACATCATTAAATAGCGGTCCCAGCAGAATATCCGGGGGTTGCGGCAGACTGTCATTGGATTCTTCCGCATGTACAGACAACGAGGCGAGCGTCAGAAACGTCCCGGTCAGAGCCAGTTTAATCATGAAAGACAATACGCCTGGTTGGCGAATAGCTGGGGTTATCATTGAGGTTCCTCCTTAGCGGTGTGCCTGAGTTAACGGCATTTACCTTGAGAAAACCTTAGTCCACGATTGCCCTCTGCGCGTGATTGAACCGACATTTTGGGAACTCACGGGCATTTCTCGCCGTAGGGCATGACATGAATAGCGCGGCCTTTTTCGGGCAGGGACGCGCTATTTATGGGTTTACTCTGGGCGGAGAATGCGGCGGTTGGCGAGATCCAGCGTTACCGTTTCTCCGGTCTTCAGCGTACTGACAGACTCGCCCTGCTGACAAAGCCAGCCGATGCCCATCTCACGGGCGATGAGCGCGGAGTGTGACATCTCTCTGCCAGCACTCAGGCCAATCCCTTTCACGAATTGCGGGTCGAGCAGTAACACGGTGGACGGGAAAATATTGTCCGTGAGCACGACAGTCGGGCGAGTGAAGAGGGGCATTTGCGCCTTTATGCCACTCAGATGCCGAAGCGTACGGTGGAGCAGATCGTCGATGTCGATGTAGCGCGCCTGCAAATAGGCATCGTCGAGATGTTGATACTGTTCTCGGAGGTCGTTCAGTACACTTTGCCACGCCGCTTCTGCGCTGTAGTGTTGATGGAGAATGAATGCGCTGGCCATGTCATACAGTTCCGGGTCGTCCAGCAACGTGTGGTGCCCGGAGAAAATAGCGGCCAGGTCAGCGGAGTATTTTTCTTCCGCCAGCGCCGTCAATGCGCTGAGGTCGTCAAGCGTAAGCCGGATGGCGGCGCGAAGACGCTGCTGTTCATACTGCACAGAGTCGGTCGTGCTACTGGCGAAGTCTGGCAGGTCGGGGGAATAGCAAAACGCGGTGCCGGTTACCGGGTCGGGTAACGGGTGCGACGGATCGCCAGACCCGCTCTCTTCCAGCGCATCGCCAAAATTCTCTGCGGCAAGCTGTTTGAACGCCGCCAGCGCCTCGTCTGCCTGTTCACCTTTGGCGATCAGTCGCAGCGTGTCGTTGCTGCGTATTTGCAGCAAGGCGATTTGATTCAGACTGTCTGGGGTGACGCATTTACCGTTTTTTTCCAGCAGCATGTCGGCGTTAAAGCCCGACAGGGTGGCGACCAGCCGGGAAGCGGGTCTCACGTGAAGCCCATGACGGTTTTTGATGATGACGGAAAGCGAACGCGCTTCACTGTCGTGGGCTGAAAATGCCGTTGTGGGGTTGCTTGCTTCGAACGGCGAAGGTAAACCCAGCTGCTCACGTTTGGCGTCAAGGGCGTTCATGGCGTCGCTGATGACTTTGTCGATACCGGCGCCCGTCGCTGCGCTCACGGTCGCCGCGAGCGTTCCCTCAACCAGCGGTGCGGCACACAGACGCACTTTCGCCGCGATAGCCGGATCGAGCAAATCCAGCGCCGTTTCTGCGCTCAGCAGCGCGCTGCCAATATCCATCATCACCAGTATGTGGTCTGCGTCAGCCACGGACTCAATGGCTTCCATCACTTTGATGGGATCGGTGCCTATGGGATTTTGCGGGTCATCAATGCCCGCAGCAACCGCGAGTTTACAGCTTCCCCCCATCAACATCTGCTGGGCTAACTCCCTAACGCCTTCGCCCAGCCTGGCGCTATGAGAAACAATGACCAGGTTTACCATCGTATTCCCCTTACTCTCTGGAGGCTGCCGCCAGACATTGCACCATAAACATGACGGAAGTCGCTCCCGGATCCTGGTGACCGATGCTGCGCTCGCCGAGGTAGCTGGCGCGACCTTTACGCGCCTGCATGGTGATGGTGCTTTGCGCCGCCGCTTCCGCCTGGAGACGGGCGGCCTCCAGCGCTGCCGGTACGGACAGCGCGTGTTCGCAGGAGTGGCGCAAGGATTCCACCACCGGCAGCCAGACATCGCACATCGTTTTATCACCCGGTTCGGCTTTGCCCCGGCTGACCACACCTTCGGCGCCTTCGCGCACCATTGCATAGACCTCGTCGAGGGTCAGACTTTGATGGGACTGGGTAACCTGAGCGGCGCGAATGAAAAAGGTGCCAAACAGTGGTCCGCTGGCACCCCCGACGCTGGAGAGCAGCACCATTCCGGTATTTTTCAAAATAAAACCGATGTCTTTGTCGGCAATCGCGGGTAATTTTTCGACCACTTTGCTAAATCCGCGATGCATGTTTAAACCGTGGTCAGCATCGCCAATTTCTCTGTCGAGCCCGGTGAGGAAATCACTCTCTTTGGTGAAGATTTCACCGCACAGGTAGAGCCAGTTAACAATTTGCGTTCTGTTGAGCGACATAAAAAATCTCCTTATTTACCCCAGTTGAGGGCCGGGGTATGTACCGGGGCATCCCATAATGCCAGCGTCTCATCGTCCACTTTTAAGAGGGTGATGGAAAATCCGGCCATATCCAGGGAGGTGCAGTAAGATCCGATCAGATTGCGTTCGATGTGAATGCCCGCGTCCTGACAACGGCTTTCGAGTCGGTTATAGACGCCGAACAGCTCGGATAACGGCGTCGCGCCAAGATTGTTGACCAGCGCAATCACGCGATCGCCGCGTTGCAGCGGTTGTTTGCCCTGTTTGTCTTCTTGCCATGCGCCCTGTACGGGATCCCAGTGACGTAACGTACGGTTGTAGGCACCGTTTTCCAGCAAGGTGTCGAACATTTCATCGACGGTCCTGTCGAGAGAGGTGAAAGCCCGACGGTCAATACCCGGTTCGCCGTGAATACCCACGCCAAACTCCATCTCATTATCCTGCAAGGTAAACGAGGGCTTACCGGCGGCAGGCACCGTACACGCCCCCAGCGCGATACCAATGGAGTGGCCGAGGTTGTTAAGTTTACGTCCCAGTTCCGCGCAGGCTTCCAGCGAATCACCGCGTTCAGCCGCCGCGCCGACCAGTTTTTCAATCAGAACCGTGTTTGCTACTCCCCGGCGACCGGCGGTATAGAGGCTGTCTTTGACCGCCACATCATCATCAATGACGACGGTCGTTACCTTCACGCCGCTGTCGTGCAGGAGTTCGGTGGCCGTTTCAAAATTAAGAATATCGCCGGTGTAATTTTTGATAATCAGCAGGACACCTTCACCGCCGTCGATACGCATCGCGCATTCAAACATTTTGTCCGGCGTCGGCGAGGTGAAAATTTCACCCGGACAGGCGCCGGAAAGCATTCCCTGACCAATGTAGCCACAGTGCATGGGTTCATGTCCGCTACCGCCGCCCGACAGCAGCGCCACTTTCCCTTGTACAGGGGCATCTGAACGGGTGACATATACTGGGTCCTGATGCAGCGTCAGTGTAGGAAAGGCTTTCGCCATACCGGCCAGCTGTTCATTCAGGACATCTTCGACACGGTTAATCAATTTTTTCATTTTTTGTGCTCCGTAGGTCGTCATGAGATGGCTGCAAAAGGGAACACATCGCAGGCATCTGAGTGCGGGTATCGGTTATGGACAACGACACGGCGACCACATGCTGCCGATACGATCATTGTGCCGCAGCGACGCGAAAAAAATATTCCACAAATTTATGTTTCAATACGGAACATTTATTTTTATTTATGTTTCATAATGGAACGTGAAGATGAATTTTTAGGCAAAAATGAGAGGTTCAACCCTCTTTGCCGCTGCAAAAGGCGAAAAAGGGTTCCCGGTGCTCGGGACGTGGAAAAGCGCGCGCATGCGTGCGGAGAAAACATGGCGACTCAACATCAAACCGGCGACAACGCCGTCTCTGGCATTCTTGACACCTCGTGGCAACGCTGTAGCACAATGATGCAGCGAGAGCCCTGGATCGTGCCGCATCAGGCTCAGGGACTGACGTTTGACTCTATTTGTCGACGAAAGACCGCATTGCTGGCGTTAGGGCAAGCGGCGCTGGAGGATGCCTGGGAATATATGTCTCCCCGGGGATGTGGGTTATTTATTCTTGATGAGTCGGCTTGCATTCTGAGTCGCTGCGGCGATCCGCTTACGCTGCAACAGCTTGGCGAACTGGGGTTTATCAACGGTGCCTACTGTGCGGAAAGTCTTATTGGCACCTGTGCGCTCTCCCTGGCGTCTGCGCTTGGACAGCCGATTCAAACGTCTGGCGAGCAACATTTCAAACGGAGGCTGTCTGGCTGGAGTTTCTTCTCCACGCCTATTTTTGATAACCACGGTCGCCAGTCGGGTTCCATCGCCTTGTGTTGCCCTGTTGGGCAGGAGGCGGCGTCCGATCTGCCGCTGACGCTGGCGATAGCGCGTGAAGTGGGCAATTCATTGCTGACCGACAACCTGCTGACCGAGTCTAATCGCCATCTGAATCAGCTGTACGGCCTGCTCGAAGGAATGGTCGACGGCGTGATGGCCTGGAATGAGCAGGGAACGCTGCAATTTCTGAATGCGCAGGCCGCGCGATTACTGCATCTGGATGCCCAGTCGAGCCAGGGGAAAAATATCACCGATCTGGTCACGCTGCCTGCCGTTTTGCAGCGTGCAATCCGGCAAATGCGCCAGCTTAACCATGTCGAAGTCACGTTTGAAAGCCAGCATCAATTTGTGGATGCGGTCATCACTCTGAAACCGATTATTGAGGCTCAGGGGGCCAGTTTTATTCTGTTGCTCCATCCGGTCGAACAGATGCGCCAGTTGGTGACCAGCCAGTTGGGGAAAGTGAGTCACACCTTTGCACAAATGCCGGGCGACGATCCTGCCACCCGGCGCTTACTGCATTTTGGGCGTCAGGCCGCGCGGGGGCGCTTCCCGGTGTTACTTTGCGGGGAGGAAGGGGTCGGCAAAGAACAGCTCAGCCAGGCCATTCATAATGAAAGTGAGCGTGCGGAATGCCCCTATATTGCGGTGAACTGTCAGCTGTATGCCGATACCGTGTTGGGACAGGGCGATACCAATGGCACGTCGGAGGGCGGGCGTTTAAGTCGTCTGGAACTGGCCAACGGCGGCACCTTATTTCTGGAGAAAATTGAATATCTGGAGCCGGAGTTGCAATCGGCGCTTCTGCAGGTGATCAAACAAGGAGTATTAACGCGCCTTGATGCCCGCAGGCTGATTCCTGTCGATGTGAAAGTCATCGCCTCTACGACCCTGGATCTCGCGTTGCTGGTGGAACAAAACCGTTTTAGTCGCCAGCTTTACTACGCGTTACATGCATTTGAAATCACCATTCCACCGCTTCGAATGCGGCGAAACAGCATTCCAGCGCTGGTGCGTAATACCCTTGCGCGTCTTGAGAAACGTTTCTCGACGCGGCTGAAGATAGAGGATGATGCGATGGCGCAGCTGGTTGATTGCGCCTGGCCGGGGAATGATTTTGAGTTGCTTAGCGTTATCGAAAACATCGCCATGAGTTGCGACAACGGGCATATCCGGCTGAGCGATTTACCGGAACATCTTTTCACCGAACGCTTCGAAGAGGGCGGTATGCGCCTCCCAACCCAGCTGACCTTTGCCGGTATCGAGAAAGACGCCATTATTCATGCAGCAAAGGTCACCGGCGGCCGTGTACAGGAAATGTCCAGCGTGTTGAACATTGGGCGCACAACGCTGTGGCGTAAGCTAAAGCAGTACAACATTGATGTCAGTCAGTTTAAGCGCCGTCGTCAGGACTCGCGTTGAGGCTGAACGTGGCGGGGCATGGATCACTGAATGTGCTGTGACTTCAACGGGTTCATTCACTGATCGCATAAGTCGCTTGATTTGATCGGCAAATACAACATACTGTTTATATGTACAGTGTTTATTGGTTTGGCCGTGATGAATGATATTTTTTCCTGTGAACGTAATGACATCATTACGTTACCTCTGTTTCTGGAGCGTGTTTCATGCGGGTTTCCCAGCCCGGCGCAAGACTATGTTGAGGACAGTCTCGATCTTAACACCCTGGTGGTGAAGCATCCGGGGGCAACATACTTCCTTAGGGTCAGCGGTGACTCGATGGTAGGCGCCGGTATCAGCGATGGCGATCTATTGGTGGTTGACCGTTCGTTGACGGCGACGCATGGCGATATTGTGGTGGCGGCCGTGGCGGGGGAATTTACCGTGAAGGAGCTACACACGCGGCCCCGTCTTCAGCTCGTTCCCCACAACCCGCATTATTCCCCCATCGTGTTGCAGAGCGAGGAAGAGCTGCAACTCTTTGGCGTTGTGACATTTACGTTGAAATCACACAGACATGTTCGCGCTGGTTGATGTAAACAGTTTTTATGCGTCTTGTGAGACGGTCTTTCGACCGGATCTCGAGGGAAAACCGGTGGTGGTGGTTTCAAACAACGACGGATGCATTATTTCGCGATCGGCACAGGCAAAAGCGCTCGGCATCAAAATGGGGGCGCCTTATTTCAAAGTGAAAGATGAATTACGGCGTCAGCACGTCGCGGTCTTTAGCTCAAATTATGCGCTTTATGCCGATCTCAGCCACCGTGTAATGCTGACGCTGGCAGAAATGGCGCCGTCGGTTGAGGTCTATTCCATTGATGAAGCGTTTATCGATCTGTCAGGGATCAGGCGTGGTTACTCGCTCGAGGCGTTTGGGCACCAAATTCGTCAACAGATACGAAAGAACACGGGGTTGACCGTTGGCGTAGGCATTGCGCAGACCAAAACGCTGGCTAAAGTCGCCAATTTTGCGGCGAAAACATGGCAAAAGACCGGCGGCGTGGTTGATCTCTCAGACTCGTTGCGTCAGAGAAAACTTCTTGCGCACGTCCCTGTTGAAGAAGTCTGGGGGATAGGGCGGCGTACCAGTAAGAAACTCAATGCGATGGGCATTACGTCGGCGCTGCAATTGGCTGACAGCTCTCTCTGGGTGATGCGTAAACACTTCAGCGTGGTGACGGAACGTACCGTGCGTGAGCTTCGCGGGGAGTCTTGTCTGGCATTTGATGAGTTTGCCCCCACCAAACAGCAGATTATTTGTAGCCGGTCATTCGGCCATCGCATCACCCACTACGACGAGATGCATCAGGCGATTTGTATGTACGCTGAACGCGCGGCGGAAAAACTGCGGGCAGAACGACAGTACTGCTGCACTATCAGCGTATTCATGCGAACCAGCCCGCATGCCGAAAATGAGGTATTTTACGCGCCGCAGGCGTGTGGTCAGTTAACGATTCCGTCTCAGGATACCCGCGACATTATTCGTGTTGCCTGCAGCGCGCTGGACAGGATCTGGAAAGACGGTTTTCGCTACATGAAAGCAGGCGTCATGCTCAGTGATTTTTTTAGCCAGGGGATTGCTCAGCTAAACTTGTTTGATGAAAACGCCCCACGCCCCAATAGTGAGAAATTAATGGCGGTGTTGGATCACCTCAACAGCAAAAAGGGGAGAGGTACCCTCTATTTTGCCGGTCAGGGCGCGCAGCAGCAATGGCAAATGAAACGGGAAATGCTCTCCCCACGCTATACCACTCGGTTTTCAGATTTACCGGTGGTGAAATAGGCTGCTTTATTGCCTGTTTTGCGGAGTAATGTACTGGGTATGGCGGGAGTCCTGATTTTCCTTTCCATCATCAGACGCATTCGTTAGCATATTGTTTCGCAGCTAGGCGTATCTGTTTTTTCAGGAAGAGGTTAACGTGTTCGCAGAGTATGGAGTTCTGAATTACTGGACGTATCTGGTCGGGGCAATTTTTATCGTTCTGGTCCCTGGTCCTAATACATTTTTTGTGCTGAAAAATAGCGTTGGGCGTGGGATGAAAGGTGGGTATCTCGCGGCAAGTGGCGTGTTTATTGGCGATGCGGTGCTGATGTTTCTCGCTTACGCCGGCGTTGCAACGATGATTAAAACGACGCCGGTGCTGTTTAGTATTGTTCGCTATCTCGGCGCATTGTATCTGCTTTATCTGGGCGCAAAGATGCTCTACGCGACGCTGAAATCAAAAGAAAACGCGTCGACTGGCGAGGATGTCCCTTTTGGTGCGATTTTTAAACGCGCCTTAGTTCTGAGCCTGACCAACCCAAAAGCGATCCTTTTTTACGTGTCGTTCTTCGTGCAATTTATTGATGTGAACGCGCCGCATACGGGGCTGTCATTTTTGATTCTGGCTATCTCGCTGGAAGTGGTGAGCTTCTTCTACCTGAGCTTCCTGATTATTTCGGGGGCGTTTGTGACGCAATATATTCGGACTAAAAAGAAACTGGCGAAAGTCGGCAATTCTCTGATTGGTTTGATTTTCGTCGGTTTTGCCGCGCGTCTGGCGACGCTGCAGTCGTAATATCTGCAGGCCCGTTTATTCTGACGGGCCTCTGTCTTTTCCTCCCGCAAATCAAGATACAGCCCTGATGTATAAACCTTTAAAATAACCAATAAATGGTATTTTAAATGCATATTATGATGAGTAACCTTCTTACAGCAGCGATAAATGAAATACGCTGCGTTGTTGATGGAAAGAGGGAAGACAATGCTTCAAATTCCACAGAATCATATTCACACACGCGCCACGCCATTCTGGAACAAAGAGACAGCGCCCGCCGGAATTTTCGAACGCCACCTTGATAAAGGAACCCGACCGGGCGTGTATCCCCGTTTGTCGGTCATGCAGGGGGCGGTCAAATATCTCGGATATGCCGATGAACACAGTCCCGAGCCAGAAAAGGTGATGATTATTGAAGCCGGTCAGTTTGGCGTTTTCCCACCGGAAAAGTGGCATAACATCGAAGTGATGACTGACGACACTTACTTTAACATCGATTTTTTCGTTGCCCCGGAAGTGTTACTGGAAAGCGCAAACCAACGGAAAGTCATTCGCACCGGGAAGGAGTAAACCATGGGTAAAGCAACATATACCGTGACGGTGACCAACAACAGTAATGGCGTTTCGGTCGATTATGAAACTGAAGCGCCGATGACCTTGCTGGTGCCGGATGTCGCCGCAGAAGTCGTCAAAGACCTGGTTAATACCGTGCGTTCATACGACACGGAAAATGAACATGATGTTTGCGGCTGGTAACTCAGCCAGCTAACGAAAGCGTAACGCTTTCAGTCCTCTAAGCCGCATAGCGTGATGACCGCGCTGTGCGGCTTTTTTGTTAACGGTCTGGCAGACTACCTTACCCGCTGACATCAGTAGAAATAAAATATTAAGAAAACCTTAAGAATATGGCATAGATTGCTAATGAATGAATATTCATAAAACTTATGATTCAGGTATCGAAAGCGGAACAGACTAAAATGCTTATGAAACTTGATACCCGAATCACCTCGATAACGGTGCTGCTTGTACTGGCCGCGATAGTTATCCCCTTCACTGCTGACTGGCATCTTCCCCTGCTTGATGGCGTCGTGGTGACGTGGATTGAAAATGGACAAGCGCTATGGTTGCTGTTTGGCGCATTGTTTACCGCCTGGTATATCAAGCCACTCTCTCGCCCGGAAGGGGCAAAACAGTTTTGGCTCTGGGCCGTTGTATGGTGGCTGGTGCTCCTGGGGCGAAGCACCAGTTGGGGACGCGCTTATTTCCCGGACGAGCCCAGAATCATCTTCAGGGTTATCTCGGTGATATTGATCGCAGCACTCGCACTACCGGTATTTTTCTCGAAAACGCTGCGTCACGAGATTGTGCGTCGACTGCGTGAAGAGCCGTTCCCGTTGTGGCTGTTTGCTGTCACCGCCGCGACGTTTTTGATTTCCGACGCCGTAGAGCATCATCGTTTGATGGCGCCCGTTTTCCTGCACAACCTGCACTATGCCGATCTGATTGAAGAGCTATATGAATTGCCGTTTATGTTGGGATTATTTTTAATTACGTTGGGGTTTATGCAGCGGGAGAGAGTGGGCGAGAATGCCACGTCCCGGGTCGGTGATGTGCAGTTCGCGAAATAGTGCGTTAGCCGATGCAGGTAGCCTGAGTCCGCAAATACGGACCCAGGCGAGATAATGACGCTTACGCGATGGCCTCACAGAGACGCGATTTCATCGCCGTGTAAGTGTCTACAGCATAGTTTTCCGCCCAGCGCTGATCGGCAATCGGTTCGATTTTCACGGCGCAGTACTTTGTTTCAGGCGTTTTTGAGATGGGATCCAGGTTATCCTGAGTCAGCTCATTACAGGCGCCAATCCACCATTGATACGTCATGTAGACTGCGCCACGGTTAATACGGTCGGAGACGTCGGCACGGCTGATCACCTTACCGCGACGAGAACTGACCCAGACCAGATCGCGATGGCGAATCCCCAGTTTTTCCGCATCAAGTCCGTTGATTTGCACATTCCCCGGTTCATCAGCCAGCGCCTGTAACGCCGCGCAGTTACCGGTCATGGAGCGGCAGGAATAGTGCCCGACCTCACGCACGGTGCAAAGCACCATCGGGAAATCCTCATCCGGCACCTCAGCAGGCGCGCGCCACGGGGCGGCAAACAGCTTGCCTTTCCCGCTGGGCGTATCAAATTTGCTGTGCAGATAAAGATACGGGGTGCCGGGGTGATCAAGGTCAGGACACGGCCACTGAATATGCCCCATGTCGCCCATTTTTTCGTACGTCACACCGTAGAATAGCGGGCATAACTCGCGCATCTCATCCCAGATTTGCTGATTATTTTCATACTTCATGGGGTAGCCCATTGCGGTGGCGAGCAGGCTGATTATCTCCCAGTCACGCTTCACATCGCCAGTCGGCTCAATGGCTTTTTCAAAACGCTGGAAACCACGATCGGCGCAGGTAAAGACGCCTCCGTGTTCACCCCACGAGGTGGCGGGCAGAATCACATCAGCCGCTTCTGCCGTTTTGGTCATGAAGATATCCTGCACCACGACAAAATCCAGCGCGTCGAAGCCTGAACGTACCAGCCCCAGATCGGCCTCTGTCTGCAGCGGGTCTTCCCCCATGATGTAGTAAGCTTTGACTTTACCTTCGAGCGCCAGATGAGGCACCTCAGTAATACGCGTGCCGACTTTATCGTCCATCAGCGCGGCATCAATGCCCCAGGCGCGCGCAAATTTCTCTCTGACTGCTGGATCCGTCACGTCCTGATAACCGGGGAATTGATTGGGCAACACGCCCATATCACACGCCCCTTGCACGTTATTCTGACCGCGAACCGGCCCGACGCCGACATGAGGACGCCCCAGATTTCCGGTCAGCAAGGCCAGGCTCGACAGACCGCGAACGACGTCAACGGCCTGACCAAACTGCGTTACGCCCATTCCCCACATCACCGTCGCAGAAGGGGCGGCGGCGAAAGTCCGCATAGCCTGACGTACCTGTTGTGCAGGGACGCCGGTCAGGTGTTCGACGGATTCTGGCGAAAAATCCTTCACGGTTTGCCAGTAATCCTCGAACCCTTCGGTGTGTTTTAACACATACTCCCGATCATAAAGCTGCTCATCAATCAGGACATAGCCAAAGGCGTTGACCAGCGCCATATTGCAGCCGTTGTTCAGTTGCAGATGCTGGTCAGCAATGCGGGCCGTCTCAATGCGCCTTGGATCGCACACGATAATTTTGGCGCCGTTCTGACGCGCCTTAATGACCCGGCGCGCCACGATTGGGTGGGAGTCGGCGCAGTTGTAGCCAAAAATAAGCAGGCATTTAGAGTTTTCAATATCGCTAATCGCGTTGCTCATTGCGCCGTTGCCCAGCGTCTCCTGCAAACCAGCAACGGAAGGGCCATGGCACACGCGAGCGCAGCAATCGACATTGTTGGTATTCAGCACGGCGCGGGCAAATTTCTGCATGACGTAGTTCGTCTCATTCCCTGTCCCGCGGGAAGAACCGGTGGTCATGATGGCGCGAGGGCCGAAGGCCGCTTTAATTTCTGACAAACGCGTTGCGGTATAGCGGATGGCTTCATCCCAACTCACAGGGGTGAGTTTGCCGCCTTTTTCATAGCGAATCATTGGGCGGGTCAGACGCGGCGTCAGAAGACGTGTGTCGTTAAGAAAATCCCAACCATAAAATCCCTTCAGGCATAGCTGATTCTGATTCGTTACACCTTCTGCACCTTCGGCGCGGATGATTTTGTTATTTTCAACAACAAGCGTGAGCTTGCACCCGGCCCCGCAATAAGGGCACACACTGGTGATTTTTTTCATCAATAACAGACCTGTTAAATGCTGAAATAGCGCGAATTGAAGAAGAAGTCAGCGCATTACAGGCGATGGACTTCGTTTTGTCGTAGCGACAGAGGAAGCTAAGCATAAATTGTGCCAAAAGCGGAAAACCAGAGACGGCGGGGCTTTGCTGAGAAGGCGGGCGAGAAATGACAGACGGATCGACAGAAATGACGGGCAGATGTCAAAAAAAAGCCCGCACTCATTGAGGCGGGCAAAACATACTGGAAGCAATGTGAGCAATGTCGTACCAAATACCCGAGTTATTTACTCAACTATTCAGTAATGAGAAAGATAATCTTTATCATCTAACATTTCAACCCTGTCTTTTATGCGTGTTTATTTGATCGAATAACGGAAGAACGTGAAATACTGAAAGGTGATACTGATCACAAATTTCAATTTTCTGACCATGTGCTATTCTTTTTAGCAGCGAATTAATCGCTGACGTAAAAACATAAGTGAGGAAAGAATGGGCATTATTTCATGGATTATCTTTGGGCTTATTGCAGGTATTCTGGCGAAGTGGATTATGCCTGGTAAGGATGGCGGTGGTTTCTTTATGACGATCATTCTCGGGGTCGTCGGTGCCGTTGTAGGGGGATGGATCAGCACACTTCTCGGATTTGGCAAAGTTGACGGTTTCAACTTTGGCAGTTTTGCCGTCGCCGTTATTGGTGCCATTGTTGTTCTGTTTATCTACAGAAAAATCAAAAGCTAAACGAAGAATATCGCAAGATAAAAAGGCTACCGACGGTGGCCTTTATTATTTTAAATGACCGCCGTTACCACCAACCCAGCGCCGTTCCCACTAGCGCAATAATGGCCACGCCGATCATGATAAGCGTTGTTTTTTTCACCGTTATGCTCCGGGGGTTGCGTAACCACCAATACAAAACCACGCTAAGAAAATAACCGCTGTAATAAAAATGACGACAGGAAAAACAATACCCAATCTCATGCTACCACCTGATTGTGTTATTTGATGACGCGCCAGAATAGCAGGGCTCAATGCGTGACAAAAGGTGTTTTATCTTTGCGCTTTTTATCCTGATACATAGCGCTATCCGCAGCGCGAAGAGCACTGTCAACGTCCGTCTCACGAGGATTGACTTCAATAACGCCGAGGCTGGCGCCAGGGTAAAACAGAACCTCGCCCTCGACCTGGTACTCCCCACGAATCTGCTGCTGTAGCCGGTCTTTTAACGTTTGCAGACTAAGGTCATTTTCATCGGCAAGACACACGGCCAGAAACTCATCACCGCCTAAGCGGCCAATAATGTCGTGTTCGCTGCGCCAGTCGGTCAGGCGCTGGCCGACCTGGATTAGAAACTGGTCGCCGGCTTCGTGCCCATAGCGATCGTTGATCTGTTTAAAATGATCCAGATCGATATACGCCACAATGACGTTGCGATTCAGATGGCTGGCCAGTGAGAAAAGCGTGTCCATATTCTCAAAAATGGCCCGTCGGTTTGGTAAGCGGGTGAGTGCGTCAGTATACGAGTACGCGATAAGCGCCGCATTGGCCGATTGCAGTTGAGAAACCAGTGACTCTTTCTGAATATACTGGGCAATGAGTCCGGCAAACAGATGCAATACCTGTTCTCCACGGTGACTCAATTTATGTTGCTGCTTACTGGTGGCGCACAGCGTACCGTAAAACGTGCCGTCCGGAAGATGAACCGGCGTGCTTAAAAATGTGGTGATTTCCAGCGCCTGGGCGGCGGTGCAATCAGGCCAGCGCTCCGGGACGTTATCACTGTAAAAACAGTTATCGTCTATTGCGCGTTTACACAACGTTTCATCCCAGGGCACGGATAATCCTTCCGGAATGTGCATCTGCTTGCTGTTACGGGCATACAAGATGTGTTGCAAACGGGCATCGAGATCGACCTTCGTCAGATAGGTTGATTCCATCTCGGTCACCATCTCCAGCATCTCCAGAAGTTGCCGAACCAGGCTTTCCAGAGACTGTTCAGTGGCGAGTGATTGCGAGACGCGGGCGAGGATCATATCTGGCATGACGCGAAGGTTCTCCCTGATTGGTAGCACAGTGTGCTGAAAATTTCTGCTTTGCTGGGCAGGTAGAGTATCACTTTGACAAATGAAATGTATCTGTTCTGCCAGAAAGTGAGTAACAGGGAAAAGATGCCAATAAAACATGGAGATGCCTTATCAGACGGGTTACCCTGTCCGGATATTGCGTTAATGGGAGATTATATGAAATTCATTCTTGCCGTGCTGCCTTGTATTCTGGGACTGGCTGCATGTTCATCGTCAACACTGCCTGATGCCCCTAAACCCCCTCAGGTCGGTATGGCGAATCCTGCGGCGGTCTATTGTGAACAAAAAGGCGGAACGCTCGTGCCGGTTCAGACCCCACAAGGCGCGCGTGCAGACTGCAAACTGCCTGGCGGGGAAGTCATCGATGAGTGGGCGCTCTGGCGCAGAGATCATCCGACCAACAAATGAGTGAATTAAAAACCGCGTAACCACTCGGCTAACACGAGAGCATGGTTTTGCCCGGTGTTTTTTGCTGAATACAGCAGCGTTAGCGTTTGCTGGCGGGCAATGTCCGCCAGCCGTTGGCCTTCCTGCGTATATTGCGCCAGCTCTGCGCGGTACTGTTCTGAAAAGTGTGTGAAATCTATCGCTTCAGAGTGAAAGGCTTTACGCAATTCGGTCGACGGCGTCAGGGCTTTATCCCACTCATCACACGCAAGATCCGTTTTTTTGATCCCGCGTGGCCATAACCTGTCGACAAGCACACGATATCCATCGCTTTGATCTGCCGGGTCATAAACGCGTTTACACTGAATTTTCATGTTTCCCTCTCATCCATTCGGCGGGTTAACCGATCCCTATGAGTACCATAAAGCAGGTCTGACGTCATCGCGAACACGATAGCGCCTGGCGACGACGCCCCCTAAATTAAGGGATTGTGAAAACCGCAAAAGATCGGTAGTTTGAGATTCCTTATGTTGTCTCTCATTGTCCTGGCATAAGGAACTCCTCATGGCATTCTCCCCTGTTAAAGATACGCTACGCATTGCGCTGGTGGGTGATTACAACCCAGAGATCGTGGCGCATCAGGCTATTCCCCTGGCGATTGATGACGCCGCTGCGGTGCTGGAGCTCATGGCCGACTACGACTGGCTGACGACGTCTGATATCGGTAGCGCTGAAGATCTGGTGGGTTACGATGCAATTTGGGTAGTGCCTGGCAGTCCGTATCAGAATACGGAAGGCGCGCTGATCGCCATTCGCTATGCGCGGGAAAACAGCATTCCTTTTCTCGGAACCTGTGGCGGCTTTCAGCATGCCATTCTGGAGTATGCGCGTAATGTCGTGGGCTGGCGCGATGCCGCACACGCTGAGACCGACACTTCAGGCCGCATGGTGATTGCGCCATTGGCCTGTTCCCTGGTGGAAAAAACCGAGGCTATCGAACTGCGGGCGAATACGCTGATCGCCAAAGCGTATGGGCAGACGGTGATCTCTGAGGGCTATCACTGCAACTACGGCGTGTCTGAAGAATTTACCGCCGAACTTGAACGTGGCGATCTGCGGGTGACCGGCTGGGATGAAGCAGGCGAGGTTCGCGCGATTGAACTGGTGACGCATCCGTTTTTTGTCGGCACGCTCTTTCAACATGAACGCGGCGCGCTGACCGGCAAACCGGTGCCGCTGGTGCAGGCGATGCTGCGGGTCGCACGAGGTTAAACAAAAGGGCAGGTTATGACACCTGCCCGCAACGTTATTGTGTGGCGATCTCCCGGTTTCTCCCGGCGCAGAGTCCGAACACAGCCATCACCAGAGATAACACCGCCACCACCATCAGCGGAATGTGCCAGTCTCCGCGGGTGTCGTGAATTTTTCCCATCAGCGGCGGACCGCATGCCGCGAGCAAGTAACCGACCGATTGTGCCATGCCCGAAAGCGCAGCCGCCTGGTGTGCAGAGCTGGCGCGCAGGCCGATAAAGGTCAGCCCGAGGATCATCGTTGCCCCGGAGCCAAATCCGAACAGCAGCGTCCACAGCACTGCTTGTCCTGGCATTAGCCAGATTCCGGCGGTACCTATCGCGCACATTAACGACACCCCGGCGGCAATACTGCGTTGATCGTTAAATCGGTGCAGGACCAGGGGGATCAGGAGTCCAGGTGCAGCGGTCGCCAGTTGCAACAGACCGTGAACGGAGCCTGCCTGCGATTCGCTGTAGCCCTGGCTTATTAAAATCGCAGGCAGCCAGCCTATTATCACGTAATAAATCAGCGAGTTAATACCCAGAAACAGTGTGACCTGCCAGGCAAGGGCAGAACGCCAGATTCCGCGGGTGTGCAACGCCCTGGAGGTACTCAGACTGGCCTGGGCGGTATTGTGCCACTGGGGTAGCCAGATGAGAAAGGCCAGCAACGGGAAGGCCATCAGCATGAGTAGCGCGCCGCGCCAGCCAAAACCGTGAAGCGCCAACGGCACAACCAGTGCAGATCCGAGCGCGGCGGCAGCGCCCATCGTGAGTGAATACGCTCCCGTGAGTTTTGCCACATGCTGCGAGAAATCGCGCTTGATAAGCCCTGGCAACAGCACATTGCCGAGGGCGATACCGCAACCGATGATCGCCGTTCCGCTATATAAAAAGCAGGGTGAGGGGAGTGAGCGTACGGCGATCCCGAGGCAGATCAGCAGCATGGCGGCAAACAGGCTGCGCTCCATCCCATATCGACGAGCGATCGGCGCCGCCAGCGGCGAAACCAGCGCAAAGGCCAGCAAGGGTAAGGTGGTCAGGAGACCGGTTTGGGCCGTCGTCAGTCCGTAATCAGCACGGATAGCCTCCAGCAGCGGCGCCGCACCGGTGAAGGTAACGCGCAGCGTGGTGGCAATCATCAGGATACCGGCAATCAGTAAGGCGGTATTTTTGCCGCGTAATGCAGGTGAAAGGGTCATTGTCTTCTCATCGTGTCAGGCGAGGCGCTACCTTACCGTTTTTACAGACTGGATGAATCAAGCTAAAATGACAGATTATCGCTAAAGTCGGACAAATTGATGATTGGTTTGAGACTGGATGGCTATGAGCCCGATCTTCACCACGATGTCGCCGTCGCGTTTTGTATCCGCGCCAGAGAAGACGAACTGTTCAGCCCGTTGCATCAGCATCGCAAGGGGCAACTGATCCTCGCCCAGCATGGCGCGATCACCTGTGAAGTTGAAAATGCGATGTGGATGGTGCCGCCGCAGTACGCCGTCTGGATACCCGGTGGAATTGTGCACAGCAACCATGTTACTGCCGGGGCTGAGCTGTGCTTTTTGTTTATAGAGCCAGAGGCGGTAAAAATGCCGGAACGCTGTTGCACGTTGAAAATTGCCCCGCTGTGCCGGGAGCTTATCTTAGCACTGGCCGACAGATCGGATCTTCAGCGTACAGAACCGACCACACAGCGACTGACGCAGGTGCTGTTTGATGAGCTTCCACAGCAGCCCCAGGAGCAGATGCAGCTGCCGGTCTCCGGGCATCCGAAAATTCGCCGAATGGTGGCGACGATGGCACGTGAGCCCGCCCAATGGCAGACGCTGGGGCAGTGGGCCAGTGAGTTTGCCATGAGCGAACGTAATCTGGCTCGACTGGTGGTGAAGGAAACAGGACTCAGTTTTCGCCGCTGGCGTCATCAGTTGCAGCTGATCCTGGCCTTACAGGCGCTGATTGACGGTAAAGGCGTTCAACAGGTGGCGCAAACGCTGGGTTATGACTCGACAACGGCGTTTATCACCATGTTTAAAAAAGGCCTGGGACAAACACCAGGCCGTTATCTGACGGGATTGACTACTGCTTCCCAACGATCAGCGAAACCAGTCCCGCCGCAATAAGCGGACCCACCGGCACGCCGCGAAACAGAGCGACGCCGAGGACGGTGCCCACCAGCAGGCCGGCGACCAGCTGTGGCTGGCTGCCCATTAGCGTTACGCCGCGTCCCCCTAACCAGGAGACAAATACGCCCACCGCAATGGCAACCAGTGATTTCCAGTTTGCAAAGGAGTGAATCAGGGTGGAGGGGGGAAGTGTTCCGCTGGCGATGGGCGCCATAACGCCAATTGTCAGAATAATAATCCCCACCGAGAGACCCTGTTTCTCAATCCACGGGAAAAAGGTATTCAGCGGGGTCACGCGGACGATAATCAGCACCAGAATTGAAACGGCGACAGTGGTGTTATGGCTAACAAAGCCGAGAGCCGCCAGTCCGAGCAGGATCAGCAGAGTGACATCAAACATCGGGGTTTCCTTGCCAAAAAAAGATAAGCCTGCTTACTGTACGCGTAAATGCGTAGCTGAACAGGCTTTTTTTATGAGGTGGTTTTATTTTTAGGCGAATGCCCGAGGTCGGTTTTTAAACTGAAGAGGCTGTCATTAAATTGCCATCTATTTGCTCTATCAATAACAAGTGAGTTGTCATATTCGTCACCACGGGGTGAAACCATGAACGATCACATGTTTATTGAGACGCTGTTCATTACCTCTTCTTTTTTGGCCATAGCCGTCGTTATTGTGATTTCAGTGCTGGTTCTCGAAAGAAGCCATTAACTCACGATGACATGCGACGGAATGTGACCAGTTCTGGCTGGGCGATGCGAAGGTAATCTTCGGTCTTCAGGATGACGGATTTATCCAGTACGCCTGCGTTAAACGCGACCTCGCTAAAACGTTCGAACAGCAGCGGATCGGCGACCAGTTTCAACTTAGGATGGAAGCTGAAAGGGGGGATCGCGCCAAATACGCAGCCTGTCAGTTCATCAACTTCTGCAGGGCTGGCAAGGGAGGCGCGCAAACCGCCCAAATGGGTTGCCAGTTGAGCGAGGTCGGCCTGCTGATCGGCGGACAGAATAGCCAGTACGTGCTGGTTGACGCCATTGCCTTTCACTTTGCAGACCAGCGCTTTTGCACCCTGTCCCAACGCTGTACCGCGGATTTCAGAAACGGCTTCACATTTGCCCACGGGCTCATGGCTGACCTCGCGCCAGCTCGCCCCTTCCTGTGATAATAAGGCAATCAACCGCTGATGCGTCGCGGTGCCTTTAACAACTTCGGTCATGCTTACTCCTGACTTCACAGAGAAAAATCAACGCGAAAAGACTATCACGAACGATCCCGCTTTTGTTGCTTGTTGAGGTAGAGTTGCGCATCGGAAGCCTGATATGCGTCATCAATAGTGTCATTCGCCTGCATGGTATACATTCCCCAGGAAAAGCTGATCGTTCTTTCGTCGGCGATGATTTGCAGATTTGTTGCGATCCGCATCGGGAGTGTGTTCGCGGCGTCTACAGCATAATCGATAAGAATAATGCAGAATTCATCACCACCAAGACGAATGGCGTAATCGCTTTTACGAATTGATGCTTCAATGGACTTTGCGAGGATCGTAATCGTCCGGTCACCTTCCTGATGCCCGTGGGTATCGTTGATCATTTTCAATTTGTCGCAATCAATGGCGATAAATGTCACGGGCGTGCCTGATTTCACCAGACGCTGTAAACGTAACTCAAGGGTGGGCGTTAATATTTTTCGGTTATAGAGCCCCGTCATGGCATCGCTGATATTGTCACGGGTGACGTTGTGATACAGACGAAAATGCATTCTGACCATATTCAGTAACAGCGCGGTGGCTAACAGGTAGAAGGCAAAAAGCTTCCAGGAAGAGACGACAAAGTACATTAAATCGAGGGACAGCGTGACACGCATTCCACCGGGAATGTGATGAACATGGTGAACATACGGGAAGAGATCGCTTTCACTCTGGTGAATGTCAATCGTGTTTCCTGATTCGATATCTGCCAATGTCACATTCAGATAACGCGAGACCAGAGGGCGGTCCTGGGTATAAAAAATATTCTTCAGATTCTCCTGGTTAATGTCTACCATCACCATACCTTTCAACTTTCCGGATAAATAGACCGGCGTTAAAAAGCTCATCACTTTCTTTTGTGTGAGATCGTCGTGATAGATGCTGGAAATAACCGTGCGACTGATAAATAAATCATCGATATCCTCCCGGTCAATGCCTAATGTTGCATTTTGCAGGAAAGACCAGTGGTGCATCGAAAATTGGCGTGAATTGACCAGATCGTAGAAATAGATGTAGTGATTTTTCAAATCGAAATAATATCGGAATTTATATTCCAGCGTTCCCAGCCCCTGGTTGAAATCCACTTGCTGGCGATTGACGTTCACTGCCTGGTCGAAGGCCGGGAGCAAGAACACGTCATCGAGTTGTTCCGTGCAGCGTTCGGCAGATGTCTGCAACGTGCCGTGTAGCGCACGGTAATTATGCGCAGTGAGGTTGAGTCCGTGTGTATCGTTGAGAGTCTCAAAGGCAGCGCATAATGCGTTTTTCTCCGCTGTCGTTACAGGCGTTTTCGGCGAGGCGAATGTACGCATTAAATGCGCAGCAATACTCTGATTTCTATATTTATCATACAGAAAAGAGGAATCTGCTTTCTCGATGATGTAACGCATATAGGCGTTCATCGCCTTGTTACTGGCAATAAGTTCGTAAACCAGGAAAGAAGAGGTCAGGACGATGACGCTTGCGTAGATAAAGTGCCTGAGCGCTTTATGATGCAATTTCATGGTAAATGACACCCCTTGCCGATCGGAAACTGAAGATTATCGCACAATGTCCGTTTGTACTCATAATGCAGAAGGTGCTAATTATACTCATGAACAGGATGTGGGACAGCGCTAATGAGGAAATAGGCGAAAAAGTAGGAAGACAATGGTCATACACATTGTGTATGACCATAATTAAAACAGTTTGCTCAGGTGTGATGGATCACCACTTGATTACGGCCATTGTTTTTAGCTTCATAGAGTGCTTTGTCTGCCTGAACCATGATGTCCGAAGCGCTGTAATCTGGCGTGGTCGCAAAAAAAGCGCCTATGCTTATTGTCATCGGTTCAGGGACATTATAAATGTTATTTTCTCCGGTGAGCATTTCAACATTTTTACGGATTTTTTCAGCAATAAATCTGGCCTGGGTTATATTCGTTTTATAAAGCATGACGCCAAATTCCTCTCCGCCCAGACGCGCCAGCAGATCTTCTGAGCGAAGGCTTTGTTGTATAATATTAACAATTGAGATGATCACCCTATCTCCCACCACATGTCCCCATCGGTCATTGATTCTTTTAAAATGGTCAATATCGAGAAACAAAAGACAAAAGCATGTTTTGTTCCTGGTGTTTAATCGTAACTCGAGTTCATTAAAGAAATAGCGACGATTATAGATATTGGTCATTACATCATGAACGGCCAGTTTGTTTGCTAAGTGTAACTCTTTAAATATGTTATGAATGAGAATTGAGATGATGAAAAGCTTACTGGCGACTTCGATCCCCCGACTGATATACCAAACAGTATAGTTATAATCATCCAGAGCCAGCAGTAATAAATTACAACATATTGCCGAAAGGCAAAGCAGGGCAATATAAGGCCAAAGATCAGATGCCAATCGGGTTTGGGTGATGATAAAAAAAAGTAAAAATGACCACAGGCATATGATGATTTTAAGGTAGTTAGCGCCCCATGTGACGGCTTCATTTTTTCTGGAGTAATCGACAATAAACCAGCAATAATCTGGGTTATAACTGCTCAGGTTATGGGCAATCACAGGAAAGAAGAAGAACGGGATCAGCGACATTAGCAAAACGACGGTTTTTTTCTTATTATCGGTTTGGTCTACGTTATTGATATCTGAACAGAACAGCGCCAGAGATAGTAAGAATATAAAGCTTAATTGTCGAAAGAGATAAAAGATTGAGATATCATTCGATTTCATCTGAATTAACGCGCTCTCGATAATCGGTTCCTTGATGATAAATATTGTTTCTATAAAATAAACCAAGCTGCTCAGGAACGCTAAGCTCATAATGAGAGTTGAAAAATGACGGCTGTTGGCAAAATATTTTAATATCATAAAAATGAAAATTATCGCGTTCAAGAAAAATAACGCCACGACAACAATAAGATAATTTAATTGCGGTATCGATTTTACGCTGGAATTTTCCTGATATAGCATTGTGAGACAAAATAAGATAACGAAAAGTAGCAGTGTGAATAAAAGAATGCTCCGTGCATTTATTTTATGCTTTTCCATAAAACAACTCTTAATGGCAATCGATTGTGATGTGGATGGGATTCTATTGATGATAAAAATGTTCAGTGTTGATTGTGATCAACTATTTTCGTTCAGGGCAGGGACTATTCTCTGATAAAACGGAAAAGATAAATGTCTGATGTGAGTTTTTCCGAATGATAACGTGGGAAATAAATTATATAGAGGTTTTTGGAATTAACGGACTTGATTATCAACACGGTGTTTATTAAGCCAGCAAGTAAAATAGTCGCTATTAGAAATCAGCCAGCGGCGTTAACCGTTGGCTGATGGTGGATGATTAATCTCTGCTGGTGGCACCTTGCTTATGAAAAAGCTCGCGGAATACCGGATAAATATCATCCTGATCGCGAATATGCTGCATCGCAAAGTTTTCGAACGTGGTTTGCAGATGCTCATATTCCCGCCACAGGGTCTGGTGAGCGCGTCGGGTGATCTCGATATAGCTGTAATAGCGTACGACCGGCAGCAATTTTTTCGCCAGAATTTCGTGACACAAAGGCGAATCATCCGCCCAGTTGTCGCCATCGGATGCTTGTGCCGCATAAATATTCCATTGTGCGGGGTCGTAACGGTCCTTCACCACATCATCCATTAATTTCAGGGCACTGGAGACAATGGTGCCGCCCGTTTCCTGAGAATAGAAAAACTCATGCTCGTCAACTTCTTTGGCCTGAGTGTGGTGGCGGATATACACCACCTCAACGTTCTTATATGTCCTGCTTAAAAACAGATACAGCAGAATATAAAAACGCTTGGCCATGTCTTTGGTGGACTGGTCCATGGAGCCTGACACGTCCATCAGACAGAACATCACCGCCTGGCTGGAAGGGTCAGGGCGTTTTTCGTAGTTCTTGTAGCGGAGATCAAAAGTGTCGATAAACGGCACGCGCGCAATTTTTTCCCGCAATTCGGCAATTTCTTTGCGAAGCCGCTCTTCTTCCAGTAACTGCACCGGTTCGCTTTTGCTAATGGTTTCCAGCGAATCTTCCAGCTCATGCAATTCTCTGCGTTTACCGGCGGTCATTGCCGTGCGGCGCGCCAGAGAGTTTTGCAAAGATCGCACCACGCTAATGTTGGCCGGAACACCGTTAGAGGTAAAACCCGCCCGGTGCGTTTTATACTCGGTCAGCTGGCGTTGTTGGTTTTTCTTCAGGTTAGGCAGGGCTAAATCTTCAAAGAGCAGATCCAGATATTCGTCTTTTGAAATCTGAAAGACGAATTCATCCTGGCCTTCACCGTCCTGACTGGCCTGGCCTTGTCCGCTTCCTGAGCCGCCACCACCGCCCTGAGGTCGTTCAATGCGGTCATTTTGCACAAAATGATCGTTACCCGGGTGTACGCGATGGCGCAGACCGCCACGCCCCTGATGAAACATCGGTTCGCTGATATCTTCTGTGGGAATGGAGACGGACTCACCGCTCTCCACGTCGGTGACCGAACGCTTGTTAATGGCCTCGGAGATCGACTGTTTAATTTGCCCTTTATAACGGCGTAAGAAGCGCTGGCGATTCACAGTGCTTTTATTCTTCCCATTCAGGCGCCGGTCTATAAACCAGGTCATATGCCCCCCGTACTGCATTTGCCAACTTCATGCTACGCCTGTAGCGCCGGATAAGCGCCGCTTATCCGGCCTACGGTTCGCTGTCGTTCCAGACCCGGTAAACGCAACGCTACCGGGCTGGTTTTATGACGATTTACGTACGCGCAAATACCATTCGCACAACAGACGCACCTGCTTGCGGGTATAGCCTTTTTCCATCATACGGTCGACAAAATCGTCGTGTTTTTTCTGCTCATCTGTAGAGGTTTTGGCGTTGAATGAAATTACCGGCAACAGCTCTTCGGTGTTCGAGAACATTTTCTTCTCAATCACGGTGCGCAGTTTCTCGTAACTGGTCCAGTTCGGATTGCGACCGCTGTTATGCGCGCGAGCACGCAGAACAAAGTTGACGATCTCGTTTCGGAAATCTTTCGGGTTGCTGATGCCCGCCGGTTTTTCGATTTTTTCCAGCTCTGAGTTCAGTGACTCGCGATCGAACAGCTGACCGGTATCCGGGTCGCGATACTCCTGATCCTGAATCCAGAAATCCGCATAAGTGACATAACGGTCAAAAATGTTCTGTCCGTATTCGGAGTAGGATTCGAGATAGGCGGTCTGGATCTCTTTGCCGATAAACTCAGCATATTTCGGGATCAGATAGCCTTTCAGGAACTCAAGGTAACGCTCTGCCTGCTCTTGTGGGAACTGCTCACGCTCGATCTGCTGTTCGAGGACGTAGAACAGATGCACCGGGTTGGCTGCCACTTCAACGTGATCAAAGTTAAAGACGCGGGAGAGGATCTTAAACGCGAAACGCGTTGACAGACCGTTCATCCCTTCATCGACACCTGCGTAATCACGATACTCCTGGTAGGATTTCGCTTTCGGATCGGTATCTTTCAGGCTCTCGCCGTCGTAGACGCGCATTTTCGAGTAGACGCTCGAGTTCTCCGGCTCTTTCAGTCGGGAAAGGATCGAGAAGCGCGACAGGGTTTCGAGGGTTCCCGGCGCGCAAGGCGCATGCGTTAACTCACTGTGATTGAGCAATTTCTCGTAGATTTTGATCTCTTCTGAAATGCGCAGGCAATACGGCACCTTCACGATATACACACGGTCGAGGAAGGCTTCGTTGTTTTTGTTGTTGCGGAACGTCACCCATTCGGATTCGTTCGAGTGGGCAAGGATAATACCGTTAAAGGGCAGGGCAGAAATGCCTTCTGTCCCGTTGTAGTTGCCTTCCTGGGTCGCCGTCAGCAGAGGGTGCAGCACTTTAATCGGCGCTTTGAACATCTCGACGAATTCCATAATCCCCTGGTTGGCGCGGCACAGTGCGCCGGAGTAACCGTAGGCATCAGGATCGTTTTGCGCATGGTGTTCGAGTTTACGAATGTCCACCTTACCGACCAGCGCGGAGATGTCCTGGTTGTTTTCATCACCCGGTTCCGTTTTGGCGATGGCGATTTGTTCAAGAATCGACGGCCACACTTTCACCACGCGGAATTTGGTGATGTCGCCACCGAAGTCGTGCAGGCGTTTCGCCGCCCACGGTGACATGATGGTGCCGAGATAACGGCGCGGAATGCCGTACTCTTTTTCGAGAATTTGCGCATCTTCCTGCGGATTAAACAGGCATAACGGGTGATCGTTTACCGGGCTGCGTTCACCGTTTGCGCTCAGGATATAAATCGGAACAAGCTGCATCAAAGACTTCAGTCTTTCAGCAAGCGAGGATTTACCGCCCCCTACAGGCCCCAACAGATACAGGATCTGTTTCTTCTCTTCCAGCCCCTGCGCCGCGTGTTTCAGATAAGAGACAATCTGTTCAATCGCGTCTTCCATGCCATAAAACTCTTCAAAGGCGGGATAACGAGCAATCACCCGGTTTGAAAAGAGTCGAGAAAGTCGGGGTTCCTGGGCAGTATCGACCATAATGGGCTCACCAATGGCCATCAATAGCCGCTCTGCCGCGTTGGCATAAGCACTGCGATCTTGCCGACAAGTGGTAAGAAACTCCTGCAGTGTGAACTCTTCGTCCTTGGCAGCTTCATAGCGCTGGCGATAGTGATCGAATATATTCATGGTATGCCGTCCTTTCGTTTTTTAGCACATGTTAAGAGCCGTTCATATGAATAGTAGAGGCCCCCGGAAGAGGTAAACTGAACGACGCCTCTGCTGTCTCTTGTTGTAAAAAACAGCAACTCTCATGCCAAATTGGCGGCCAAGAGATCAACGTGCCCGGTGATACACCTTCTTAAAATTAAGCGTAGATGGCATTTGCAAAACTTGCCTGTGCGCTTAAATGAATTTCAATGGCATATCAATAACTCATCCACAAAAAATGCATATTTAATGTAAAGATAAAGGACGAAAATCACGCAGAATTCACCGGACTGAAAATGAAATGTCATCTGCTGCTGAAAAATTAGTCGGTTACATTTTGTGAGTAATAAGTAAAATGGTTGGGTTGAAACGTATTGGCGGTTACACTTTTGCTGCTAAACATTTGAATAAGGAATTATGGATTGTGACCAAACTCAAACTTCTGGCACTTGGCGTGCTTATCGCAACGACGACGAATGTCGCACAAGCTGAAAGCAACCTGACGTTGGGCGCAGGTGTTGGTGTGGTTGAGCACCCCTATAAAGATTACGATACCGACGTATATCCGGTTCCAGTCATCACCTATGAAAGTGAAAATTTCTGGTTCCGTGGTCTGGGTGGTGGATACTACCTGTGGAATGACAACACCGATAAATTGTCGATTACCGCGTACTGGTCTCCGATGTATTTCAAACCGGAAGACAGCGACAATCACCAACTTCGCCAGCTCGACAAACGTAAAAGTACCATGATGGCAGGGCTGTCTTACGTTCATAACACACAGTATGGCTTCCTGCGCACTACGCTTGCGGGTGACACGCTGGATAACAGCAACGGCATCGTGTGGGATCTGGCCTGGCTGTACCGTTACACCAATGGCGGTTTGACATTAACACCGGGTATCGGTGTGGAATGGAACAGCGAAAACCAGAACGAGTACTACTATGGCGTCTCGGGCAAAGAGTCTTCGCACAGCGGTCTGCGTAGCTACGACCCGAACGACAGCTGGAACCCGTACCTGGAAATTAGCGCCAACTACAATTTCCTCGGTAACTGGAGCGTGTACGGTACTGCGCGCTATACCCATTTGTCGGATGAAATTAGCGACAGCCCGATGGTGGACAAATCCTGGAGTGGTCTGATCTCCACCGGGGTTACCTACAAGTTCTGATTGTGCATCATTACAGTGCATTTTGTGCATCAAAACAGGGCGCGAGCGCCCTGTTTTGCATTACGGTAGTGCATAACACTGGAGGATACGATGACAGAAAAACAGGTTGTTTTTAGTGGCCAGCTCACACTCCCTGCGGTGGGACAGGGGACCTGGTATATGGGTGAAAAACCCCATCATCGACGGGCCGAGGTGAATGCACTGCGTGCGGGCATTGATTTGGGCTTAACGCTTATCGACACCGCAGAGATGTACGCTGAAGGTGCGGCAGAGGAGGTGGTCGGCGAAGCGCTGGCAGGCCGGCGTGATAAGGTCGTCCTGGTCTCGAAAGTGTATCCGTGGAATGCCGGAGGGCAGAAAGCCATTACCGCATGTGAAGGCAGTCTGCGCCGCTTGAATACCGATTACCTGGATCTCTATTTATTACACTGGTCGGGCAGCTACTCATTTGCAGAGACGGTCACGGCGATGGAAAAACTGATCGCGCAGGGAAAAATCCGTCGCTGGGGCGTTTCTAATCTTGATGATGACGCTATGCAGAAATTATGGCAGGTTGCTGGCGGGAAGCAGTGCGCCACCAATCAGGTGCTTTATCATCTGGCTTCTCGTGGGATTGAGTATGACCTGCTGCCCTGGTGTCAGCAGCATCAGATGCCGGTGATGGCTTACAGCCCGCTGGCGCAAGCCGGACGTCTACGTAGCGGCTTATTGAACAATCCCGTCATTAATGAGATTGCCCATGCTCACCGTGCGAGCGCGGCGCAAATCCTGCTGGCGTGGGTCATTAGTCATCAGGGCGTGATGGCGATTCCAAAAGCGGCAAGCGTTGAGCATGTACAGGAAAACGCGGCGGCGCTGAATATTACTCTTTCAGCCAGTGAGCTGGCTGCGCTGGATAAAGCGTATCCGGCTCCGAAGGGGAAAACCGCACTGGATATGGTGTGATGATGCCGGAATTTCTGTAGGCCGGATAAGATGCGTAAGCATCGCCATCCGGCAAACTATGCCTGATGGCGGTTAATGTCTTATCAGACCTGTGAAAACGACAGAAACACCGGCATCACTTACCGCTTAACGTTTGGCGACGCGGATCGTTTGCGCCAGACGAGAAGGCTTCTCTTCGGTGGTCTTTTGCTGCGCGGTAGCGTACACCGTCTCGACACAAACAAACGTCTTGTAACCATCATCCGGCATATCACCCATGCTCACGGACAGCGCCGGGCCAGGGTTCCAGCCTACCACGTTGAGGTGGTGATGGTGCACGACGTCAATAGTGCGATTGAGTGCGTCATCGTGAATGACGCTGCAGGCCTGTGGATTCAGGTACACGCGGTCAGTCCTGTCCGGGAACGTTTGCACGCCGTCGGCCAGCACATCTTCTTTGGCATCGTTCACTTTATCGATAAAGCGATCGCCAAGACCACTGACTTTCACTGCCGCAATATCACCGACGTTAAAATAGGTGTGCAGCGCGGAGGTTGTTTCAAACTCACCGTGGGCTTCCAGCTCAATCTCGCAGGTTTTCCCCAGTTTAAAACGGGCTAACAGCGTAAAGTCATGCGGCCAATATTTGCGGGTGGCGTCGCTGTTTTGCAGTTCAAAAGTCAGGACCACGCCGTTTTCATCTTCGTTGTGCGCTTTCAGCGTCCACGGCAGGTTACGGGCAAAACCGTGAGCAGGCAGGCCAGCCTGTGCCGCCGGACCAAACCATGGCCAGCAAATCGGTACGCCGCCGCGCAACGCGGTGCCTGTTTTAAACGGCGTAATGTTGCTTAACCACAGAACTTCGTCTTCGCCTGCCGGTTTCCAGGAGAGCAGGTGCGCGCCCTGTAATGCGAAAGAGGCTTTTACCTGCGGGTGGTCGACAACGATCACCTCCAGCTCATCAAGCTGGCGGCGGGAGAGGACAGGGGTAATATGTTCGATTATTGGCAGTGCAAAAATTTTATTGATCATCACGTAATCCTTTCTCTTCAGGCAAAAAAAAGAGCGACCGAAGTCGCTCTCTTACAGATTACTGTTTCATCTCAACTTATTTGGAGATGTGAGCAATCAGATCCAGAACTTTGTTGGAGTAGCCGGTTTCGTTGTCGTACCAGGATACCAGTTTCACGAAGTTGTCGTTCAGTGCGATACCCGCTTTAGCATCGAACACGGAAGTGCAAACTTCACCGTTGAAATCGGTAGATACAACGTCGTCTTCGGTGTAACCCAGAACGCCTTTCATCGGGCCTTCGGAAGCAGCTTTGATTGCTTTCTTAATGTCTTCGTAAGAAGCCGCTTTTTCCAGACGAACAGTCAGGTCAACAACGGATACGTTCGGGGTCGGAACACGGAACGCCATACCAGTGATTTTACCGTTCAGCTCTGGCAGTACAACGCCTACAGCTTTAGCAGCACCGGTAGAAGAAGGGATGATGTTCTGAGCCGCGCCACGGCCGCCGCGCCAGTCTTTGTGAGACGGGCCGTCAACAGTTTTCTGAGTAGCGGTGGTTGCGTGAACGGTGGTCATCAGGCCTTCAACGATACCGAAGTTGTCGTTGATAACTTTAGCCAGCGGAGCCAGGCAGTTAGTGGTGCAGGATGCGTTGGAAACGATGTCCTGGCCAGCATATTTGTCAAAGTTAGCGCCTTTAACAAACATTGGGGTTTTGTCTTTGGACGGACCAGTCAGAACCACTTTTTTCGCGCCAGCAGTGATGTGCTTACGAGCGGTTTCGTCAGTCAGGAACAGACCAGTAGCTTCAGCAACTACGTCAACACCAACTTCGTCCCATTTCAGGTTAGCCGGATCACGTTCAGCGGTAACACGGATTTTTTTACCGTTAACGATCAGATGACCGTCTTTCACTTCAACGGTACCGTTGAAACGGCCGTGAGTGGAGTCATATTTCAGCATGTAAGCCATGTATTCAGCGTCTAACAGATCGTTGATTGCAACGATCTCGATGTCAGAACGTTCTTGAGCAGCACGGAAAACAATGCGACCGATACGGCCAAAACCGTTGATACCTACTTTGATAGTCATATATTCCACCAGCTATTTGTTAGTGAATAAAAGGTTGCCTGTAAAATTACAAAAACCTTACGCAGCGTCAAGCGGAATCGTGTCAATCATTGCGACAAATCAATCCTCTGAACAAGCTTTGCACGACTGATTCACCTCACTCTTCCTTTGGGCTTCAAACCACGTGGGGGCGGCGCCCCGAATTTTAAAGGGCAACTCAGATAAAAATGTGATTGCGATCACGAATCACGAGCTGCCATTTCGCCAGGATCAAGTTTAGAACAAAAGTTCGTACTGAGGTGTTAATGTTTTGTTAGAATCGGTTGCGTAATGTGAGCATGACTACAGCGAGATGCGAGTAAATGGCTAACCAACCCTCTCCGGAAGAACTGAAAAAAAATTTGTCGGAAATGCAATTTTACGTGACGCAAAATCACGGCACAGAACCGCCGTTTACCGGGCGTTTGCTGCATAACAAGCGGGGTGGGACCTACCATTGCCTGGTCTGTGATGCTGCGTTATTTCACTCCCAGACGAAGTTTGATTCGGGCTGTGGGTGGCCCAGCTTTTATGAGCCGGTCAGCGAAGAGTCAATTCGTTACATTAAAGATACTTCCCATGGGATGCAGCGTATTGAAATCCGCTGCGGGAGCTGTGATGCGCACCTGGGACACGTCTTCCCGGACGGCCCGCAGCCGACCGGCGAGCGTTATTGCGTCAATTCAGCCTCATTAAGCTTTACCGATGATGAAAATGGCGAACAAATCAAAGGCTGAAAAAACGATTCAGCAAATTATTCCAGAGGAGCGGACTTATCATGAACCTTGATGAGATGATCGACAGCATGACGCCGGAAGTTTATCAGCGGTTATCCACCGCGGTTGAACTGGGAAAATGGCCTGATGGCGTTGCGCTGACGCCGGAACAAAAAGAGAACAGTCTGCAACTGGTGATGCTGTGGCAGGCGCGTTACAACACCGACGCACAGCATATGACGATTGATACTCAGGGTCAGATGGTGATGAAGAGTAAGCAACAGCTGAAGGCCGATTTCGGCATTGTACCGCCGCCGATCGCGACACTGAAAGTGCAGTAAGTTGTATTTGTTGCCCAGCGGTGCCAACGCTTGCTGGGCCTGTGTACGGGCCAGCCAGGCCCAAAAAAGCGCAAAGGTTTTCACATCTACTCAGCTTTTTGGGCTTTTGACATTTACCCCCACGGCGGTGGCTACGCGTTGGCTCTATGGCAACGTTTCGTGAAGTTCTTTTAACAGGGTGGTGGTGTTTTCTCTCTCGGCAGGTTGCTTATCCAGCAGATCCCATGCGCCGTTCACCGGTTTATTTCCGTCCATTCGGGAAACGGTTCTCTGTTTTTCGTGACGACTCGCCAAAAATCTCCGTCACGGCTTATATTTTCTCAGTTGCTAAGTTTTTTGCTGAGCAGCAGACGATGCCAAAAACAATCAAAAGCAGGGTAATGAGATGATAAGTCTCCAGCGTATTGCCGAGGAAAGCGATTCCCATTATCCCGCCAGAAATGGGGATGAGATGCGTGTAGATTTCGCTACGTGTCGTTCCTATCAGCGAAACACCTTTGTTCCAGAACACATAAGAAAGCCATGATGGAAAGATAATTAAATAGAGGATCCCGGCTATAACCGGAGGTGAAACCGTGTAAATCATACCGTGGAAGTCTTGCGAAAATGTGGCATGCAGCCAGTACATTGGCACAAGAATGATCGTGCCAATCAGGGAGCTGAAGGCAACAAATGAGGTATTTTTCACTTCTTTATTTTTGAGCCGCAACAACGCGCAGTAAAATGCCCAGCTCAATGCAGACACAATCGTCAGCACATCTCCCCAGCCGAAGGCCTGCAGACTGCTGGCGCCTTTAGCGTTGGAGAAGGCAAGATAGATAACCCCGGCAGTGCTGGCAATGACGCCAAGGATATTTCTTCCGGAAATACGCTCCCGGAAAATAAAATAATTGATTAGCAACACCAGGCAAGGCGTGCTGGAAATATAGATGGACGCGTTTAGCGAGGTGGTGTACTGCAGCCCAATATACAAACTGAGAGGAAAACTAACCTGACCAAGCAAAGAGAAGAGAGTATTCATCCTGAGTTGACGGCGCAGTGCCGGATAGTCTTGAACAAATGTCTTCCAGTAAAGAGCAAACATCAGCAGCGTCGTGCCTCCCCAGCGTATAAGACTCAATCCGTAGGGATCGACATATTGCACCAGAATATGCCCGACGACATAATTCCCGCCCCAGAAAACGGCAGCCCATGTCAGTAATAAATAAGCCACGGCTAACTCCTTAAATGACTCGCGATACTGCTCCCAGAGCGTGGCGTAGATTGTAAGGGGATAAGATGGCGGTTTTTTGTGACTGAAATCGCAGGGGTTCATTGGCTTTATGAACATAAAAAGCGTTTTTTGCTGTCATGGAGGCAATATGAGGGGAAAAAGGCATCAGCCAACGCCGATGCCCGAATAAAACTTAAGCCTGCGTCTCTTCCCAGTCCTCCAGGGTATACAGCGTTGCGCCTGCGCTCGACATCTCCATAAACGCCTGTGCGCTGTCCTGCGGCTGAATATTCACCCCCCGGCAGCCGTCGGTGATAACGCTCACCGTATAGCCCAGTTGTAACGCGTCCAGCACGCTAAACTTCACACAGTAGTCGGTCGCCAGCCCCATAATGATCAGTGCCTCTATGCCATTCTCACGAAGCCAGGCGTCTAACGCCGTTTTCTGGCGACGGCCGTTATCATAAAAAGCACTGTAGCTATCAACCAACGGGTTTTCACCCTTATGGAAAATAGCCGTAATGGCGCGTTGATTGAGCAGGGGGTGTAACGCCGCACCGTCGCTGTTTTGCACACAGTGATCGGGCCAGAAGGTTTGCGCCAGACCGTCAAGCAGCCCCTGACTGTACGGCTGCGCCTGATGCTGACTGGCAAAACTCCCGTGCCCGGCGGGGTGCCAGTCCTGACTGGCGATCACGGCGTCTCCCCGGGAAGCACACCAGGCAATCAGTTGGTTGGCAACCTCTACCGTGCTGTCCCCTTCAGGAACCGCCAGCGCGCCACCGGCACAAAAATCATTCTGCAAATCGACCAGTAACAAAGCCCGGTTTGTCATTTCGTCCTCCTGAGGGCGACTCAGTCGTCCGGCGTCAGTTCACCGCGAAGGTTCTGCGTCATCGCGGTGCGAATGGTTTGTGTGTCTACGCCCTGGCTCAGCAAGTAATGCAGTTTGGTCAGCGTCGCTTCAACGGTCATGTCGGCACCGCCAATCACCCCGGCGTGCGCCAGCGCGTTGCCCGTGGCGTAACCGCCCATGTTCACTTTGCCGGACATACATTGCGTAAGATTGACGACAACAATACCTCGCGAGCTGGCCTCTTCCAGTTCTTTAAGGAACTCTTTGTTTTGTGGCGCATTTCCCACACCATAAGAACGCAGAATCAGCGCTTTTACCGGCTGGCGCAGGAAGTTACGCACCACATCGGCGGAAATTCCCGGATAAATAGTCACCACGCCAATCGGCTGTGGGGTGATCGTATGCACCAGTAATTCACCTTCGCCGTGCGGTGCGGGTGGCGTACCCAGCCGGCGAATATGGATCCCGGCTTCCAGCAACGGCTGTAGATTTGGGGACGCAAAAGCATCAAAACCGTCTGCGTGCGCCTTGGTGGTGCGATTACCGCGAAACAGGCGATTATTGAAAAAGAGCGTCACTTCGTTGATCGGGTAATTTGCCGCAATATACAGCGCATTCAGCAGATTGATTTGACCATCTGACCGAAGCTCCGCCAGTGGGATTTGTGACCCTGTCACTATGACCGGTTTGCCCAGATTCTCCAGCATGAAGGAGAGTGCAGAGGCGGTAAACGCCATGGTGTCGGTGCCGTGCAAAATGACAAAACCATCGTATTCGTCGTAATGCGCTTTGATGTCTTCGGCAATATGCTGCCAGTCTTCCGGCGTCATATCGGATGAATCCATCAGGGGGGCGTATTCATGAATGGTGAAGTCTGGCATTTCAGGGCGATGGAACTCGGGCATCAGCGCCAGTTGACGTTGAAGATGGCCGGAAACAGGAATGTAGCCTTGTTCGGAACGCTGCATACCAATGGTACCGCCAGTATAAGCAACGTAAATCGATTTCTTCTGCATGATATTTTCTTCTGGAAAATAAAAACCCCTCTTCTTGTGAAGAGGGGTTGATGGTTAGCGAACGTTCGCGCAGGTTAAACAGAACGCATAACGGTTTTGTGGATCATTAAACGCCGCCAGCTTGTCGCTCTCCGCTTTGACCACGTTTGCCGCAGAGACCAGCGGGGCGGGCAGCATTGCCTGAATCGCTTCCGGCAGCACTGCGCGGACCGAGCCTGACATGCTGTCCATGACCAAATCAAAGAAGGTCGGCACATCCTGATAGTAATCAATATGCCATTGCTTCAGTTTGGCCAGTTCAGCGGCTTTGGCGACCGCATCGTCAAAGTCACCCAGGCTGTCGACCAGACCGTTGGCTTTCGCATCCTGTCCGGTCCAGACATGGCCCTGCGCAATCTTATCAATTTGCTCCGGCGTGGTCTTACGTGCATCCGCCACCAGCGTGATAAAGCGCTTGTAACCGTTCTCAATACTCAGTTGTATCATCTGCTGCACTTCTGGCGGCAGGGCTTTGGTCATCGACATATCTGCCAGCGGGGAGGTGGAGACGCCGTCAGTATGGACGCCGATAGAATCCAGACTGTTTTCAACGGTATTGATAACCCCAAAGATACCGATAGAACCGGTCAGGGTGCTGGGGTTGGCCACAATATAGCTGGCAGGCGTTGAGATCCAATAACCGCCGGAGGCGGCCATGCCACCCATAGACACCACCACTGGCTTACCTGCTGCTTTCGCCGCTGCCAGTTCTGCACGGATCACTTCGGAGGCGCTGACGCTACCGCCAGGACTGTTGACGCGCAAGACGATCGCTTTCACTTTAGGATCCAGACGCGCATCGCGGATCTGCGAGGCAGTGGTGTCGCCACCGACATTTCCCGGAGTCTCTTCGCCATCCATGATGGCGCCATTCGCGAAGACCACGCCAATGCTGTCGCCGTTATCAGAAGGGGGATTCAGCGAGTAATTGTAATAGCTGATGGCGCGGTAATTATTTTCCTTTTTGCTCCAGCCAAACTGTTTGGTCAGCGCTTTTTCCACGTCGGCGCTGGAGGCGAGCGCATCCACCAGTTTGTTATCCAGTGCGTATTTCGCCGTGTCGCCATCCACTTTGCTCAGCCCGTTGAGCATGGCCTGCGCGCCGGGGAAGACCTGCTGGGCTGGGATCTGACGGTTTGCGGCAACCGTATTCAGGTAGTTTTGCCACAGTTCGCCAATCCAGCGGCTGTCCGCTTCGCGCGCTGCCGGAGACATATCGTCGCGAATAAACGGTTCAACGGCGGATTTATAGGTTCCGACGCGGAAAACGTGCGTGGAGACTTTCAGCTTATCCAGCAGGGATTTGTAATACAGGCCATTGGTGGCAAACCCGTGCAGATCGACAGCGCCTTGCGGCGAGAGCCAAATTTTATTGGCGAAGCTCGCCAGATAATACTGCCCCTGAGTGTAGTTTTCGCCCACGGCAAAGACCGGTTTACCGCTGTCGCGGAACTCGCGCAGCGCCTTACCGATATACTGCATGGAAGGTTGATCCGCCCCAGCGAAATTTTTCAGGTCCATCACAATGCCGGTAATATTACGGTCGTCCTTCGCCTGACGAATCGTATTCACGATATCAAACAGCGAGTTTTCTTGCAGTCGGTCAGAACTTGCGCCAAAAAACTGGCGACCCAGAATGCCCAGGCGGTTGGTACTGGAGGGTTTATCGACGATCACGCCGGAAATATCCAACAGCAGCGCGCCACGCGCCGTTTGCTCGCTGGTATGACTGCTGCTGACCTGCATCCAGATGCCCACACCGACCAACACCAGCAGAATAAAGAACAGGTTAAGCACCAGTTCACGCACGAAATTCAGCAGTCGCCACGTCCATTTAAAAAATCCGGCAATAAATCGCCACAGGGTTTGCATGTATACTCCCTAACCAAAGAAACACAACGCCACTCTCGTCGTACCAGGAGAAAGCGCTAAGATGAGGCTATCGTAATGACCCAACCGGCTCTTGTCAGCAGGAATCACTGCCTGTGCTGTAACAAAATCTGCTCTCGTGTTAATTTTGTGAATTAACATCATTGCTGGAGTTAACTAAATGGATGCACTCGAATTACTTGTTAACCGCCGTAGCGCCTCTCGTCTGGCTGAACCTGCTCCCGCCGGTGAACAACTGCAAAACATTTTGCGGGCAGGCATGCGCGCACCGGATCACAAATCTCTGCAACCCTGGCGTTTTTTTGTGATTGAAGGCGAAGGGCGCGAACGTTTTAGCGCCACGCTGGAGAAAGCCGCTATCGCGGAGGACGGAGATGAAAAAGCCGTTGAGAAAGCCCGCTCAGCGCCGTTTCGCGCTCCGCTGATCATTGCCGTAGTGGCGAAGTGCGAAGAGAACCACAAAGTGCCCGTCTGGGAACAACAGATGTCCGCGGGCTGTGCGGTGATGGCGATGCAGATGGCGGCGATCGCGCAAGGCTTCAATGGGATCTGGCGCAGTGGCGCATTAACGGAAAGCCCGGTCGTGCGCGATGCGTTTCAGTGCCGGGCGCAGGATAAAATTGTGGGATTCCTCTACCTGGGGACGCCGCAACTGAAAGCCTCGACGAACATTAACCTGCCAGATCCGACCCCCTTCGTCCGTTATTTTTAAGATATTCGACGAAACTGTCTGGATTGTGAGCAAAGACGCTGGAATTCAGACAGTCACTCTTATCACATCACTGAATGAGCGTTACCATAGCCGGATTGCAATGACAGGAGATGTCCATGAGCGAGCAAACTATTCGTTTAACGCAATACAGCCACGGAGCCGGTTGCGGTTGTAAAATTTCCCCCAAAGTGTTGGAAACCATCCTGCACAGCGAGCAGGCGAAGTTTGTCGACCCGAACCTGCTTGTAGGTAACGAAACCCGCGATGATGCGGCAGTGTACGATCTGGGTAATGGCACCAGTATTATCAGTACCACTGACTTCTTTATGCCTATCGTCGATAACCCGTTCGATTTTGGTCGCATTGCGGCGACTAACGCCATTAGCGATATTTTTGCGATGGGCGGCAAACCGATTATGGCGATCGCGATTTTGGGGTGGCCGATCAATACGCTGTCCCCGGAAATTGCCCGGGAAGTCACGGAAGGCGGGCGTTTTGCCTGCAAACAGGCCGGTATTGCGCTGGCGGGCGGTCACTCCATTGATGCGCCGGAACCGATTTTTGGCCTGGCCGTTACCGGCGTTGTGCCGACCGAGCGCGTGAAAAAAAACAGTACCGCGCAGGTCGGGTGCAAGCTATTCCTCACCAAACCGCTGGGGATTGGCGTACTGACCACCGCAGAGAAAAAATCACTGCTGAAGCCAGAACATCAGGGACTGGCGACCGAAGTGATGTGCCAAATGAATATAGCAGGTGCCGCGTTTGCCAATATTGACGGCGTGAAGGCGATGACCGATGTGACCGGTTTTGGTTTGCTGGGGCACTTAAGCGAGATGTGTCAGGGCGCAGGGGTGCAGGCGCAAATTGATTATCAGGATGTGCCGAAACTGCCGGGCGTTGAAGAGTATATTCAACTGGGCGCAGTGCCTGGCGGTACGGAACGCAACTATGCCAGTTACGGGCATTTGATGGGCGAGATGCCGCACGCGGTTCGTTCTCTGTTGTGCGATCCGCAAACCTCCGGTGGACTGTTGTTGGCGGTGACGCCGGAATCCGAAGCGGAAGTGAAAGCGACCGCGGCGGAGTTTGGTATCGATCTGACCGCCATCGGTGAGCTGGTTGAAGCCCGTGGCGGACGCGCCATGGTCGAGATCCGTTAAGTCGATGCGGTTGTATATTGCCGAAAAACCGAGTCTGGCTCGCGCCATTGCGGACGTGCTGCCAAAGCCGCACCGTAAAGGCGATGGTTTTATCGAATGTGGCAATGGACAAGTGGTGACCTGGTGTATCGGTCACCTGCTTGAACAAGCGCAGCCCGACGCCTATGACAGCCGTTATGCGCGCTGGAGTTTAGCCGATCTTCCGATAGTGCCGGAAAAATGGCAGTTGCAGCCGCGTCCTTCCGTGACGAAACAGCTCAACGTTATCAAACGGTTCCTGCATGAAGCCAGCGAAGTGATTCACGCGGGAGACCCCGATCGCGAAGGGCAGTTGCTGGTGGATGAAGTGCTGGATTACCTGCAACTGGCCCCGGAAAAACGCCATCAGGTGCAACGTTGTTTGATCAACGATCTCAACCCGCAGGCGGTCGAACGGGCGATTGAACGTCTGCGTTCCAATAGCGAATTTGTGCCGCTGTGCGTCTCGGCGCTGGCGCGCGCGCGCGCTGACTGGCTGTACGGCATCAACATGACGCGGGCGTATACCATTCTGGGGCGCAACGCCGGTTATCAGGGCGTTCTCTCGGTGGGGCGCGTACAGACACCGGTTCTTGGGCTGGTGGTGCGCCGCGATGAAGAGATCGAAAATTTCATCGCCAAAGATTTCTTTGAGGTGAAGGCGCATATTGTGACGCCAGCCGATGAACGGTTCACCGCCCTCTGGCAACCCAGCGAAGCCTGTGAACCGTATCAGGACGAAGAAGGGCGTTTGCTTCATCGTCCGCTGGCGGAACACGTGGTAAACCGTATCAACGGGCAGCCCGCGGTGGTCACCAGTTATAACGATAAACGGGAATCAGAATCAGCGCCGCTGCCGTTTTCACTCTCTGCCTTGCAGATTGAAGCCGCCAAACGCTTCGGGCTGAGCGCGCAGAATGTGCTCGATATTTGCCAGAAGCTGTATGAAACCCACAAGCTTATTACCTACCCACGTTCCGACTGTCGCTATCTGCCGGAAGAACATTTTGCCGGACGTCATGCGGTACTGAACGCCATCAGCGTCCATGCGTCGGATCTGCTGCCGCAGCCTGCGGTCAATCCGGATACCCGTAACCGCTGCTGGGATGACAAAAAAGTCGATGCTCACCACGCCATCATTCCGACTGCGCGTAGCTCATCGATCTCGCTGAACGACAACGAAGCGAAGGTCTACAACCTGATTGCACGCCAGTATCTGATGCAGTTTTGCCCGGATGCGGTGTTCCGCAAGTGCGTCATTGAGCTGGACATTGCGAAGGGCAAATTTATTGCCAAAGCCCGGTTCCTGGCGGAAGCGGGATGGCGCACGCTGCTGGGCAATAAAGAACGTGATGAAGAGAACGACGGCACGCCGTTGCCGGTGGTCGCGAAAGACGATGAGCTTTTGTGCGAGAAAGGCGAAGTGGTCGAGCGTCAGACACAACCGCCACGCCACTTTACGGATGCGACCTTGCTCTCGGCAATGACCGGTATAGCTCGCTTTGTGCAGGACAAAGATCTGAAAAAGATCCTGCGAGCAACCGACGGTCTTGGTACCGAGGCGACCCGTGCCGGTATCATTGAATTACTGTTTAAACGCGGTTTTCTGACCAAAAAAGGACGCTACATTCACTCTACCGATGCCGGGAAAGCGCTGTTTCACTCGCTGCCGGAAATGGCGACCCGACCCGATATGACGGCGCACTGGGAGTCGATCCTGACCCAAATCAGTGAAAAACAGTGCCGTTATCAGGACTTTATGCAGCCATTGGTCGGAACGCTGTATCAGCTGATCGATCAGGCGAAGCGTACGCCGGTAAGGCGCTTCCGAGGAATTGTTGCGCCGGGCGGCGGCGAGAAAAAAAAGTCCGCGCCGCGTAAACGCACGGCGAAAAAAAGCCCGCCATCAGCTGAGGCGGGCCTGTAACACTGTGTAGGCCTGATAAGTCGTCGTAGGCCGGATAAGGCAGTTATGTCGCCATCCGGCATTGTCTGATGGCGCTACGCTTATCAGACCTACAGAACGTTAAATCACGCCTTGCGCCAGCATCGCGTCGGCCACTTTGACGAAGCCCGCAATGTTTGCGCCACGAACGTAGTTGGTATGTTTATTTTCACCGCCGTACTCGACGCACGCGTGGTGAATATCCAGCATGATGTGGTGCAGACGTGCATCCACTTTTTCTGCCTTCCAGCTTAAGCGCGCGGCGTTTTGCGCCATCTCCAGCCCGGAGGTCGCGACGCCGCCTGCGTTAGCCGCTTTGCCCGGCGCGAACAGTACGCCCGCTTCCAGGAACAGATCGGTGGCTTCAATGGTGGTCGGCATATTTGCGCCTTCCGCCACCGCTTTCACGCCATTGGCGATAAGCTGGCGAGCGGCATCGACATCCAGCTCATTTTGCGTTGCGCATGGCAGGGCGATATCGACCGGGACTGCCCACGGCTGTTTGCCTTCCAGATAGGTCAGGCCAAATTCACGCGCGTAGTCGGCAACGCGACCATCGCGACTGTCTTTGATTGCGCACAGGCGCGCCAGTTTTTCTTTGGTAAAGCCGCTTTCGTCAACGACGGTACCGCTGGAGTCGGAGGCGGTGACCACACGCGCGCCAAACTCCATCGCTTTTTCAATGGCAAATTGCGCCACGTTGCCAGATCCGGAAACCGCCACGCGCATCCCTTCAAAACCGAGACCGTGGCGTTTTAGCATTGCTTCGGTGAAGTAGACCAGGCCATAACCGGTCGCTTCAGGGCGAATCAAGCTGCCGCCAAAGGAGAGGCCTTTGCCCGTAAAGACGCAGGCGCTATTGTTGGAGAGTTTGCGCATCATGCCGGCCATAAAGCCCACTTCACGCCCACCCACGCCGATATCACCGGCGGGTACATCGGTATCCGGCCCCAAATGACGATACAGTTCGGTCATCAGCGCCTGGCAGAAACGCATCACTTCGCCTTCACTTTTGCCTTTCGGGTCAAAATCGCTACCGCCTTTACCACCGCCCATCGGCAGCGTGGTCAGGGCGTTTTTAAAGGTTTGCTCAAAGCCGAGGAATTTCAGAATCGACAGGTTAACCGAAGGGTGGAAACGCATCCCGCCCTTATAAGGACCGATCGCTGCGTTAAACTGTACGCGCCAGGCCCGGTTTACCTGAACCTGATTGCGATCGTCCAGCCAGACGACGCGAAACTGGATCACACGTTCCGGCTCAACCAGACGTTCCAGCAATGACATTTGGCGATAACGGGGATTCTGCTCAAGGAAGGGCCACAGGGTGGTCATGACTTCACGAACGGCCTGCGCGAACTCGGTTTGATTCGGGTCGCGCTTTTGAACATGGTTGAGAAACGACTCCAGAGAACATGTCTGATCCATAGATTTAAAAACCTCTTATATTTTAATGTGGTTGTAATTGTGTTTTATGTGAATAGGTGTTTGCAGATTTTGAATATAACATCAGCAATGTGACGCTAAGCAAGAAAAAAATCGTCGCGCTAAGCAAATTAATAACGAGGCGGGCGTCATTACCAAAAGCGATGGTCAGAGGGCTAAAGTTTCTGCCATTGACGACCGTTATAATGGAAGACGAGTTCAATTTAAAAGGAATGACTATGCGCCGTTTATTGATGGCCGCTGTTGCAGTGGCGCTTATGCCTTTCGCTGTACAGGCGGATGACCGTTATCGCCCGGATATCGACGTCAACGTGCCGCCGGAGGTCTTTAGCTCCAGCGGACAGCGCCCGCAGCCCTGCAATCAGTGCTGCATCTACCAGGACCAAAATTATTCAGAAGGGGCCGTCATCAAAGCCGACGGCGTGTTGTTGCAGTGTCAACGTGACGAGAAAACCCTCAGTACGAATCCGCTGGTCTGGCGTCGCGTAAAACCCTGAATGCCTCTAATAGCGGAATGTCTGCCGGGGCGAGCGGATAATTAAGCGCATCTTCAGGCGAACACCAGATCAGACGCTGGTGTTCATGCGCGCGCAACGTACCGCTAAAGTCCGGCACATGCCAGGCATGCAAATGAATTAACCGACCAGACACTTCGCGCTGATGGCTGGCAATATACTGCCCAACCACCGCGTCGATCCCCAGTTCTTCCCTGAGTTCGCGCGCCAGTGCCTGTGGCTGGCTTTCGCCGGACTCGACTTTTCCACCCGCAAATTCCCACATTCCGGGCTGGTCGGCGTGTTCCGGGCGCTGAGCCAGTAAAATTTTGCCATCACGTTCAATGATAGCGGCAACGACGTCGAGAGATTTCATTATATTCAACACTGCCTGACGAGAGAAAATGCCATAATATCCGCAGTTTTATCTTATCTGAAGACCTTTACGCTTACGGGAGCGCTTGTGCTTGATCGCTATCTTCACCCTGGAATTAAACCTCTCCTGCATCGGTGCGCCAGCGTCCTGGATAAACCGGCGATTACGCCTGACGGACTGACGCTGCTTGGATTTGCTATCGGTGTCCTGGCATTGCCGTTTCTGGCATTAGGCTGGTATCTGGCCGCGCTGGTCGCTATTGTGTTGAACCGGTTTCTGGATGGTCTTGACGGCGCATTAGCCAGACGTCGGGGGCTGACGGATGCGGGCGGATTTCTCGACATCTCTCTCGATTTTCTCTTTTACGCGCTGGTTCCGTTTGGCTTTATTCTCGCCGCACCGGAGCAAAATGCGCTGGCTGGTGGCTGGCTGCTGTTTGCGTTTATCGGCACTGGCAGCAGCTTTTTGGCCTTTGCCGCGCTGGCGGCGAAACATCAGATTGATAATCCCGGCTATGCGCACAAATCGTTTTACTATCTGGGAGGACTGACGGAAGGGACGGAGACGATTCTGCTGTTTGTGTTGAGTTGTTTATTCCCGGCCTATTTTTCGTGGCTTGCGTGGATATTCGGCGTGTTGTGCTGGATGACGACCTTTACGCGGATTTGCAGTGGCTATCTGACGCTGAAATCGCTTCAGCGTGCCGGATAAGCCGTGTAGCCGGATGGCGCTACGCTCATCCGGCCTACACAACGTAGCGCCATCAGGCATTCACGATTTAGTTGCTGCTGTCCGGACCACGCTCGCCGCTGGCGACCGGATTTTTGGGGAAGCTGCTCCACTCGTACCAGCCGCCGTCATAGACGGAGACGTTTTTCCAGCCCATCGCGCGGGCATAGATAAACGTTTCTGAAGCGCGCCAGCCGGTGCCGCAGTAGAAGGAAACCTGCTGATCCGGCAGGATATTCCACTGCTTCCACATGGCGGTGATATCCTCTGCGCTACGCATGGTGCCATCCGGATTGTGGAAGTCTTCCATGTGCGTAGAGTCGCTGCCAGCGTGGCCCCAACGCGCACCGGCAATCTCGCCTTTCGGTTTGATGTAATTGTACCCGCTGGTGGTGCCAATAAACTCAGGCCATGAGCGAATGCTGACCAGCGAAGCATCCTGGCGATGCAGCAGGGCGCGAGCCTGTTCCATATTCAGCATCAGCTGCGGTTGCGCCGGAATGGTCACGCCAAAATCAGGCTCCGCTTTCACCTTAGGCGGTGTGCCGCGTTCTACTGGCAGGCCTGAATCGGACCAGCTTTGCCAGCCGCCATCAAGCAGGCGAACATCCTTCACACCGGCATAGAGCATGATCTGCGCGACACGCGCTGCCGCGTAAACGTCGCGACCATACAGGACAACCGTCGTATCGTGGCGGATGCCATGTTTCGCCAGCATCGCTTTAAGCTGAGCATCGGACACTTTGTTCCACAGCGGCTCGCTTTCCACTTCGTTGGTATCGATGTAACCGGCACCAGGAATGTGGCTCATCAGGTAGAACTTCGGCGCGCCCCAGCCTGCTTCGAGGACTTTCCAGTCACCGGCCGGTTTTGCCGTCACGGACTTCTGTTGCTGAAGATCGTGCAGCCACTGCGGGTAGACCAGTTGTTCAAAATGCGGCAGTCGCTGCAGGCGGGAAGGCTGTTGCAATGCGTCGCTGAGGGTGGAAATTTGCTGTAAACCGGCTTTTTGCAAACGCGATTTGACGGCCTGCATGTCGGTTTCATTACCGTACAGCGCCACCGGGGTATCGGCGTTTAACTGATGCGTCTGGAGCCAGGCGGTGAGCTGCTCATCGTTCATTTTATCGAGCCAGCTCGCGGAGAGATTCAGCGCGGAGGGTTCGTGCCCTGAGGGGCCGTTGAGCGACTGTGGCCAGCCGTTGTAGAAAGCGCTTTGACGCGTATCAATGGCAGCGCCCTGTTTTTGTTGCAACTGGTGGAGGGTGAGCGCCTGCGACATTTCAGCAGCCTGCGAAGAAGCGCAAGCGAGCCCTAAAGCCAGTGCCAGCGCGGTCATTTGAGAAACACGTTTCATCGAATAGCCCGACATTGAAATAAGAGGGCGCTATTTTCTGCCTGCCGTGAGGCAAAAACTTTGCGTTAACGCAGTTTGTGCGCAAATTCACGCCCAGTCAGCCATTTGCAACACCACACCACCCGGTGGAATATCCTGCACATCATGGCTGACCTGCACCACGGGAATTCCCTGCTGGCGTATTTCAGCAAATACCCACTGGCGAAAGGCTTCGCGAAGTTCCGTATCCAGGCGGCTGAACGGCTCATCCAGCAATAGCGCCTGCGGTTGCGCCAGTAGCGCACGTAGCAGGGCAACACGCGCCCGCTGACCGCCGGACAACGAGGCCGGATCGCGGTGATAAAACCCCTCCAGCCCGGCACGTTCAAGGGCTTGCTGAACGGCGTCTTGCCGCGCTGAACCTTTCAACCTGGCGGGGATTGCCAGCAGCAGATTTTGCCCGACGCTGAAGTGATCGAACAACAAGGCATCCTGAAACAGAATACCGATTTGTCGCTCAGCGGTGGGCAAACCATCGATGCGTCGCGTATCAAGCCATAGTTCGCCACTCGCCTGAAAATGCGAAGACAACGCCCCCACCATCCAGGAGAGTAGGGTCGATTTGCCACAGCCAGAGGGTCCCATTAAAGTGACAATGTCACCTTTATCGACAGCAAAATTCATCTGTTTAAGCAGTGGCACTTGTCCCACATGCAGTGAGAGATGGCGAACAGCGAGCATTAGCGGAGTCCTTGTCGTGAATAGCCAATCCACTTTGAAATGAGCGCGGTCAGCGCGAAAACCAGCAGCGGGAGCAATAGCTGCCACAAGGCCTGAGCCGCCAGGATTGCGTTGCTGCCGCCGCTACTGAGCGCGACCGCTTCGGTGGTGAGTGTAGGATAGCGACCGGCACCCAGCCAAAGTCCTGGCATATACTGGGCGATACTGACGGAGAATCCTACCGAAAAGGCCAGCAGCGCCGGACGGACCACCAACGGACATTTTACGCAGCAGAATATCTTACCTTTTGTCCAGCCCAGCGTTTGCGCCACCAGTATCAGGCGTGGGTCGATGCGTTGCCAGGCCGGACGCAGCGCAAACAGCATCCAGGGGATAACCCACAGCAGATGCCCCCAGATAACGGTGGCGTACTGACCGTCCAGTTCCAGTCGCAGCGCGAGGGTATATTGCCCGGTCACCAGCGGTAGAGCGGGCAGAATAATCGGCAACCAGAGCCAGCGATGGCCACGTGCGGGTCCCCATTCCAGCCATAAAAGAATCACGATGAGTCCGATGGCGCTGGCGGCCAGGCCCAGAGACAGACTGTTGAGTAACGCCTCATGGTTGACGGACGCAGGGTGAGCGATAAGCGCCAGCAGCAGGGCGCACAGCACGCCCGTTACCGGCAGCATCACCGAAAGCGTTTTACCCGCTCGCGTTGATGAACGGCGGCGACGCACGCCGCTGAGCGCGGGGAGGGTGCGTTGCCAGCAGCGCCACAGCAGATAGCCTGTCAGCGCAAACGCGGCGAGCAGTCCCACCAGCAGCAAACTGGCCAGCGCGCCTTTTATCTGTTGTTCGCTGTCTCCCTGACTTAACCATTGCCAGCTTAACACCGCCAGCGTAGGAGGATTGCCTGGCCCGAGAATAATCGCCACGTCAACAACCGAGAGGGACCAGGCAACAACCGCCAGCATCACCGCCCCCAGCGCAGGCGCCACAGAAGGCAGCAGCAGCCAGTTCAGACACTGCAGACGGCTGTAACCCAGCGTATCCAGCACGATAACCTGTTGGGAAAGCTGTTTTTCACTCAGCAGTGCCGCCAGGATCCACAGGATAAAGGCGCTCTCCTTCACCGCCAGGGTCACGCCAAGCCCGATACCATAGCGATCCAATAGCGGGGAGAAATAAGGGAATATCTGGTACAGCCACCCGCCTTCCGCAAACAACAGCAGCGCGCTGGTGGCAAAGGCCACGTGCGGAATCGCCAGCAGCCACGGCAGACGTGCGCACAGACGCAGCCACTTCGCACCTGGCCAGAGGGCGACAATCACCGTCAGAGCAATCGCCAGAGCGCCAACTGTGGCAATGGTCACCGAGGTCAGCGTCGCCAGCAGTGCCTGTGATAGCTGCGGGTCGGCAAACAGCGCCAGCCAGTGGTTGACGGACAGCGCGGGAATGATAAGCGCGAACGCGGCGGGAACCAACGGCGAATAGATCACCGCTATAGTGCACCAGAGCAGCGAAATTAACGCGTACCGTAGCGGCGTAGCCATTCTCGTTCCAGCGCGTTTACCCATGCAGCATGGGGTTCAGGCAGTACGGCGGGCAATCCTTCCGGGACTCGCGACTGCAGAACGTTACGTTGGGCATCCGGGAGCTTTTGCGGATCCAGCACCGAAGGGTCGCCCCAGAAGGCGGGGTCGGCTTTGCGTAACTGCGCCTCAGGGGAGAGCAGAAAATTAGCGACCACTTTCGCGCCTGCGCTGGCGCGGGCATTCGCCGGGATCGCGACGAAATGCACGTTGCCTACCATGCCCTGAGAAAAGCCAAAGCTGTAGGCAGTAGCGGGGAGTTCGCCGCCGGCGATTTTTTGCTGCGCATGGGCAGGATTAAAGGTCATGGAAAGGCGCAGCACACCGGCGTTGAGCAGGGCGTCGAGACGCGCAGGCGATGGCGGAAAATCAGCGCCTTTTCGCCACAGCCAGGGATGCAGTGCATCAAGATAGTGCCAGAGTGGCGCGGTAACCTCGGCAAACGTGGCGTTATCGGGGGCGATTTTCAGAGCATCAGGCTGGGAGGTAAGCGTAATCAGAAGCTGTTCCAGAAAGGCGGTGCCGGTAAAATCCGGTGGTCGCGGATAGGTCACGGTCCCGGGATGCGTTTTGGCAAACTCCAGCAGCGCCTGCGGGGTTTTGGGTGGTTCGGGCGTGGTCGCGCTGTTGGCAATAAAGGTGAGCTGCGCGCCGCCCCAGGGTGATTCTGCGCCTTCGGTGGGAATAGCGAAGTCCTCGTTCACCGGCTGTTGTGTGTCCACGAATCGCCAGTTTGGCAGCGTTTGCGCCCATCCGGTTTGCAGCAATCCGGCCTCTTTCAGCGTCCGGAAGTTTTCGCCATTCACCCACAGTAAATCCACCGAACCGCCTGTTTTACGCCCGGCGGCAGACTCCGTCTGGATGCGTTTAACGGCATCGGCGGCATCGGCCAGACGGACAATTTTGAGGTTGATTGCGTAATGGGTTTTCATTTCGCCGCTCACCCAGTCGAGATACTGATTGACGGCATTATCGCCGCCCCAGGCATTGAACCAGACGGTCTGACCTTTCGCCTCATCTTTGATCTGTTGCCAGTCGAGGGCATACGTGGTCTGGGAAAAGAGCGACAGGATCCCCAATAACCATACACAATGGCGCATATTTTCCCCTTATTCTTATGATTTCGCGTCTGATGATGGCCCGCCCGGGAGGCGACACAGTCCCTGCGCGGGAATGTCCATTGACGAGTTAAAACGCGCCGATAAATTTTGTAGGCCGATCAGCGCCGTCAGTTCCGTTAGCGCCTGTGCGTCAAAGTGGGCGGTCAGCGTGCTGCGCAGTGCGTCATCGACGGTAGGGGGAGTCATGGTGGCGGCTTCAGCATACTCGAGCGCCAGACGTTCCGACTCACTAAACAGCGGACATTGCCGCCAGTCGCTGACGGCCAACAGTTTGTCCGTACTGCCTGTGCGTTCCGCGATTTTCATGTTGGTGATATCGACACAAAATTCGCACAGGCACATTTGCGCAATGCGGGCGCTGACTAACGCGCGCAACACGGGGTCAAGCGGTGAGCGTTTGCGCTCCAGATAACCCACAAACATAGAAACCAGATAGAAGATAAAGGGAATACGCCCCCACCAGCGGATCGGGCTGAGTACTTCACCGTAATGGCGGCGGTGCAGCCACGCCTGGGGACGTAAAATCAACGGGATTTTGTTCAGAGGCGGCAACCCCATCAGGAACTCCTCTTTTGACGTTCGCTATAGAATTTTCGGGCAGCAAAGACAACCACCGTTAGCGCGAACAGAATAAACAGTCCGGTCACGAACCAGAATGTGCCACCGGTTAACAGGCTTCCTGCCCACGAATAGACGATGGTTGCCGGTAGCTGGCCCAGACCTGTTGCGATAAAAAAATGACGAAAACGGATCGACGTCAGACCGGCGGCGTAACTTATCGGATCGAAAGGGACAAAAGGCAGCAGACGACAGATCAGAATAGTATGTTTGCCGTAACGCGCAAAAAAACCGTCCATGCTATCCAGCACGGCTTTGCCGGTTAATTTCTCAACAACACTACGGCCCATCACCCTGGCGATGAAAAAACAGAGGGCGGCGCCCGCCATTGCGCTTGTCCAGGAGAGCAGGCCGCCCCAGAAGGCACCGAACAGCGACGCATTGGCAAAGGTGATGAGAAACGCCGGAAGCGGGGCGGCAATGGCCTGCAAGATCATCAAAATGAAAGAGACTACCGCCGCCTGGGCGCCGTACGATTGAATAAAACGTTCAATGCCCTGTTGGTCCACGGCGGCAAAGGCCGCAATACCGTGATTAATAAACGCATGAACGCCGGGAAGCAGCGCCCATGCTAACAGTGTGGCTGCCAACAGGATGATGATTCCGCAGCGGTAGTACCAGAGAATACGCGTTTTATTATCCATCATCCTTTACCTGTTAACTCAGTCAGCGACTTTGAATGTCACGGTAGCCAGCGTGCCGTCTGGCGGTAATATCGAGGCGTCACCTTTAAATTTCACTTCGCCGCGTTTTTCGACCGCACCATAGGTATAGGTGGCGTTGCTGACAATGCCGACAGGACAGCTATCCAGACACACCAGGCAACCGGTTTTCATCTCTTGTGCTGCCTGCAAATTACCGCCGAAGCGCATATCCAGAGTTTTGCCATTACTGTCATTGATAACGTCATTGAAGGAATATGATTTAGCCGCGCCTTGCCAGTTGACCGACATAGCCAGTTTACTCCCGGCGACATGGGTGGTCTCTTTATTCTCCATCGTCATATTATCACCCGGAGTGGCACCGGCTTGTTTCAACGCGTCATACAATGCTTTGGGATCGGCATAGCCGATAAACAGGGATTTATGACCATTGGAGCCGCCTTTATAGACAATACCGTGGCGGGTATCGTCGGTAAGAAATCGCCCGTTAATTTGCACCAGCAGGGTGACAGTGTGCGCCTGCGAATCAATGCGCAGCGGTTTACTCTCCGAAAGACCATCATATTCTGTCTTTTGTGTGGTCGCCGCCGCGTCGGTTTTTTGATCGCAGCCGCTAAGCCCTGCGACAGCCAACAGGCACAGTGCCGTGAATCCTTTTTTCCATGTTGTTGTGTGATGTTGCATCGCTCTATCCTTTCGTATTATTCGATGAGTAGGTCGGTGGGCTGTTCGGTGTATCGGAAGCATGCAGATCAACCCGTTTATGTCGGGCATATATTTTGGCAAGCTGAATTAAAATAAATAACGACAGACCTGCCAGACAGAGTTTCACAATAAAGAGCGTTGTAACCCCTTCGCTGGCGAGTTCACTGGCCATCAGGGTATATATCAACAGTCCGGGCAGGGTGGTGATGGCGGAAATAAACGTAAAAGGCCAGAATGAGATAGCCGTCAGGCCGTAAGCATAATTTTGAATGTTGTAGGGAAATAATGGAATCAAACGCGTAAGGATTAAAAAATCAGTACCGCTGCGGATGATACCTTTCTCAATCGCCTGAAATACGGGCGTGTGGCCGACGTATTTCAGCAGCAGATCTCTGCCCAACCAGCGGGCAAGCAGAAAAGATAATGAGGAGGCCAGGGTTGCCGCCACCAGGGAGAGCAGCGTTCCCCAAAGGGGACCAAATACCACACCGCCAACAATGACCAGCACGCTGCCGGGCATCAGGCAGAGCGTGGCAACAATAAATAACAGAATATACAGGATGTAACCAGGCGTGCCGCTTTGGCGAACGATTTCTTGCAGATGGGGTAAATTAACGACTAAATCAAAGAATCCGAATGAATGAATAGCGTAAACCACAATGCCAAATAACAGACAGGCGATCGGTAATTTACACTCGGCTTTCATCGCAGCGATTTCCTATATCAAGACTTGATAATAGAGAGTTTGGTAGGGAAACAAAAACGAGGATGACAGTATAATAAACGGCAGTAAGTAACAAATTCTTACTGCCGTTTTGTTGATTTTACTCAATATATTTAACGTCCTACGCCACGTAGCCGCCAGGACGCCAGCATGATTTATCCGCGAAAGGTGGCCCAGATTGGCGCATGGTCGGAGGGTTTTTCCATGCTGCGGATTTCATAGTCAATGCCCGTTTCTACGCAGCGTTCGGCCAGCGGATTACTCGCTAACAGAAGGTCTATGCGCAGGCCACGGTTATCGTCAAAACCTTTCGAGCGATAATCAAACCACGAGAATTTGTCGACAGTTTCTGGATTTGCCTGGCGGAAGGTGTCAACCAGACCCCAGTTCATCAGCCTTGCCATCCATTCGCGCTCTTCCGGCAGGAAGGAACACTTACCGGTGCGCAGCCAGCGTTTGCGGTTCTCTTCACCAATACCGATGTCCAGATCGGACGGGCTGATATTCATATCGCCCATGATCAGCACGGGATTCTCTTGTTTTAGCTCTGTTTCCAGATAGTTTTGCAGGTTCTGGTAAAACTGCGCTTTTGCCGGGAATTTCAACGGGTGGTCGCGGCTTTCGCCCTGAGGGAAATAGCCGTTAATGACGGTGATATTTCCCAGTGGAGAGGGGATTTCCGCCATGATGAGCCGGCGTTGTGCTTCTTCATCGTCTTGCGGGAAACCGCGACGCACGGAAATCGGCGTCTCTTTGGTCAGCAGCGCTACGCCGTAATGGCCCTTTTGCCCATGATAGAAGACGTTGTAGCCCAGTTTTGCCACCTCTTCGAGAGGGAACATGTCATCGTGAACTTTTGTCTCCTGTAAGCCAATAACATCCGGTTGGTGTTTTTCGACAATGGCTGCCAGTTGATGAGGGCGGGCTCGCAGGCCGTTGATATTAAAAGAGACAAATTTCATAGTTGCTGCCACTTTGTAAGGTGAATAGTGCAAGGATGTTAGCAGAAATTAGGCTAACTGACTGCCACTTGTCGTGAGATTACGGCGATGAGTGTGAATGGTATTAACAATGGCGCAAAAAACGCACTGTTTTAGGGCGCGCTGCGTCAGAATGAGGCAGTCATTTCCGATAAATTTCGTATACGATCACAATTCCAGAATTATATTTGGCAACTGAATAATATTGCGTTTTTTCCTCTCCATACTCACCGGATACGCAAACATATTCACTTTTTATGCAATTAAAGTGAATATCGTTGGGTCGTAACCGGTTGATTTTCCGTTCTCATCTCCCGTTTATGCATTTTTAGCACTGGCTGGCACGAACTCTGCAATCTACATTTACAGCGCAAACACTCATATTTATTAACATAAAAGTAACTTTTAATTTACCCAAGAGGTCGCTATGTCTCTGTCAGTTACGCGTGAAAACTTTGATGAATGGATGATGCCCGTATACGCACCCGCACCTTTTATTCCGGTTCGTGGGGAGGGCTCGCGCTTGTGGGATCAGCAGGGTAAAGAGTATATCGACTTCGCGGGGGGGATCGCCGTTAACGCGCTGGGGCATGCGCATCCGGCATTGCGTGAGGCATTAAACGAACAGGCGGCAAAATTCTGGCATGTCGGTAATGGTTACACCAATGAACCGGTGCTGAGACTGGCAAAGCAGCTGATTGATGCCACCTTTGCCGAACGTGTCTTCTTCTGTAACTCAGGGGCAGAAGCGAACGAAGCGGCGTTAAAACTGGCGCGTAAGTACGCCCATGACCATTTTGGCAGCCATAAAAGTGGGATCGTCGCGTTCAAGAATGCGTTCCACGGGCGGACGCTGTTCACTGTTACCGCAGGCGGACAGCCGGCCTACTCGCAGGATTTTGCACCGCTGCCGCCGGATATTCGTCACGCCGTGTATAACGACCTCAACTCGGCAAGCGAACTGATCGACGACACCACCTGCGCCGTGATTGTCGAGCCGATGCAGGGGGAAGGCGGTGTGCTGCCTGCGACAAAAGAATTTTTGCAGGGGCTTCGCGAACTGTGCGAGCGCCACAATGCATTGCTGATTTTTGATGAAGTGCAAACCGGTGTGGGCCGTACGGGCGAACTCTATGCCTATATGCATTACGGCGTGACGCCGGATCTGCTGACCACCGCGAAAGCGCTGGGCGGTGGTTTTCCCATCGGTGCGCTGTTGACCACAAAACGGTGTGCCAGCGTGATGACGGTGGGTACCCACGGCACCACCTACGGCGGTAATCCGCTGGCGTCGGCGGTGGCCGGAAAATTACTGGAAATCGTCAATACTCCGGAGATGCTCAATGGCGTCAAACAGCGTCACGACTGGTTCGTTGAACGACTGAATGCCATCAACGCCCGTTTTGGGTTGTTCAGTGAAATCCGGGGGTTGGGGTTGCTGATCGGTTGTGTGCTGACGGCCGAATATGCCGGGAAAGCTAAACTGATCTCCCAGGAAGCGGCACAAGCCGGTGTCATGGTGCTGATTGCAGGTGGCAACGTGGTGCGTTTCGCCCCTGCGCTAAACGTCAGCGCAGAAGAAGTCTCTACCGGGTTGGATCGCTTCTCCCTGGCCTGCGAACGCATTAAAGCAGGGGGTTCATCATGATGGTGATCCGTCCCGTCGAACAAGCGGACATTACCGCGCTGATGAAGCTTGCCGCGAAAACCGGCGGCGGGCTGACCTCGTTACCGGCGAATGAAGAAACGCTGATTGCGCGAATCGATCGCGCGATAAAGACCTGGCAGGGTGAATTGCCAAAAAGCGAGCAGGGCTACGTGTTTGTGCTGGAAGAGAGTGAAACCGGCGCGGTGGCGGGCATTTGCGCCATTGAAGTGGCGGTGGGGCTGAATGACCCCTGGTATAACTACCGGGTCGGGACGCTGGTACACGCGTCGAAAGAGTTGAATGTTTACAACGCATTGCCGACGCTTTTCCTCAGCAATGACCATACTGGTAGCAGCGAACTGTGTACGCTGTTTCTTGACCCGGAGTGGCGCAAAGAGGGGAATGGGTATCTGCTCTCGAAATCGCGATTTATGTTCATGGCGGCATTTCGCGACAAGTTCAACGAGAAAGTGGTCGCTGAAATGCGCGGCGTGATCGACGAGCACGGTTATTCCCCGTTCTGGCAAAGCCTTGGGAAACGCTTTTTTTCGATGGAGTTTAGCCGGGCCGATTTTCTGTGCGGTACGGGGCAGAAAGCGTTTATTGCCGAACTGATGCCCAAGCATCCTATTTATACGCACTTTCTTTCGGACGAGGCGCAGGCGGTGATCGGCGAGGTGCATCCGCAGACCGCGCCCGCTCGCGCGGTGCTCGAGAAAGAAGGTTTCCGCTACCGGAACTATATCGATATTTTTGACGGTGGCCCGACGCTGGAATGCGATATCGATCGCGTGCGCGCGATCCGCAAAAGCCGACTGGTGGAGGTTGTTGAAGGACAGCCTGCGCAGGGTGAGTTTCCTGCCTGCCTGGTCGCCAATGAAAACTACCACCATTTTCGCGCCACCTTGATACGTACCGACCCTGACACACAGCGTCTGGTGCTGACTGCAGCGCAATTAGATGCGCTGAAATGCCACGCGGGAGATAAGGTTCGTCTGGTGCGCCTGTGCGCTGAGGAGAAAACGGTATGACGCTATGGATTAACGGCGACTGGATAACCGGTCAGGGAGAACATCGCATTAAAACCAACCCGGTGACCGGAGATGTCCTCTGGCAGGGTAATGATGCCGATGCGACGCAGGTTTTACAGGCGAACCGCGCGGCGCGGGCGGCGTTCCCCGGCTGGGCGAAACGCGCGTTCAATGAGCGACAGGCGGTGGTGGAGAAATTTGCCGCGTTACTGGAGAGCAATAAAGCGGAGCTCACGACCATTATTGCCCGCGAAACCGGTAAGCCCCGCTGGGAGGCGGTGACGGAAGTGACGGCAATGATCAATAAAATTGCCATTTCAGTGAAGGCCTACCACACCCGCACCGGAGAACAGCACAGTGAACTGCCGGATGGCGCGGCGACGTTGCGCCATCGTCCGCATGGCGTTCTGGCGGTGTTTGGCCCGTACAACTTTCCCGGACATTTGCCGAACGGTCACATCGTTCCGGCGCTGCTGGCGGGGAATACGCTGATTTTTAAACCCAGCGAGTTAACGCCGTGGACGGGCGAAGCCGTCATGCGCCTGTGGGAGCAGGCCGGTTTGCCGCCAGGCGTGCTGAATATGCTGCAGGGTGGGCGCGAAACCGGGCAGGCGCTGAGCGCGCTGGACGACATTGATGGACTGCTTTTCACCGGTAGCGCGAACACCGGTTATCAACTGCACCGCCAGCTCTCCGGCCAGCCGGAAAAAATCCTCGCGCTGGAAATGGGCGGCAACAATCCGCTGATCGTTGAAGAACCTTTGGATATTGATGCGGCAGTGCATCTGACCATTCAGTCGGCGTTTGTCACCGCCGGACAGCGTTGTACCTGCGCGCGTCGCCTGTTGGTGAGAAAAGGGGAATTGGGTGATGCGTTCCTGGCGCGTCTGGTGGAGGTCAGCCAACGGCTGACGCCAGGGGGATGGGATGACGAACCCCAGCCTTTCATGGGGGGATTGATCTCAGCCCTGGCGGCGCGTCACGTGTATGACGCGTGGCAAAAACTTGAATCGCTGGGCGGGAATACGCTGCTGGCACCTCGTGTGCTGAAAGAGGGGGCGTCGCTGCTCTCACCTGGCATTATCGAAATGACCGGCGTGGCGAACGTGCCGGATGAAGAGGTGTTTGGCCCGCTGCTTGGGGTCTGGCGCTATGACGATTTTGACGAGGCGATTCAACTGGCGAATAACACCCGCTTTGGCTTGTCGTGCGGTCTGGTCTCGCCGGACCGTGAACAGTTTGAGCAACTGTTGCTAGAGGCGCGGGCCGGGATCGTCAACTGGAATAAGCCGTTGACCGGGGCCGCCAGTACCGCACCTTTTGGCGGTGTTGGCGCATCGGGCAACCACAGGGCGAGCGCCTGGTACGCAGCAGATTATTGTGCGTGGCCGATGGCGAGTCTTGAATCACCGGCATTAACCTTACCCACGTCGCTCAGCCCCGGACTCGATTTTTCTCATGAGGAGCCGGTATGAAAGCGCATGAAGTCAATTTCGATGGGCTGGTCGGTCTGACGCACCATTATGCCGGATTGTCATTCGGCAATGAGGCGTCGACCCGTCATCGTTTTCAGGTGTCGAACCCGCGGCTGGCGGCGAAGCAGGGGCTCTTAAAGATGAAGGCGCTGGCGGACGCCGGATTTGTGCAGGCGGTGATCCCGCCGCATGAGCGTCCGTATCTTCCCGTACTCCGTCAGTTGGGTTTTACCGGCAGTGACGAGCAGGTGCTTGAAAAAGTGGCGCGCCAGGCGCCGCAATGGCTCTCCAGCGCCAGTTCGGCTTCACCGATGTGGGTGGCGAATGCGGCGACAGTATGCCCTTCGGCAGATGCGCTGGATGGCAAAGTGCACTTCACCGTCGCCAATCTGAACAACAAATTCCATCGTTCTCTGGAAGCATCGACCACCGAGTCATTATTACGGGCAATATTCCGTGATGAGCAGTTTTTTTCCGTTCACAACGCGCTGCCACAGGTCGCGCTGCTGGGCGATGAAGGGGCTGCAAACCATAACCGACTGGGGGGCGATTACGGCGAGCCTGGCGTGCAACTGTTTGTTTATGGCTGTGAAGGGGGGAACACCTTACGGCCGACTCGCTATCCGGCACGACAAACGCGTGAGGCCAGCGACGCCGTGGCGCGACTGAATCAGGTGAATCCCCGCCAGGCTATTTTCGCCCAACAGAATCCGGACGTGATCGACCTTGGCGTTTTCCATAACGATGTGATTGCGGTGTCTAACCGGCAGGTGCTGTTTTGCCATCAGCAGGCGTTCGTGAACCAGGACGAGCTAATGAACCGGCTGCGCTCATGCGTGCCCGACTTTACGCCGATAGAGGTCGCGTCGTCTGACGTCACGGTACAGGATGCGGTTGCCACCTATCTGTTCAACAGTCAGTTGTTAAGTCGTGAAGACGGCAGCATGATGCTGATTTTACCGCAGGAATGTCGTGACCATGCGGGGGTATGGCGTTACCTGAATGGACTGCTTGACGCTGACAACCCGATAAGCGATCTCCGAGTCTTTGATTTACGTGAAAGTATGTCGAATGGCGGGGGGCCAGCCTGTTTACGTTTGCGCGTGGTATTAACGCCAGAGGAACAACGGGCGGTGAATCCGTCGGTGATGATGAACGATACGCTCTTTACGGTGCTGAATCAGTGGGTGGATCGCTACTATCGCGACCGCCTGACCGCCGCAGATCTCGCCGATCCGCAGTTGCTGCGTGAAGGTCGGGAAGCGCTGGATGCGCTGACACAGTTGCTTAACCTGGGGTCGGTCTACCCCTTCCAGCAATCAGGGGCAAATAATGGATAACTTTCTTGCGCTGACGCTGGCGGGAAAACCGCCGGATATCCGGGAGGGGGAAGCCCCCGGTTTTCGCTGGCGGTGGTTAGGTCACGGATTGCTGGAGCTCACGCCAGAAACGCCTGTGGATCGCGCGCTGGTGCTTTCTGCGGGGATTCATGGCAACGAAACGGCGCCGGTGGAGATGCTGGATGCGCTGCTTTCAGCGCTCATTCAGGGGCGACAGACGCTGCGTTGGCGACTGCTGGTCGTGCTGGGGAATCCGCTGGCGCTCTCGACAGGGAAACGGTATTGCCACAGCGACATGAACCGGATGTTTGGCGGGCGATGGCAGGTGTTTGCGGAGAGTGAAGAAACGGAGCGTACCCGCGAGCTGGAGCAGTGTCTGGAGAATTTTTTCGCGGGTGGCAGTGAACGGTTACGCTGGCATCTCGATCTGCATACCGCGATTCGCGGCTCGTATCACGTCCGGTTTGGCGTATTGCCTCAGCGTCCGATTCCCTGGGAGGAGACATTTCTTAGCTGGCTTGGCGCGGCGGGTCTGGAGGCGTTGGTGTTCCATCAGGCTCCGGGAGGCACGTTTACGCATTTTAGTTGTGAGCATTTTGGCGCGCTGTCCTGCACGCTGGAACTCGGTAAGGCGCTGCCGTTTGGCCACAATGATCTCACGTTGTTTGCGCCCACCGCACATGCGTTAGCGTCGTTGCTTGCCGGCAATCTCGCTATCGCAGGGGATTTGTCTCCAGTACGCTATCGCGTGGTGTCGCAAATTACCCGTCGCAGCGACGCTTTTGTTCTGCATATGGATAACCAGACGCTGAACTTTACGCCCTTTAAAGAAGGGACGTTACTGGCACAGGATGGCGAAGATCGGGTGATCGCCACCCATGATATTGAATATGTTCTCTTTCCCAATCCCAATGTGGCATTTGGTTTACGCGCCGGATTAATGCTGGAAAAACTGCGTTAGCGATATTTACCCTCGGGTGTTCGCCTGAGGGAATTATACGCATCAGACAGTCGGTCGCATGATTACGGATTATTCCTGGATAACTGCTTTATTAATCACCACTGTTCCGGTATAGTTTTTCATAATCCCTTCAAAATCAGCGTATTGTAATTATTTATTTCAACTCTCCACGATTTATTCTTTTTTTCTTCATAATTGGCGAAAAACTGTTTTTTACACTTTCATTGTTTTACCGTTGCTCTGACTTATTGACGAATAAGCCAGTAAAGTTAATCTCGTCAACACGGCACCGCCTCATCAGGAATGCCGTAAAAATAACTGAAAGGAAGGATAAAGATTATGCGTAAATTAACTGCACTGTTAGTTGCCTCTGGACTGGCGCTGGGCGCTGCAAACCTGGCTCACGCTGCTGACACTTCCAGCGCGGCCACGACTGACGCAAAACCGATGATGCACCATAAAGGTCAATTCGGTCCGCATCACGATATGATGTTTAAAGACCTGAACCTGACCGATGCGCAGAAGCAGCAGGTTCGCGAAATCATGAAAGGCCAGCGTGACCAGATGAAACGTCCGCCGGTAGAAGAACGCCGCGCGATGCATGACATCATTGCCAGCGACACCTTCGATAAAGCCAAAGCGCAGGCGCAGATTGCCAAGATGGAAGAGCAGCGTCAGGCGAACATGCTGGCGCACATGGAAACCCAGAACAAGATCTACAACATTCTGACCCCTGAACAGAAAAAACAGTTTAATGCTAATTTTGAGAAGCGTCTGACAGAACGTCCGGCGCATGAAGGTAAAATGCCTGCAACTGCCGAGTAATCTCGCAGTCAACATTCAAGACCGCCGGCCCTGTTCACAACACGTCTTTACGAGGTGGACAGGGTCGGCGGTTTTTCTTTATTTCTCTCTAAGGTAAATCCTCACTGCTGCCGATAACGATACCGTGCATGATTATGGCGCACCGCATCTTTCAGGAGTGACGATGGAATACTTTGATATCCGTAAAATGCCGGTAAACCTCTGGCGTAATGGGGCGGGTGAAACGCGAGAAATTTGCTGTTTTCCTCCGGCGACGCGTGACTTTCACTGGCGCGCGAGCATCGCCTCTATTGCCGGAAACGGTGAGTTTGCACTTTTCCCCGGCGTGGAGCGTGTGATTACGCTGCTGGAAGGGGGCGAGGTCACTCTGGACGGCGGCAATACCTTTAACCACACCCTCAAACAGCATCAGCCGTTTACCTTTGCGGGCGAGCATGCGGTGAAAGCGAAACTGACGGAGGGGAAAATGTCGATGGATTTCAATATTATGACCCGCCGTGATTGTTGCCAGGCGAACGTCAGAGTTGCTGACCGCTCCTTTACAACATTTGGCTCGCGCGGCGGCGTGGTGTTTGTCATTAGCGGGGCCTGGCAGTTGGGCGAAAAATTACTGACGGCCGATCAAGGGGCCTGCTGGGATGATGGACGGCATACGCTGCGGTTGTTGAAATCTGAGGGGAAACTGCTGTTTAGCGAGATAACCTGGCTGGCGGGCCATGCGCCAGCGTCGGTGCAATAATTTCACATTGTGTTGCGGGTAATGGCAGGCCGAATAGAGGACGCGCTATCCGGCCTGACGTGACCATCAGAGGTCGCTTTTTTTCCAGAAATCATCAAAGACGGTAATCGGCGTACGGCGCTTGTGTTCCGTCTTCAAATACCAGCCTTCAATAATTTTTGCTGTTTCGACCGCCAGCGTTTTTCCTTCCAGATAATCATCAATATTGTCATAGGTGACGCCTAACGCGGCTTCGTCAGGAAGCGAAGGGCGATCGTCTTCGAGATCGGCGGTAGGCGCTTTCTTATATAAATGCTCCGGGCAGCCCAGGGCGGCAAGCAGCTGTTTCCCCTGACGCTTATTCAGGCGAAAAATAGGGTTGATATCGGTACCGCCGTCACCGTACTTGGTGAAGAACCCGGTCAGCGCTTCTGCCGCATGATCGGTCCCCACCACCACGCCGCTGGTCATCCCGGCGATGCTGTACTGGGCTTTCATTCGCTCACGGGCTTTCTCGTTACCACGGACAAAATCACTAAGCTCAATGCCCGCTTCGCGCAACGCCTGCTCGCTGGCCAGCACGGCGCCTTTAATATTAACGGTCAATACGCGGTCAGGCTGAATAAAGGAGATAGCATCCTGGCAGTCTTGTTCATCAGCCTGTACGCCATAAGGCAGACGCACGGCAATAAATTGCAGAGCCATATTCCCCGTTTCTTCCCGTAGCTCCGTTATTGCCATCTGGCATAATTTACCGGTTAACGTTGAGTCCTGACCGCCGCTGATCCCCAGCACCAGCGATTTCAAAAAGGGGTAGGTGCTCAGATAGGATTTTAGAAAATCCACGCTGCGGCGAATTTCTTCTTCGGCATTAATGTGCGGTTTTGCGCCAAGCGCCTGGATAATCTTTTGCTGCAGAGTCATTCAACCCCTCCGAAACGATCAAAATAATCACGATGCGTTAAAGCTAACGCTTTGCTGTGCAAACGACAAGGTTCACTGGCGCGAGTGGCGCAATTTGCGGCGTAAAAAGAGAACATTTGGCCTAAAGAGAATTTTCCGAAACGCGTATCGTAGGAATAGTAAGCTTGAAAAATGGTTTGATGTATTCCAGGCTTATATAACACGCTGATAAACAAGAGGACGAAAAATGAACAAGAAAATGGCAGGAATTCTAAGCGCAGCGGCCGTAATGACGATGTTGGCAGGGTGTACGGCATATGATCGTACCAAAGACCAATTTGTTCAACCTGTCGTCAAAGATGTGAAGAAAGGCATGAGCCGGGCGCAGGTTGCACAAATTGCCGGGAAACCTTCTTCTGAGGTGAGCATGACCCACGCTCGCGGTAGTTGCCAGACATACATTCTGGGTCAACGGGATGGTAAAACGGAAACCTATTTTGTCGCGCTGGACGATACCGGGCATGTCGTTAACTCGGGTTACCAGACCTGTGCAGAGTATGACACCGACCCGCAGACAGGCAAGTAGTCCTCCCTGCCTGGTGCCTGAGCATCTGAGAGAACCGGCCATTGCGCCGGTTTTTTTATGGCGATGATAATCTTATTTATTATCGCGAATTATTTGCCCAAAATGTGAGGGCAGTCATAACGCAAGGTCAATGAGAGACAATTTGTTAGGTCAAGGAAATACCATCCACAGGTTCGATACCGTATACTCATTTCAGCCACCTAAATAAGTAATTTCGGTTACGCAAGTTACCCAAGGCATGGATGCAGGTTAAGGCTTGCGCAATGTCTGGCTGACAGATAATCGCACATGAGGAACGTTTTTATGGAAAAGAAACACATTTATCTGTTTTGTTCTGCCGGCATGTCGACATCGTTACTGGTATCGAAAATGCGTGCTCAGGCTGAGAAATACGAAGTTCCGGTCGTTATTGAAGCATTTCCTGAAACACTGGCCGGAGAAAAGGGACCTGTCGCAGATGTCGTTTTATTAGGTCCGCAAATTGCTTATATGTTGCCTGAAATTCAGCGTCTGTTACCAGGCAAACCGGTAGAAGTAATTGACTCGCTGCTGTATGGCAAAGTCGATGGTTTAGGCGTGCTTAAGGCTGCTGTTGCAGCAATTAAAAAAGCCGCTGCAAATTAATTTTAAATTTTCCCGTCAAAGAGTTATTTCATAAACATTCACCGCAATATTTTATTGCGGTATTTAAGGGTATTTTTCTATGAGTAACGCTATTGCTTCACTTGAAAAGGTACTCCTTCCTTTCGCTGTTAAAATAGGAAAGCAACCACACGTCAATGCAATCAAAAACGGCTTTATTCGCTTAATGCCGCTGACCCTTGCGGGGGCCATGTTTGTCTTGATCAATAACGTTTTCCTGAGCTTTGGGGAGGGGTCGTTTTTTTATTCATTAGGCATTCGGCTTGATGCGTCGACGATTGAGAATTTGAACAGTCTGAAAGGCATCGGCGGAAACGTCTATAACGGTACGCTGGGTATCATGTCCCTGATGGCGCCATTCTTTATTGGCATGGCGCTGGCGGAAGAGCGTAAAGTCGATTCATTGGCCGCAGGACTGTTATCTGTCGCTGCCTTTATGACCGTAACGCCATATAGCGTAGGTGAAGCCTATGCGGTGGGAGCGAACTGGTTAGGCGGCGCCAATATTATCTCCGGTATTATTATTGGCCTGGCCGTGGCCGAAATGTTTACCTTTATTGTTCACCGCAACTGGGTGATTAAATTACCGGACAGTGTGCCTACATCTGTTTCACGCTCATTCTCGGCATTAATTCCAGGTTTCATTATTCTCTCCATTATGGGGATCATTGCCTGGGCGCTGTCGAATTATGGTTCTAACTTCCACCAGATCATTATGGACACCATTTCTACACCGCTGGCGTCGCTGGGCAGTGTGGTGGGTTGGGCGTATGTTCTTTTTGTTCCGCTGCTGTGGTTCTTCGGTATTCACGGTTCACTGGCGCTGACGGCGTTGGACAGCGGCATCATGACCCCCTGGGCTCTGGAAAACATCGCTATCTACCAGCAGTATGGTTCCGTAGATGCGGCGCTGGAAGCCGGTAAGACGTTCCACGTGTGGGCAAAACCTATGCTGGACTCCTACATCTTCCTCGGCGGAAGCGGTGCAACTCTGGGTCTGATTATTGCGATTTTCCTGGCCTCGCGTCGTGCGGATTATCGTCAGGTTGCGAAACTGGCGCTGCCTTCCGGTATCTTCCAGATTAACGAACCTATTCTGTTCGGTTTGCCGATTATCATGAACCCGGTGATGTTTATTCCGTTCATCCTGGTACAGCCGATTCTGGCAGGTATCACGCTGGTGGCCTATTACATGGGGATTATCCCGCCGATAACCAACATCGCTCCGTGGACGATGCCAACCGGGCTAGGGGCGTTCTTTAACACCAACGGTAGTGTCGCTGCTCTGCTGGTCGCACTGTTCAACTTAGGGATTGCCACGCTGATTTATCTGCCGTTCGTGGTGGTTGCCAACAAGGCACAGAACGCGATTGATGAAGAAGAAAGCGAAGAAGATATTGCCAACGCACTGAAATTCTAAATTGAGTCCGGCATGGCGCGCCATGCCGGGACACATCAGAGGACGGATTATGATCGATCTCGAAAATATCGTGGATACGCAGTCAGAAGCGGAAGAACTTGAAGAAGTGGTGATGGGGCTAATCATCAATTCGGGTCAGGCTCGCAGCCTGGCATATGCTGCGCTTAAGCAGGCCAAGCAGGGTGATTTTGAAGCTGCAAAAGCTATGATGGAGCAGTCACGCATGGCGCTCAATGAAGCGCATCTCGTGCAGACGAAACTGATTGAAGGCGATCAGGGTGAAGGTAAAATGAAAGTCAGCCTGGTTCTGGTGCATGCTCAGGACCATCTGATGACATCAATGCTGGCGCGTGAACTGGTCACCGAGTTGATAGAGCTTCACGAGAAGTTGAAATAGCGAGGGGTAATATGATGCAGCTACAGGTTAACGCTCCGGAAATTGCGACCGCTTTTGAGCAGCAGCTTTTTAACGGCAAAAATTTCCATGTGTTTATCTACAACAAAACTGAGAGTATCAGTGGGCTGCACCAGCATGATTACTATGAGTTTACCCTCGTATTAACCGGTCGCTATTATCAGGAAATCAACGGCAAGCGGGTGTTGCTGGAGCGTGGAGACTTTGTTTTTATCCCTCTGGGGTCGCACCATCAAAGTTTTTACGAATTTGGCGCCACGCGCATTCTGAATGTCGGCATCAGTAAACGTTTTTTTGAACAGCACTATCACCCTTTATTACCGTTTTGCTTTGTGGCATCGCAGGTGTATCGGGCTAACAGCGCCTTTCTTACCTATATCGAGACAGTGATTGCGTCGCTCAACTTTCGTGATAACGAACTGGATGAATTTATAGAAGTGGTCACCTTCTATATCATTAATCGGTTACGGCACCACCGGGAAGAGCAGGTGATTGGCGATATTCCACAGTGGCTTAAAGTCACCGTGGAGGCGATGCACGACAAAACGCAGTTTGGCGAAAACGCGCTGGAAAATATGGTATACCTGTCCGCAAAATCCCAGGAGTACCTGACCCGCGCGACCCAGCGTTATTACAGCAAAACGCCGATGCAGATTATTAATGAAATCCGTATCAACTTTGCGAAAAAACAGCTGGAAATGACCAACTATTCGGTAACCGATATCGCTTATGAAGCGGGATACAGTAGCCCAAGCCTGTTCATTAAAACCTTTAAAAAACTGACGTCATTTACGCCGAATAGCTACCGGAAAAGACTGACTGAAATAAATCAATAACGATTTATTTGCTCGACTCAATTATTTTAAAGCTTGCCCGAAAATAATGCCGGGACGCCATGCGACTGTCCCGTATTTGGGCGAAGCATAATACACGCCAGTGTTTTTACACTGAAGGGAGATATTATGAGCCAGAAATTAAAGATCGTCACCATTGGTGGCGGGAGCAGCTACACCCCTGAATTACTTGAAGGCTTTATTAAGCGTTATCACGAATTACCGGTTTCCGAATTATGGTTGGTCGATGTGGAAGGCGGCAAAGAGAAACTGGATATTATTTTTGATCTATGCCAGCGAATGATCGACAAAGCTGGCGTACCGATGAAGTTGTTTAAGACCCTCGACCGCCGTGAAGCGTTGAAAGGGGCTGACTTTGTCACCACCCAACTGCGCGTGGGCCAACTGAAAGCCCGCGAACTCGATGAGCGTATCCCTCTCAGTCAGGGATATCTTGGTCAGGAGACCAACGGCGCTGGCGGCCTGTTCAAAGGGTTGCGTACCATTCCGGTTATTTTCGACATCATTCGCGATGTGGAAGAACTTTGCCCGAATGCGTGGGTGATTAACTTTACCAACCCGGCAGGAATGGTGACTGAAGCGGTTTACCGACACACTAACTTCAAGAAATTTATCGGCGTGTGTAATATTCCGGTTGGCATGAAGATGTTTATTAATGATGTGCTGAAATTATCGGAAAGCGACGACCTGTCTATTGACCTGTTTGGTTTGAACCATATGGTCTTTATTAAAGATGTGCTGGTAAATGGTGAATCACGGTTTGCCGAACTTCTGGACGGTGTCGCCTCCGGTGAGTTGAAAGCCTCAACGGTGAAGAATATTTTCGATCTGCCGTTTAGCGAAGGGTTAATTCGCTCCCTGAATCTGCTGCCGTGCTCTTATTTGCTGTATTACTTCAAACAGAAAGAGATGCTGGCCATTGAGTTAGGGGAATACTATAAAGGTGGCGCTCGCGCTCAGGTGGTGCAAAAAGTGGAGAAACAACTTTTTGACCTTTATAAGAATCCAGAACTTAACGTGAAGCCGAAAGAGCTTGAGCAACGCGGCGGGGCGTATTACTCCGACGCCGCCTGTGAAGTGATTAATGCAATCTATAATGACAAGCAGACTGAGCATTATGTCAACATCCCGCATCATGGGCATGTCGATAATATTCCGGCTGACTGGGCGGTGGAAATGACCTGTACGTTAGGACGCAATGGCGCCACGCCACATCCGCGTATTACGCATTTTGACGAGAAAGTGCTGGGTCTTATCTATACCATTAAAGGGTTTGAAGTCGCGGCAAGTAAGGCGGCGCTGAGCGGTGAATTTAATGATGTCTTGCTGGCGCTTAACCTGAGCCCGCTGGTGCATTCTGACCGTGATGCGGAAAGCCTGGCGCGCGAACTGATTCTGGCGCATGAAAAGTGGCTGCCTCATTTTGCGGACTGCATTGAAAAGCTCAAAGAACACTAACAGAGGTGGCTATGGAACGCTTATTGATTGTGAATGCGGATGATTTTGGCCTGAGCAAAGGGCAAAACTACGGCATTGTGGAGAGCTTTCGTCATGGTGTGGTCACTTCCACGACCGCGCTGGTCAATGGTGACGCTATCGATCATGCCGTTCAACTTAGCCGTGAAGTCCCTGAGCTTGCGGTGGGGATGCACTTTGTTCTGACGCTGGGGAAACCGTTAACGCAGATGCCAGGGCTAACCCGTGATGGCCGTCTGGGGAAATGGATCTGGCAGATGGCGGAAGAAGACGACTTACCGCTGGACGAAATTTCGCATGAACTGGAATGTCAGTATCAGCGTTTTATAGAACTGTTTGGTAAAGCGCCAACGCATCTGGACAGCCATCACCATGTCCATATGTTCCCGCAGATTTTCCCGCGGGTGGCGCATTTTGCCGCACAACAGGGTGTTGCATTGCGTATCGATCGCCAGACGGTATTTAAAGATACCGATTTGCCGATGGCGCTGCGAAGCTCGCAAGGGTTTAGCAGCGAGTTTTATGGTGAGGCGATTTCAGAATCGCTCTTTTTGCAGGTGCTTGACGCTTCTGCAGAAAAAGGCGAGGCATCGCTTGAAGTCATGTGTCATCCGGCCTTTGTCGATAATACTCTTCGTCAGAGCGCCTATTGTTACCCCCGCTTGACTGAGCTTGATGTGCTTACGTCTCCGTCATTGAAAAATGCCATTGCGGAACGTGGGTATCGTCTCGGCAGTTTTCTTGATGTATAGAGCCTGAGTTTGCGGCGCGATAGAGCGCCGCTTTTTTTATTTCACCCATGTTTTGTATTTGCTGCTCGCTATTTCCCCTTCAACTTTCCCATCCGCGATCGCTACGATGCGTGTAACCGCACACGCAGGGCAGGACGCCGGGGGGCAAAATCGGCTAAGATAGTGTTTTTATGATTTTTTGAATTTGCCTTTAGTGAAACAACTGATGATGAAACCTCTTCGCCAACAAAATCGCCCGGTTATCAGCTATGTTCCACGCGTGGAGCCTGCGCCGCCGGAACACGCGATAAAAATGGACGCATTTCGTGACGTGTGGATCATGCGTGGGAAATACGTCGCGTTTGTCTTAATGGGGGAGTCGTTTCAGCGATCGCCTGCGTTTACCGTTCCGGAGTCGGCGCAGCGCTGGGCAAATCAGATCCGCCAGGAAAATGAGCTGGCGGAATAAGGGGATATAAAAAACCGCCTGTAGGAGATACAGGCGGTTTTTTCACATCGTCAGAGCGGATTAGTGATGAGCCAGTTCGGCATCATCCTCGCTGTCCAGAATGGATTTATCTGTTTGCTTCAGCCATTGACTGGTCAGAGTACCGGCCGTCATTGAGCCACTGACATTCAGCGCAGTACGCCCCATGTCGATCAGCGGTTCGACGGAAATCAACAGGGCAACCAGCGTGACCGGCAGCCCCATGGCGGGCAGAACGATCAGCGCGGCGAACGTCGCACCGCCACCCACACCCGCAACACCCGCAGAGCTTACCGTGACGATACCAACCAGCGTGGCAATCCATACGGGATCCAGCGGGTTAATTCCGACGGTAGGCGCCACCATGACGGCCAGCATTGCCGGGTACAGACCCGCACAGCCGTTCTGACCAATGGTCGCGCCAAAAGAGGCCGCAAAGCTGGCGATAGATTCCGGTACGCCCAGACGACGCGTTTGCGCTTCAACGTTCAACGGAATTGACGCAGCGCTGGAACGGCTGGTAAAGGCAAAGGTCAGGACCGGCCACACTTTGCGGAAATATTTCAGCGGGCTGACTCCGTTAACGCCAAGCAGAACGCCGTGTACGACAAACATGATGGCCAGGCCGAGGTATGACGCCACGACAAAGCTTCCCAGTTTGATGATGTCCTGCAGGTTAGAACCAGCCACGACTTTGGTCATCAGCGCCAGCACACCATAAGGCGTCAACTGCATAACCAGACGCACCAGTTTCATCACCCAGCTTTGCAGGGTATCGATGGCGGTTAACACGCGCTCGCCTTTTGGGGCGTCATCTTTCAGCAGTTTCAGCGCTGCAACACCGAGGAAGGCGGCGAAAATGACCACGCTGATGATCGACGTCGGGTTTGCCCCGGTCAGGTCGGCAAACGGGTTTTTCGGGATGAATGACAACACCAGCTGCGGTACGCTGAGGTCGGCCACTTTGCCCACATAGTTGGTTTCAATGGCGGTCAGACGCGCCGTTTCTGCGCCTCCCTGCACCAGACCTTCCGCAGTCAGACCAAACAGATTGGTCACCAGTACCCCCACCAGAGCGGCGATCAACGTGGTGAACAGCAAGGTGCCGATGGTCAGAAAACTGATTTTTCCCAGTTGAGAGGCGTTATGCAAACGCGCCACCGCACTCAGGATCGAGGCGAAGACCAGCGGCATAACAATCATTTGCAGCAGTTGCACATAGCCGTTACCGACAATGTTGAACCACTGAACTGAATCTTTTAAGACCTGGCTGTCAGACCCGTAAATCGTGTGCAGAGCAAGGCCAAAGACCACGCCCATAACCAGACCCACCAGTACTTTCTTTGCCAGACTCCACTGTTTGTGACGGGCTTGCGCCAGCACAAACAGCAGTGCAACGAACACCACGATGTTCGCAATTAATGGAAAATTCATCCCCGTTCTCCTGATCTTTTTATTTGTATCGCGTCGTTACCACGATTCTGTTGCCGCAAGATTAGCAGAACTGTGAGTTGCCTCTTATATTCAAATGGAATTGTTTATACCAAAAACAACAGTTGCGCCGATTTACTAATCGATTTGGTGATTTATAAAACGGTTGAACTGGAATTGCAGCGTATTGATCATATGCGAAGACCAGCGTACTGCACTGTTTTCGGGGATTGTCTGCGGCATCCACACGGCCCAGGCAAACAGTGCCATGCAGAGAAAACGCTCCAGTTGATTGCCTTTTTGCGGGACCAGTATTGGCAGGCGGAAGCGCCAGCGACACGGCCAGAGCAGAGGGACACCAGCCGGGGTTAGCATGTCTGCCAGAATATGGCTTAAGTAACCCAGCACCATACCCTGCAGAGCGTCGGCCGGGATAATCCAGGTCTCGGGGACTTTGAGATAAAACGTCGTCAGTAGCGCAAATACCGCCAGCAGACTGTGGGTAAATCCACGATGACCAAAAGCCCTGGCAATCGGTTTGGAGATCCATTTTAACCGCTGACCGAGCAATGACTTTGGATGATCAATGTCAGGCAACAGGCAGGTCAGAATTGCTGAAGGGACAATATGCCACCAGTCGCCCTGCGCGAGAACGGGCGTAAGCTCAGCATTTTTGGCAAATACCGCACAGGCAATTGAAAAAAGGAGGTGGCCTTCCGCCGTCATGATAGAACCCAATAAACTGTCAATTCATACAGTATAGGGTTTTTGTACAGTAGGCGGAAGAGGTGACGTTGTAACCCTATGTCACAAAAGTGGTGATTAGCGTGCCAGCCAGCCACCGTCAACGGCAATGGTATAGCCGTTGATGTAGGCAGAAGCGTCTGATGCGAGAAAAACCACCGGGCCTTTCAGGTCGTCTGGCGTTCCCCAGCGTCCAGCCGGAATGCGATCGACGATCTCTTTGCTGCGCCCGGCATCATCGCGCAACTGCTGCGTATTGTTTGTGGCCATATAACCCGGGGCGATGGCATTGACGTTGATCTGATGTGGCGCCCATTCATTGGCCAACAGGCGGGTAAGACCCAGCACACCGCTTTTAGAAGCGGTATAAGAGGGAACACGGATCCCGCCCTGGAAAGAGAGCATGGAGGCAATATTGATGATTTTGCCACCGTGGCCTTGCTGTAAAAACTGGCGCGCCACGGCCTGTGAAAGAAAGAAAACAGATTTGAGATTCAGGTTCATCACGTCATCCCAGTCTTTCTCGCTGAAAGAGAGCGCATCGTCGCGGCGAATCGTCCCGGCGTTATTGACCAGAATATCCACCCGCCCGAATTTCGCGACTGTCTGGTTCACGATATCAGCGATAGCGCTTTGCTGGCTCAGGTCGGCCTGAATCGTCATAAATTGCCTGCCCAGCGCCGCAACTTTCGCTGCCGTCTCGTGGGGGATCTTCCGGTTCACACCCACGATGTTGCAGCCAGCCTCGGCAAGCGCGACAGCCATACCCTGGCCCAGCCCGGTATCGCAACCGGTGACGATCGCTGTTTTCCCCGCCAGACTAAACGCATCCAAAATCATACTTACCTCGGCTACCCATGTTTATCAGCGATAACGAATGAAAGAAGAATAGAAGAGGTTGCGAGGGAATACAACAAAAAATGAAACGACGTTTTAAAAAAATACAAGGAAGGGGCAATACACTATTGCCCCTGACGGTTAGCCACGCAAATGGGCGGCCGTAAGATCGGATAAAGAAGTCAGTTTCACGTCGGCAAGGGCAAAACGTGCATCGTGTTGACCCTCTTCAGCAGGAACGACGATAGAGCGCATACGGGCGGCTTTTGACGCCACCATGCCGTTGACGGAGTCCTCCAGCGCGACACAGGCTAACGGATCGATGCCCAGTTTGGTTGCGCAGTCGATATAAACCTGCGGGTGCGGCTTGCTGTAGGGGAGTTTTTCCGCCGAGGCGAGGGCGTCGAAGCTGTCGCGAAGACCAAACATAGTCAGGACTTTTTCCAGCATATGCAGCGGGGAAGCCGACGCCAGCCCGACCAGCAATCCCTGAGATTTGCACAGCGCAACGGCCTCACGTACACCAGGCAGCAGTGGACGCGTTTCCTCTACCAGTGAAATAGCCCGCGCGATTACCCGGTCAGTGACTTCCTGACGGTCAGGTCCCTTCCAGGGCTGTTGTGCGTACCACAGGTCGACAACCATATCGATACGTAAACCCAGGGTGTCCGGGAGTTCATGGCGGCGGGCGATATCTACGCCTAAACTAGCCATCACATCCAGTTCGGCCTGATCCCATAGCGGCTCGGAATCGATCAGTAATCCATCCATATCAAAAATTGCAGCAAGAATTTGACGCGGGGTTGACATCACAACCTCTCCTGTTGAGATTAAAACGTAAGGTAATGAGCGTTCATTATGGCTACTACCGTACCATACTGCCTTTAAAAATCGGGCGAAAATAGTTTTCAGAAGGTAGACTTAAGGCCAAAACAGCGCGTCTTTACCAAGGGGAACTCATGACGTATCAACAAGCTGGACGCATTGCTATCTTAAAAAGGATTCTGGGATGGGTGATTTTCATCCCTGCGCTGATTTCTACGCTGGTGTCGGTACTGAAATTTATGTACGCCCGCAGCGAGAAGCAAGAGGGGATTAATGCGGTGATGCTCGATTTTGCCCACGTGATGATCGACATGATGCGCGTTAATACCCCGTTCCTGAACCTGTTCTGGTACAACTCGCCGACGCCGGATTTTCAAAACAGTCTCAATGTGATGTTTTGGGTGATTTTCGTCCTGATCTTCATTGGTCTTGCGTTGCAGGACTCTGGCGCCAGAATGAGCCGTCAGGCGCGTTTTCTCCGTGAAGGCGTTGAGGACCAGTTGATTCTGGAAAAAGCCAAAGGTGCTGAGGGGATCTCGCGTGAGCAGATCGAGTCACGTATCGTCGTGCCGCATCACACTATCTTTCTGCAGTTTTTTCCGCTTTATATCCTGCCGGTGATTATTATCGTGCTCGGCTACGTCTTCTTTTCTCTGCTGGGATTTGTCGGGTAAAAATAATGCCGGATAGCGGCTGATGCCTTATCCGGCCAGGGGTTCGTGGTTGTGTGCCCGATAAGCGTCGCGCCATCGGGCATACGCACTACGCTGCCAACAGCCTGTCCATTGCTTTTTGCGCAATCACCAGGTGTTGACCACCAAACAGAATCGCCCGGTTTAGCAATGTATACAGCTGATAGACGGGCTGGCGATCCAGAAAATCTAACGGCAATGGGGAAACCGACTGGTAGCCATCATAGATTTGTGGAGGTTGATCGGTATGCAGCGGCAGCATCGCCAGATCGCACTCTCTGTCACCCCAGTAGCAGGCGGGGTCAAAGATATAAGGCCCATCTGGACCCAGCGCACAGTTTGCCGACCACAGATCGCCATGTAAAAGTGAGGGCTGTGGTTGATGTGAGGAGAGTCGCTGTTGAATATGCTCAACAATAGCGTCGATGTTACCGAACGCTATCCCTTTTTCTGCAGCCAACTCCAGCTGCCAACCGATACGTTGTTCTGCGAAAAAGGTCGACCAGCGTCGTTGCCAGGCGTTGGGTTGTGGCGTGGTAGAGAGTGCGTTATCGAAATCAAGACCGAATTGCGGCTGCTCGCTCCAGGCGTGTAAATGGGCGAGCTGTTGACCCAGAATAAACGCATTATGGGCATCCAGCGGACGGGGTGGGAGATAATCCATTACCAGGAAACTGTAGTCTCTGTCCGAACCTACGGCCCACACTTTTGGTACCGTAACGGTTTTACTGCGAGAGAGCAATTCCAGTTGGTCAGCTTCGGCCGTAAAGCCCGGAAGGAGTTCTCTTTCATCACACTTAACGAAAAAATCACGTCCCGCATAGCGTAAATGCCATGCGGCATGGATCTCTCCGCCGGGCAGTTCATTACGCAGTTCGATTTCGCCTTCACCTAATTGCTCGCTTAAAAGACGACTGATAGCCTGCCACATGATGTCTCTCCCCATGTTGTCTGCCAGATCATAAGGTTAGCGCATAAATGCGGTAAAAAAACACGAACTGACGCACACCTGAGACGCGTCGTCGCTGTAATGGCACTTATTGTTTGTCTTTTCGCCACTCCTCCCATGTGGAAACGGAAATTCCGGGTTTATTGCCTAACGCACTTTCAGCCAGCCCTGCGGTGAGTGCCGTCACCTCGTCTTTACTCAGTGCGCTAATCAGGCCAAAGGTGTTTGTGCCAAGTTCATGCACGTTTCCGTCTTCATCCGTCAGGGTCAACAAGAAACCACCGCGTGTAAGATGATTATTAAGCTCATTAATTTCCGTTAAGGAGTGCTCATGAAACGTTACGGTTATGACATAACGGGTGATATCACCACTGGCCATAATTCACCTCTTTGTAATCACATGACTTTTCAGCATAGACGGAGAATCACCATGCTGACAGGTTTGTCGGCGAATCCCCTCACAATAAAGGAGGGGAAAGCCATTATGATTGCGTCAGATAAGCATAAATCTTTTGGGTATCCTCAGCAGAGCACAAACGCGTTCCCTGATTGAGGGTCGCCGCGCTCCCCGCAGCCACACCGAACCGCACCATATCTTCCAGAGATGCATCCTCAGCCAATTTCAGCGTCATAGCGCCAACCATGCTGTCACCCGCACCCACGGTGCTTTGACTTTTCACCGGCGGAGGGACGACCTGAACGCAACTGTCGGCGTCGACCGCCAGCGCACCTTGTGGGCCCAGAGAAACAACAACCCGATGCGCTTTACCGCTTTTCACAATCTCCTGAGCCGCGTTACGCACGTCATCAGGTTGGGTGAGTTCACGGTTTACCAGTGCGCTCAGTTCTTTTTGGTTGGGTTTAACCAGTTCAATATTGCCGATATCTAAGGCCGCGCGTAGGGCATCGCCTGAGCTGTCAACAATGCAACGAATGCCTTGTTTCTGCGCCGCCGAGATGAGCTGCGTGAGTTTTTCCAGCTTGACGCCGGGCGGCAAACTGCCGCTGATAACGAGCAACGCGCCTGATTCAATTTCGAGAACCTGTTCTTCAAGCAACTGAAATTCTTTGTCGCTCAGCGATGCGCCGGGCATCACGAAGCGATATTGCTCGCCGCTGGATCCGACGTGGACATGCAGATTCTGGCGGGTCCAGTCTTTGGCTTCGACTGTTGCGACGGGAACATGTTCATCGGCCAATAAGGCTACCAGGTGTTCGCCGGTGGCACCGCCAGCGGGGAAAATGGCGGTGGCCGTACCGCCAAGATGTGAAATTGCACGGGCGACGTTGATGCCGCCGCCGCCGGGCTCAAAAACCGGTGACGTGCAGCGGAGCTTCCCTTCGGGGTAGATTTGCGGAGTGAGTGTTGCGCTATCGAGAGAGGGCGCAAGTGTTAACGTATAGATACGTACCATCATTACCTCCTGTTAGGCTGAATTCAGTCTGGCACCGAACGCCTGGAAAGTGAAGTAATTAACGGTATGATTTATTGGCTATTTATTCAAAATTTGCGCTATGTGTAGATATAAATATTTTATTGATTCAGGAACGTCCTTATTCAAAAAATGAAATAAGAATTCATTGCTATGTTATTCGAGCCTTTTTATAATTTGTTACCTTTCCGGCGATCGTTTGTCTTTGATCCCTAAGAAAGTTTCCGGGACCGCTATGGTCTCTTTTTTTGTTGTACGGACTCTTTATAAATGAAGCTTTTGAAGACAGTACCCGCTGCATTAATGCTGGCGGGTGGCGTCGTTGCGTCAATGCATGCCGCCGCCGATGATTCCGTTTTTACTGTCATGGATGATCCCACCACCGCGAAGAAACCCTTTGAAGGTAACCTGAATGCGGGATACCTTGCGCAGTCAGGCAATACCCAAAGCTCTTCCTTAACGGCGGATACCACCATGACCTGGTACGGTCAAACCACCGCATGGTCACTGTGGGGGAATGCCAGCAACACCTCGTCGAATGATGAGCGTTCTTCGGAAAAATACGCTGTGGGCGGCCGTAGCCGTTTTAACACCACCGATTATGATTATCTTTTTGGCCAGGCGAGTTGGCTTACCGACCGCTACAACGGTTACCACGAGCGTGATATTGCGACGGCAGGGTATGGTCGCCAGTTTCTCAATGGTCCGGTACACAGTTTCCGTTTTGAATTCGGTCCCGGTGTTCGTTATGACGAACGCACAGACGATACGACGGAAACTCAGCCACTCGGTTATGCGTCGGGCGCTTACGCCTGGCAAATGACGGATACCACTAAATTCACGCAGGGCGTGTCAGTGTTTGGGGCGGATGATACCACCCTCAACTCGGAGACGGCTCTGGATGTCGCCATCAATGAACATTTCGGCTTGAAGGTTGCCTATAATGTGACCTGGAACTCCGAACCGCCTGAAACGGCGCCAGAGCATACTGATCGCCGTACGACAGTATCATTGGGTTATAAGATGTAAACGTGCGCCGGGTCGTTTACAGGCGACCTGGCCGTTTTAAAATGCGACGTTATTTTTTTAAGAGATTTATTCCCGTCATCACGGGCAAGTGAATATTAACGCGCATTGGCGTTTTATTGTTGCGCAGGGAATAAACAGCGTTTTATGCTCCGCCATTATTCTGAAGGTTAACCCCAGATCATCGCCGCCCAGCGTAGCAGAAGCATCGCACCACAGATGGCAATCAATACAACCACCATCTTCCAGTGTTTTTTCGCAAAGCGGTTCGTCGGCATTATCCTTTTCCTGTTAAATTCAACCTGATTTTCTTAGTGTAACAAAGTCGCGGCAAGTCAGTCAGTTGATTTACATCATAGAGTTCAGTGTGATTGCGGCTTTGAACGACCGTCAATGCCGTGTACACTGTCAGACGGTGTTATCAAAAAGCGGATGTAGGTTACGGTATCGCCACGCGAGTGGTACGTGACATATTTCGCAGAGTGAAGCGGGAATCAGTCCATAACTTTTTGATAAATTTAACATTGAAACTTTGTATGTGATCTTTCGTGTGGGTCACCACTGCAAATAAGGATATAACATGCCTGTTATTACTCTTCCTGATGGCAGCCAACGCCATTACGACCACGCTGTAAGCCCCATGGATGTTGCGCTGGACATCGGTCCAGGACTGGCGAAAGCCACCATTGCTGGCCGTGTAAATGGTGAGCTGGTTGACGCTTCCGATCTCATCGAACATGATGCGAAGCTCTCCATCATCACCGCCAAGGATGAAGAAGGTCTTGAGATCATTCGTCACTCCTGTGCGCACCTGTTAGGGCACGCGATCAAACAACTTTGGCCGAATACCAAAATGGCTATCGGTCCGGTTGTCGACAACGGTTTTTACTATGACATTGATCTTGACCGTACGTTAACCCAGGAAGATGTCGACGCGCTCGAGAAGCGGATGCACGAGCTCGCTGAGAAAAACTACGACGTCATTAAGAAAAAAGTCAGCTGGCACGAAGCGCGTGAAACCTTCGTGAAGCGTGGCGAGACGTATAAAATCTCTATTCTTGATGAAAACATTACTCATGATGATAAGCCTGGCTTGTATCATCATGAAGAATATGTCGATATGTGCCGCGGTCCGCACGTGCCGAACATGCGTTTCTGCCATCACTTCAAACTGATGAAAACTGCAGGCGCGTACTGGCGCGGTGACAGCAACAATAAGATGCTGCAGCGTATTTATGGTACTGCATGGGCCGATAAAAAAGCCCTGAGCGCCTACCTGCAACGTCTGGAAGAAGCGGCCAAACGCGACCACCGTAAAATCGGTAAGCAGCTTGACCTGTACCATATGCAGGAAGAAGCACCGGGTATGGTGTTCTGGCACAATGACGGCTGGACCATTTTCCGTGAACTGGAAGTTTTTGTTCGTTCAAAACTGAAAGAGTACCAGTATCAGGAAGTGAAAGGTCCGTTCATGATGGACCGTGTTCTGTGGGAAAAAACAGGGCACTGGGACAACTATAAAGATGCGATGTTCACCACCTCTTCCGAGAACCGTGAATACTGCATCAAACCGATGAACTGTCCGGGTCACGTTCAGATCTTCAATCAGGGTCTGAAATCCTACCGCGATCTGCCGCTGCGTATGGCGGAGTTCGGTAGTTGCCACCGTAACGAACCGTCAGGTGCGTTGCATGGCCTGATGCGTGTACGTGGCTTTACTCAGGATGATGCGCATATCTTCTGTACTGAAGAGCAGATCCGTGATGAAGTCAACGCATGTATCCGTATGGTCTACGATATGTACAGCACCTTTGGCTTCGAGAAGATCGTCGTCAAACTTTCCACTCGCCCCGAAAAACGTATCGGCAGCGACGAAATGTGGGATCGTGCTGAGGCGGACTTAGCGGTTGCACTGGAAGAAAACAATATCCCGTTTGAATATCAACTGGGTGAGGGTGCATTCTACGGTCCGAAAATTGAGTTTACCCTGTATGACTGCCTCGATCGTGCATGGCAGTGCGGTACTGTACAGCTGGACTTCTCTCTGCCGTCTCGTTTAAGCGCCTCTTATGTTGGCGAAAACAACGAACGTCAGGTACCGGTTATGATTCACCGCGCAATTCTTGGGTCGATGGAACGTTTCATCGGTATCCTGACTGAAGAGTTCGCAGGCTTCTTCCCGACCTGGCTTGCGCCGGTTCAGGTTGTGGTCATGAATATTACCGATTCACAGTCTGAATACGTTAACGAATTAACGCAGAAACTACAAAATGCGGGTATTCGTGTAAAAGCAGACTTGAGAAATGAGAAGATAGGCTTTAAAATCCGCGAGCACACTTTACGTCGTGTCCCTTACATGTTGGTCTGTGGCGACAAAGAGGTAGAAGCAGGCAAAGTTGCCGTGCGTACCCGTCGTGGCAAAGACTTGGGCAGCCTGGACGTAAATGAAGTTATCGAGAAGCTGCAACAAGAGATTCGCAGCCGCAGTCTTCAACAACTGGAGGAATAAGGTATTAAAGGCGGAAAACGAGTTCAAACGGCACGTCCGAATCGTATCAATGGCGAGATTCGCGCCCTGGAAGTTCGCTTAACAGGTCTGGAAGGCGAAGCTTTGGGTATTGTGAGTCTGAGAGAAGCTATCGAAAAAGCTGAAGAAGCTGGAGTAGATTTAGTTGAAATCAGCCCTAACGCCGAACCGCCAGTTTGTCGTATTATGGACTACGGCAAGTTCCTTTATGAAAAGAGTAAGTCTTCTAAGGAACAGAAGAAGAAACAAAAAGTTATCCAGGTTAAGGAAATTAAATTCCGTCCTGGTACCGACGATGGCGATTACCAGGTAAAACTCCGCAGCCTGGTACGCTTTCTGGAAGATGGCGATAAGGCTAAGATCACGCTGCGTTTCCGCGGTCGTGAGATGGCCCACCAACAGATCGGTATGGAAGTGCTTACGCGCGTCCGTGACGATCTGAGTGAACTGGCAGTAGTCGAATCCTTCCCTACGAAGATCGAAGGCCGCCAGATGATCATGGTGCTCGCTCCTAAGAAGAAACAGTAAGGCCTTCAAGTAGCAATGTCTGTGGAGCCTGCGGGTTCCACAGCCGTTGTTCGCCTACGTTTCGTTTATTAACAATGCGAAGTGGAAGTTATTAAAATGCCAAAAATTAAGACCGTACGCGGTGCTGCTAAGCGCTTCAAAAAAACCGGTGGTGGTGGATTTAAGCGTAAGCACGCAAACCTGCGTCATATTCTGACCAAAAAATCGACTAAGCGTAAACGTCACCTGCGTCCAAAAGGCCTTGTTTCTAAAGGCGATCTGGGTCTGGTAATCGCGTGCCTGCCGTACGCATAAGCCGTTAACGTTTAACTTTTTTCACTAAGAATATAGATACAGGAGAGCACATATGGCTCGCGTAAAACGTGGTGTAATGGCACGTGCACGTCACAAGAAGATCATGAAACAAGCCAAAGGCTACTACGGTGCGCGTTCTCGCGTATACCGCGTTGCCTTCCAGGCTGTTATCAAAGCTGGCCAGTATGCTTACCGTGACCGTCGTCAACGTAAGCGTCAGTTCCGTCAACTGTGGATTGCGCGTATCAACGCAGCAGCACGTCAGAACGGTATTTCTTACAGCAAATTCATCAACGGCCTGAAAAAAGCCTCTGTTGAAATTGACCGTAAGATCCTGGCTGACATCGCAGTATTCGACAAATTAGCGTTCACCGCTCTGGTCGAAAAAGCGAAAGCAGCTCTGGCATAAGCCAGTGAAAAGAGGGAGCCTGGCTCCCTCTCTTTTATTTGTAGTGCAATCAATCAGTTGACAATTTACCCGTAACCCTTTTCAATAAAGGTCTTTCGGTTTTACCCAACAAGGTAACGCAAGCATGAATGCTGCTATTTTCCGTTTCTTTTTTTACTTTAGCACCTGACTTCAGGAGGCTAGCGCGTGAGAAATGAAACGGAAAACAGCGCCAGAAAGCCTCCCCAGTGGAGGCTTTTTTTGTATCTAAAATTGCGCGATCTATTTCAAGTAGCAGGCGTACAGACTGCAACTCGAAATAGTTAGAGCAAAAATAATGACCACAAACGGTGTCTTCACCGACACAATGAGGAAAACCATGTCACATCTCGCAGAGCTGGTTGCCAGTGCAAAGGCAGCCATTAACCAGGCGTCAGATGTTGCCGCGTTAGACAATGTACGCGTCGAATATTTGGGCAAGAAAGGGCATTTAACCCTTCAGATGACGACCCTGCGTGAACTGCCGCCAGAAGAGCGTCCGGCCGCTGGTGCGGTTATCAACGAAGCGAAAGAGCAGGTGCAGCAAGCGCTGAACGCACGTAAGGCAGATTTAGAAAATGCTGCGCTGAACGCGCGTCTGGCCGAAGAAACGATTGACGTTTCTCTGCCTGGTCGTCGTATCGAAAACGGCGGTCTGCATCCGGTGACCCGTACCATCGATCGTATTGAAAGTTTCTTTGGCGAGCTTGGTTTTACTGTGGCGACAGGCCCGGAAATCGAAGACGACTATCACAACTTCGATGCGCTGAATATCCCAGGTCATCACCCGGCACGTGCGGACCACGACACATTCTGGTTTGATGCGACCCGCCTGCTGCGTACGCAGACCTCTGGCGTTCAGATCCGTACCATGAAAGACCAGCAGCCGCCGATTCGTATCATCGCGCCGGGACGCGTGTATCGTAACGATTACGATCAGACTCACACCCCGATGTTCCATCAGATGGAAGGGTTGATTGTTGACACCAACATCAGCTTTACCAACCTGAAAGGCACGCTCCACGACTTCCTGCGTAACTTCTTTGAAGAAGATTTGCAGATCCGTTTCCGTCCTTCTTACTTCCCGTTCACTGAGCCGTCTGCAGAAGTGGATGTGATGGGCAAAAATGGCAAATGGCTGGAAGTGCTGGGTTGCGGCATGGTGCATCCGAACGTACTGCGTAATGTCGGTATCGATCCGGAAATTTACTCTGGCTTCGCCTTTGGTATGGGCATGGAACGTCTGACGATGCTGCGTTATGGCGTGACTGACCTGCGTTCATTCTTCGAAAACGATCTGCGTTTCCTCAAACAGTTTAAATAAAGGCAGGAATAAATAATGAAATTCAGTGAACTGTGGTTACGCGAATGGGTAAACCCGGCAATCGATAGCGATGCGCTGTCGAACCAAATCACCATGGCCGGTCTGGAAGTTGATGGTGTTGATCCGGTTGCCGGTGAGTTTAACGGCGTGGTTGTGGGCGAAGTAGTGGAGTGCGCTCAGCATCCTAACGCCGACAAACTGCGTGTAACGAAAGTCGATGTGGGTGGTGAACGCCTGCTGGATATCGTCTGCGGCGCGCCGAACTGCCGTCAGGGGCTGCGTGTCGCGGTGGCGACAGTCGGAGCCGTACTGCCGGGCGATTTTAAAATTAAAGCGGCTAAGCTGCGTGGTGAGCCGTCGGAAGGGATGCTGTGCTCCTTCTCTGAGCTGGGCATTTCCGACGATCATAACGGCATTATCGAACTGCCTGCGGATGCGCCGATCGGGACCGACATCCGTGAATACCTGAAACTTGATGATAACACCATCGAGATCAGCGTGACGCCAAACCGTGCCGACTGTTTAGGTATTATCGGTGTCGCACGTGACGTCGCTGTGCTGAACCAGGCGCCGCTGGTTGAGCCGGAAATCGCGCCCGTTGCGGCGACGATCAATGATACGCTGCCTATCGCTGTAGACGCACCAGAAGCCTGTCCGCGCTACCTGGGCCGCGTGGTCAAAGGTATCAACGTTAAAGCGCCAACGCCGCTGTGGATGAAAGAGAAACTGCGTCGTTGTGGTATCCGTTCTATTGATGCTGTGGTTGACGTGACCAACTACGTGCTGCTCGAACTGGGTCAGCCGATGCACGCGTTTGATAAAGACCGCATCGAAGGCGGGATTGTCGTGCGTATGGCGAAAGAGGGTGAATCTCTGGTGCTGCTGGATGGCACTGAAGCCAAACTGAGCGCTGACACGCTGGTCATTGCCGACCATCAGAAAGCGCTGGCAATGGGCGGTATCTTCGGCGGTGAACACTCCGGTGTGAACGACGAAACGCAAAATGTGCTGCTGGAATGCGCATTCTTCAGCCCGCTCTCCATTACGGGGCGCGCACGTCGTCATGGCCTGCACACTGACGCATCTCACCGCTATGAGCGTGGCGTGGATCCGGCTCTGCAGCATAAAGCGATGGAACGTGCGACCCGTCTGCTGATCGACATTTGTGGTGGTGAAGCTGGTCCGGTCATTGACGTCACCCATGAAGCGACGTTGCCGAAGCGCGCGACCATCACCCTGCGTCGCAGCAAACTGGATCGCCTGATCGGTCATCACGTTGCGGATGAGCAAGTGAGCGATATTCTGCGCCGTCTGGGTTGCGAAGTGACGGAAGGTCAGGACGAGTGGAAAGCGGTTGCACCGAGCTGGCGCTTCGATATGGAGATTGAAGAAGATCTGGTCGAAGAAGTCGCGCGCGTGTACGGCTATAACAATATCCCTGATGAGCCGGTTCAGGCGGGTCTGATCATGGGGACACACCGCGAAGCCAATCTGTCACTGAAGCGCGTCAAAACGATGCTGAATGACAAAGGCTATCAGGAAGTGATCACCTATAGCTTTGTTGATCCTAAAGTACAGCAATTGATTCACCCGGGTGTTGAAGCGCTGCTGCTGCCAAGCCCAATCTCTGTAGAGATGTCCGCAATGCGCCTGTCTCTGTGGACTGGCTTACTGGCGACCGTTGTCTATAACCAGAACCGTCAGCAGAACCGTGTACGCATTTTTGAAAGCGGTCTGCGTTTTGTTCCTGATACTCAGGCGAACCTGGGCATTCGTCAGGACCTGATGCTGGCAGGGGTGATTTGCGGTAACCGTCACGATGAGCACTGGAACCTGGCAAAAGAGACCGTTGATTTCTATGATCTGAAGGGCGACCTGGAATCAGTGCTGGACCTGACCGGTAAACTTGCTGACGTACAGTTCAAAGCAGAAGCCAATCCGGCACTGCATCCTGGACAGTCCGCAGCGATTTATCTGAAAGGTGAACGTATTGGTTTTATTGGGGTTGTTCATCCTGAGCTGGAACGTAAACTGGATCTCAACGGTCGCACTCTGGTGTTTGAACTGGAGTGGAATAAGCTCGCAGACCGCGTGGTGCCTCAGGCGGGTGAGATTTCTCGCTTCCCGGCTAACCGTCGCGATATCGCGGTTGTGGTCGCAGAAAACGTTCCTGCAGCAGATATTTTATCTGAGTGTAAGAAAGTTGGCGTAAATCAGGTAGTTGGCGTAAACTTATTTGACGTGTACCGCGGTAAGGGTGTTGCGGAGGGTTATAAGAGCCTCGCTATCAGCCTGATCCTTCAGGATACCAGCCGTACACTCGAAGAAGAGGAGATTGCCGCTACCGTCGCCAAATGTGTAGAGGCATTAAAAGAGCGATTCCAGGCATCATTGAGGGATTGAACCTATGGCGCTTACAAAAGCTGAAATGTCAGAATATCTGTTTGATAAGCTTGGGCTTAGCAAGCGGGATGCCAAAGAACTGGTCGAACTGTTTTTCGAAGAGATCCGTCGTGCTCTGGAAAACGGTGAGCAGGTAAAACTCTCTGGTTTTGGTAACTTCGATCTGCGTGATAAGAATCAACGTCCGGGCCGTAACCCGAAAACGGGCGAAGATATTCCCATTACAGCAAGGCGCGTGGTGACCTTCAGACCCGGACAGAAGTTAAAGAGTCGGGTTGAAAACGCAACGCCCAAAGAAGAGTAATTTTTAACTAACTAAAAAGGCCGCTTTTGCGGCCTTTTTTCTTTTCACTGCTGCATAAGCACCGTAAAATCAAGATCATCCCTTTTCAGCAGAATGGAAAATATGCTGACTTTTGCCCGCCAACAACAGCGACGACATGTGCGCTGGATACTGAGTCTGACGGCGCTAACGCTGCTGGCAGCCGCTGTAAGTTTATGTGCTGGAGAACAGTGGATAGGTCCAGGTGAGTGGTTTGGTACCCGTGGAGACCTGTTTGTCTGGCAAATTCGACTGCCACGGACGCTGGCTGTTTTGCTGGTCGGGGCCGCACTGGCGCTCTCCGGCGCGGTGATGCAGGCACTCTTTGAAAACCCACTTGCGGAGCCGGGACTGCTTGGCGTTTCCAATGGCGCTGGTGTGGGGCTTATTGCGGCCGTGCTGTTAGGGCAGGGTAAGCTTCCGGGTTGGGCATTAGGGGTGTGCGCGATTGCAGGCGCACTCATTATCACGCTCATTCTTCTGCGTTTCGCACGTCGTCATCTTTCGACCAGTCGCTTACTGCTTGCCGGTGTCGCGTTGGGCATTATTTGTAGTGCACTGATGACGTGGGCGATCTATTTTTCCACCTCTTTTGACCTGCGCCAGTTGATGTACTGGATGATGGGGGGCTTCGGCGGCGTTGACTGGCAACAGAGCTGGTTGATGATCGCATTGATTCCGGTTCTGATCTGGATTTGCTGCCAGTCGCAGGCTATGAATATGCTGGCATTGGGCGAAACCTCTGCCCGCCAGCTTGGGTTGCCTTTATGGTTCTGGCGTAATCTGCTGGTAGTGGCGACAGGATGGATGGTTGGCGTGAGCGTGGCGTTGGCTGGGGCAATTGGCTTTATCGGTTTGGTTATTCCCCATATCTTGCGTTTATGCGGGTTAACCGACCATCGTGTCTTATTGCCTGCGTGTGCGCTGGCGGGCGCGATTGCGCTGTTGACAGCGGATGTGGTTGCCCGACTGGCGCTCGCCTCCGCAGAACTTCCTATTGGTGTGGTAACGGCCACACTAGGGGCGCCGGTCTTTATCTGGTTGCTATTAAAAGCAGGACGTTAAATACAAAGATCATCGCTGTTCGGTCTATGATTAGAAACTGATGTTGTTCAATACTCATTCGTCTGTTACCCGGGAGACGTTATGCAAAAGACCATTCTCAACACTCAAGTGACAAGCATCGACGGCGAGGAGATCTCGCTTGCGAAATATGCCGGAAATGTACTGCTGATCGTTAACGTGGCGTCAAAATGCGGTTTAACGCCGCAGTATGAACAACTGGAAAACCTGCAAAAAACCTGGGGCGAACGTGGATTTGCCGTGTTGGGTTTTCCGTGCAACCAGTTCCTCGGGCAGGAACCGGGCAGCGAAGATGAGATTAAAACGTACTGCGCCACGACCTGGGGCGTGACGTTCCCGATGTTCAGCAAAATTGATGTCAATGGCGACGACCGCCACCCGTTGTACCAAAAATTGGTCGCTGCCGCGCCTGCGGCCGTTGCCCCACAGGCAAGCGCTTTTTACGAGCGGATGGTGAGCAAAGGTCGTGCGCCGCTGTATCCTGACGATATTTTGTGGAACTTTGAGAAGTTTTTAGTGGGTAGGGATGGACACGTCGTGCAACGTTTTTCACCTGACATGACGCCTGACGATCCCATTGTCATGGAAAGTATCAAACTGGCGTTGGAGAAATAATGTCTCCGTTGATGCAGTTACAGGACGTGGCTGAAAGCTCCCGGCTTGGTCCACTTTCAGGTTCGATCAAAGCTGGCGAAATCTTACATCTTGTCGGACCTAACGGGGCGGGGAAAAGCACACTGCTGGCGCGGATGGCAGGCTTGACCAGCGGTGCCGGAACTGTCGTATTTGGCGGTACGGCGCTGGAATCCTGGCCTGCCGCAAAGCTTGCCCAACATCGCGCCTACCTTGCGCAACAGCAAAACCCTCCTTTTGCCATGCCTGTCTGGCATTACCTGACGCTTCATCAGCCCGATAAAACACGAACCGATCTGCTGAAAGAGGTGGCCGATGCGCTCGGATTGGGCGATAAACTGGAACGGGGCACAAATCAACTCTCCGGTGGCGAGTGGCAACGTGTCCGTCTTGCGGCGGTAATGCTGCAAATTTCGCCGGATTCTAATCCTCACGGGCAATTGTTGCTTCTGGACGAACCGATGAACAGCCTGGATGTTGCGCAACAAAACGCACTGGACCGATTGCTCAGTCGGCTTTGCCTTCAGGGAATTGCTGTCGTGATGAGCAGCCATGATCTTAACCACACGCTACGTCACGCGCATCAGGCGTGGCTGTTGAAACGTGGGGCGTTGATTGCCTGTGGGCCGCGTGAAGAGGTGCTGACACCGCCCAATTTAGCCCGTGCGTATGGGTTAAACTTCCGGCGGCTTGATGTGGAAGGCCACAGAATGCTCATATCAACCACTTAAGTTAAATGGTTTCTTGAAAATAAGGCGCTTTCCACGCTATATAGATATAAAAATAAAAAAGAGGATTCGTCCTGAATGCGTTTTTGGTTCCTTCTTATCGCAGCACTGGTGTTAGCTGGGTGTAGTAGCCATCGCGCTCCTGCGCCAAATGCCAGACTTTCGGATTCCATTACGGTGATCGCGGGTCTCAATGATCAGTTACAGAACTGGCGCGGAACACCGTACCGTTATGGCGGAATGAGCCGTAGTGGTGTGGACTGTTCAGGGTTTGTGTTGATGACGATGCGTGACCAGTTCTCTCTGCAACTGCCGCGAGACACCCGACAACAGTCCAAAATTGGTACGGAAATCGACAAAGATGATCTCCTGCCCGGCGATCTGGTTTTCTTTAAAACCGGTTCGGGTGAGAGTGGTTTGCATGTCGGTATCTATGACACCAATAATCAATTTATCCATGCGTCGACCAGTCGAGGGGTGATGCGTTCATCTCTCGACAATGTCTACTGGCGCAAAAATTTTTGGCAGGCCCGAAGAATTTAATCATGCGGATGACAAGGTTTTCCTGGCTTATCATCCGTATTTAAAAATGAAATTTTGCGATTAATGACATAAGGCTGGCTTCCTGATAACCATACTATTCATGAAAGTAATGTGGTTAGCGTAAATTCGCGCGCATCTCATGAAAAAGTGTAAAACTGGATATTGGTTTATAATCAGGATAAGCTAAAAAAAGGACCCGGTTTACCGGATAAAAAGGATAAAATGAAAGCACCCCCATTAGTCTCTGAAATGATGTCGTTTTCCATCCGTTGTTACAGGATGCCGGATTACACCCAAACAGCGGGACTGGCACAATGATTGTTTCACTGGATAATTCCTATCACTCCGATCTCTTGTTTCTGCCCGCGCGGAGTGTAAAAGGGGATCTTGTCGGTTTAGAAACCATCGCAAACTTTGTCAGTGACGATGGCTCTGTACGTATGCCGACAGAGCTGGTCATACCCCGACTGTCGGCTGAAGAGCAGTGCCGGTTATTCGAAGAAAAACTCTCACTGATTGAAACGTGCCAACATTTTTTTATTCAACAAAAATTGAATGCCTGGATTAAATTAACGCCAGCGGTGGTTGACGCATTAATATATGACGACCAGTTTAACGCGCGTGTTAAGCGATTTTCATTTCTTGAATTAATGATTAATGAAAATTACCCTGAATTAAATCGTGGAAAAGAAAATCCAAAACTGGTGAAATTAGCGGCGCGGTTTCCACTCATACTGGCTAATTTTGGTGCGGGTGATTCTTCAATGAAAGCCATTTTTGACGGTCTTTTCAAACGGGTTGCGCTGGATAAAAGTTTTGTTCAGCACAGAGCAATGAGCATTTCATTTGAACCGTTTATGCAGGCTATTGTTTCGCAAATATCATCCTGTTGTGATTCCGTTATAATTGCGGGTATCGATACGGAAGAGATGAAGGTCCGCGTAACCCCTTTAGGTTTCAGCGTATTGCAGGGCTGCTTGTGGCCAGCCGTGTCGGTCGGTCAGATAACGTCCCTGGTACAGCGATAACCCTTCTATTTGCTGGTGTTTAAGACGGTAGTAACCGACTACACTACAAACAGGAGGCCCTATGACCCTGTCTTTTACCGCCCGCTGGCGCGATGAGTTGCCGGCAACGTATACCGCTCTTTCCCCAACTCCCCTGAGCAATGCCCGTGTGATTTGGCATAATGATGCTTTGGCACAACAGCTTGATATTCCAGCCTCACTTTTTGATGTTGAACGTGGAGCGGGTGTCTGGGGTGGTGAATCTTTACTTCCCGGAATGTCGCCTCTGGCCCAGGTCTACAGCGGACATCAGTTTGGTGTCTGGGCGGGGCAACTTGGCGACGGACGCGGCATTCTGCTGGGAGAACAACTCCTGCCCGATGGCACGACGCTTGACTGGCATCTGAAAGGCGCGGGTTTAACCCCGTATTCGCGAATGGGCGATGGGCGAGCCGTACTGCGCTCTACGATCAGAGAGAGTCTGGCCAGTGAGGCGATGCATTACCTGGGGATCCCAACGACCCGTGCGTTGTCGATTGTGACCAGCGATTCCCCGGTTTACCGGGAAACGCCGGAAACCGGTGCAATGTTGATGCGTCTGGCGCAAAGCCATATGCGTTTCGGCCATTTTGAACACTTCTACTATCGCCGTGAACCTGAAAAAGTGCGCCAGCTGGCTGATTTTGCTATTCGCCACTACTGGCCCCATTTTCAGGATGAAGATGATAAATACACGCTCTGGTTTCGGGATGTGGTGTCGCGTACGGCGACGCTTATCGCTGACTGGCAGACCGTGGGATTTGCCCATGGCGTGATGAATACCGACAACATGTCTATCCTGGGGTTGACGATAGATTATGGGCCGTTTGGTTTTCTGGATGATTATCAGCCTGGGCTGATTTGCAATCATTCCGACCATCTGGGGCGCTACAGCTTTGAAAACCAACCCGCTGTGGGGCTATGGAATTTACAACGACTGGCGCAGACGCTTTCTCCGTTTATGTCGGTTGATACACTCAATGATGCGCTGGATGGCTATCAACTGGCCCTGTTGACGCGTTACGGCCAACGGATGCGGCAAAAGCTGGGATTCTTTAGCGAACAGAAAGACGACAATGCGTTACTCAACGCTTTGTTCAGCCTGATGGCGCGCGAGAGAAGCGACTATACCCGAACATTCAGAATGTTGAGCCAGACAGAGCAGCAAAGCGCGGCATCTCCGTTGCGTGATGAGTTTGTTGACCGTGCCGCCTTTGACGAGTGGTTCACACAGTATCGCGCTCGCCTGCAACGGGAACAGGTTGATGATGCATTGCGTCAGCAACACATGCAGCGCGCCAACCCTGCGGTGGTACTGCGCAACTGGTTGGCTCAGCGTGCTATAGAGAATGCGGAACGTGGGGATACGCGCGAATTGCACCAACTGCATCAGGTACTGCGCACACCGTTTACCGACAGAGATGATGACTATGTCAGCCGTCCTCCCGACTGGGGAAAACGGCTGGAAGTCAGTTGCTCAAGCTAGAACAGTTTATTTGGTCAGGAGAAGCTTACCGGCGTTCGTTTTACGCAGCAGATACTCCTGACCATCATGATCGATGATCACTTTTCCTTGTGGACCTAATAACGTCTGGCTGCTGATCCGCCGTTCCGTATCATTGGGGGGAGGGACGCTGCTCTTTTCCTTAGAATGAGGTGACTCGGTGCGATCCATACGTGACATAGCGTTCATTAATAAAAATCAATTTAACAATGATTATTATTATCAATAATATGGACGGTAACGGCAAGTGTTAAATGAGCGTTGCGTGTTGATGCGTAGCGAAGAGGGTGATGAGCAAAATAAGGGTGAGGAAGGAAGCGCCCATCCCCGAAGGAATGGGCCGTACATCAAAAACGGCACTCCACGGCGGAGGCTAATTTTTCCAGCAACAGTTCGGTGTCTTCCCAGTTCAGGCAGGGGTCGGTAATCGACTGACCGTACACCAGCGGTTGACCGCTAACGATTTTCTGCGTGCCTTCACGCAAGAAACTTTCGGCCATGACCCCGGCAATCGCAGTGGAGCCATTACGAATTTGCTGGCAAACGTCATCACACACGTCCAGTTGGCGGCGGTGCTGCTTCTGGCAGTTGCCGTGACTAAAGTCCACCACCAGATGTTCCGGCAGATCAAACTCGTGCAAGGTATCGCAGGCGGCGGCAATATCTTCAGCGTGGTAATTGGGCTTTTTACCGCCACGCATAATGATATGACCATAAGGGTTGCCACTGGTCTGATAAATGGTCATCTGGCCCGATTTATCCGGTGAAAGGAACATATGACTGGCGCGGGAGGCGCGAATGGCGTCGACGGCAATGCGTGTGTTGCCATCAGTACCGTTTTTAAATCCGACAGGGCAGGAGAGTGCGGAAGCCATTTCACGGTGGATCTGGCTTTCTGTGGTCCGTGCGCCAATGGCTCCCCAGCTGATCAGATCGGCGATAAACTGCCCCGTCACCATGTCGAGAAATTCAGTCGCGGTTGGTACGCCTAATTCATTGACTTTCAGCAGTAATTTTCGCGCCAGTTCAATGCCGTGGTTAACACGATAGCTGCCGTTTAAATCAGGGTCGGAGATTAAGCCTTTCCAGCCAACAACGGTACGCGGCTTTTCAAAATAGGTGCGCATGACGATTTCCAGGCGCGCCTGATGTTTTGAACGCAGTGTTTGCAAACGGCTGGCGTAATCCATCGCGGCATCAAGATCGTGAATTGAGCAAGGGCCAATGATCACCAGCAGGCGGGGATCTTCACCATTCAATATTTTTTCAATCCGGCGTCGCGAGTCGGTAACGTGGCTTGCAACAGCGGACGATACGGGATGTCGTAGCGCCAATTCGGCGGGGGTGACAAGACTGTCTATACGCGCAGTACGGAGTTCGTCGGTTCTGTTCATTACATCTCTCAGAAATTTGTTGCTTCAACGGCAGGACTACCGGGAAGTGATGGGCATCACGATAAACCAATCCCTGCTGATTTCAAGTGCGAGGCGTGTCACACCTCGCAAGCTATCAGAGATGATAACGAAAATTGAATCATTGCACTAGCGCATTAGTACATTCGGCGATTCAATCCCATAATGTCGAGAATTTTAGTCGCAATTTCTTCTACCGAGTAATTGGTACTGTTCAACCACGGGATCTGGTTTTTACGATACAGCGCTTCAACTTCCGCCACTTCCATCCGGCACTGGCGCAGTGAAGCATAACGGCTGTTTTCACGGCGCTCTTCGCGAATGGCCGCCAGACGTTCCGCCTCGATCGTCAAACCAAAAAGCTTGTGCTGGAGGGGTTTCAGAGACGCGGGTAACACCAGATTATCCATATCATCAGCAATAAAGGGGTAGTTTGCCGCCCGGATGCCAAACTGCATTGCCAGATAAAGACTGGTCGGCGTTTTTCCACAACGTGAGACACCCAACAGGATCACCTGAGCCTGATCGAGGTTGCGCAACGAAATGCCGTCATCATGCGCGAGGGTGTAGTCAATGGCGGCGATGCGCGCATCATACTTATTGAGATTGCCGGGATTAAGACCGTGGGTGCGATGCGCAATCGGGGTCGGGTCAAGCTTCATTTCTTGCTGCAGCGGCGCGACCAGCGCCTGCACAATGTCCTGACAGAAACCTTCGCTTTGCAAAATGATTGCGCGGATTTCGGGTAGCACAATGGAGTAGAACACCAGCGGGCGCACACCAGTTTGCTGGTAAATCGCGTCGATCTGGTCTTTGACCGCCCTGGCGCGACTCTCATTTTCGACAAACGGCAGCGTGATGCTACTGATCGTCACGGGAAACTGCGACATGACAGCATGTCCCAGCACTTCGGCAGTAATGGCCGTACCATCAGAAATATAAAAAACATGACGATCAACAACATTATCCATTTTGTTCATCCTGAAGAGCACACATAATTCTCTGAAAGCATAAATTAAAAAAAGACAGAAGCGTATAACTCAGCTCTTATTTTATAAAATGAAACACTATTTTTATATTTACTGAAAAGTACATTTCATTTTTTGGAACTGATGTTTATACCGACAGTTTTTAGGGGGATCGCCCGTACTTCGTGGCTTTGCGCAAATGCGGAAACAATCTGAAAAAAGAAAAAATATATTTGCTTGAACGATTCACCGTTTTTTTCGGCGGGTTAAATATGCAAAGATAAATACGCAATTAAGTGTTTCCTAAACTCGTTCATTTATCACAAAAGGATTGTTCGATGTCCAACAATGGCTCGTCACCGCTGGTGCTTTGGTATAACCAACTCGGCATGAATGATGTAGACAGAGTTGGGGGCAAAAATGCCTCCCTGGGTGAAATGATTACTAACCTCTCCGGTATGGGTGTTTCAGTACCGAATGGGTTTGCGACAACCGCCGATGCGTTTGACCAATTTCTGGACCAAAGCGGCGTAAACCAGCGCATTTATGAACTGCTGGATCAAACGGATATTGACGATGTCACTGCGCTGGCGAAAGCCGGTGCGCAGATCCGCCAGTGGATTATCGACACTCCTTTCCAGCCTGAGCTGGAAAATGCCATCCGCGATGCGTACGCGCAGCTTTCCGCGGATGATGCTCATGCCTCGTTTGCGGTGCGTTCTTCCGCAACGGCAGAAGATATGCCAGACGCGTCATTTGCGGGCCAGCAGGAAACTTTCCTCAACGTGCAGGGGTTTGATGCTGTGCTGGTGGCGGTGAAACATGTCTTCGCGTCGTTGTTTAACGATCGTGCGATTTCCTACCGTGTGCATCAGGGCTATGACCACCGCGGCGTTGCGCTCTCTGCGGGCGTTCAGCGCATGGTGCGTTCAGATCTCGCCTCGTCCGGCGTGATGTTCTCCATTGATACGGAGTCAGGTTTCGACCAGGTCGTCTTCATTACTTCAGCCTGGGGTCTGGGCGAGATGGTGGTGCAGGGCGCGGTGAACCCGGATGAGTTCTACGTGCACAAACCAACGTTGGCGGCAAACCGTCCTTCCATTGTTCGTCGCACCATGGGTTCGAAAAAAATCCGTATGGTCTATGCGCCGACGCAAGAGCACGGAAAGCAGGTCAAAATTGAAGATGTGCCGCAGGAACAACGCGACATTTTCTCGCTGACCAACGAGGAAGTCCAGGAGCTGGCGAAACAAGCGGTGCAGATCGAGAAACATTACGGTCGCCCGATGGACATCGAATGGGCAAAAGACGGTCACACCGGCAAATTGTTCATTGTTCAGGCGCGTCCGGAAACCGTCCGCTCACGCGGTCAGGTGATGGAGCGTTACACGCTGCATGCCCAGGGCAAAATTGTTGCGGAAGGTCGTGCCATTGGCCACCGTATCGGCGCGGGCACCGTGAAGGTCATCCATGACATCAGCGAGATGAACCGTATCGAGCCGGGAGATGTGCTGGTAACTGACATGACCGACCCGGACTGGGAACCGATCATGAAAAAAGCCGCGGCGATTGTGACTAACCGTGGCGGTCGTACCTGTCATGCGGCGATCATCGCGCGTGAGCTGGGGATCCCGGCAGTGGTTGGCTGTGGCGATGCGACCGAACGCATGAAAGATGGCGATAAAGTGACCGTTTCCTGCTCTGAAGGCGACACCGGTTACGTGTATGCCGATTTACTCGACTTTAGTGTGAAAAGCTCCAGCGTCGACACCATGCCGGATCTGCCGTTGAAGATCATGATGAACGTTGGCAACCCGGATCGCGCGTTTGACTTTGCCTGTTTGCCGAATGAAGGTGTTGGCCTGGCGCGTCTCGAATTTATCATCAACCGTATGATCGGCGTGCACCCGCGTGCGTTGCTGGAGTTTGATGACCAGGACGTGAAACTGCAAAACGAAATCCGCGAAATGATGAAAGGTTTCGATTCGCCGCGTGAGTTCTACGTTGGTCGTTTGACGGAAGGCATCGCGACGCTGGGCGCCGCATTTTACCCGAAACGCGTCATCGTGCGTCTCTCTGATTTTAAATCGAACGAATACGCCAACCTGGTGGGCGGCGAGCGTTATGAGCCAGAAGAAGAGAACCCGATGCTGGGCTTCCGTGGCGCTGGCCGTTATGTTTCTGACAGCTTCCGTGACTGTTTTGCGCTTGAGTGTGATGCGGTTAAACGCGTGCGCAACGACATGGGGCTGACCAACGTTGAAATCATGATCCCGTTTGTGCGTACGGTTGATCAGGCGAAAGCGGTAGTAGAAGAGCTGGAGCGTCAGGGGCTGAAACGCGGTGAAAACGGACTGAAACTCATCATGATGTGTGAGATCCCGTCTAACGCCTTGCTGGCGGAGCAGTTCCTCGAGTACTTTGACGGCTTCTCAATCGGTTCCAACGACATGACGCAGCTGACGCTGGGTCTGGATCGTGATTCCGGTGTGGTTTCAGCGCTGTTCGACGAACGTAACGATGCGGTCAAGGCACTGCTGTCGATGGCGATTCGTGCAGCGAAGAAACAAGGGAAGTACGTGGGTATTTGCGGTCAGGGTCCGTCCGACCACGAAGACTTTGCTGCGTGGCTGATGGAAGAGGGGATCGACAGCCTTTCGTTGAACCCGGACACCGTCGTGCAAACCTGGTTGAGCCTGGCGGAACTGAAGAAGTAAAATAGATTACGTCACGTAAATCGAGAACGGCTCCCGTAAAAAGGAGCCGTTTTTTTATGCCTTGTTAGTGCAGGAGAGCCAGGATAGCGCGTAAGTCAGTGACAGAAATTTGTCCCGGGGCTGACGCTTTTTTTACCGCGCCAAAGGTGGCGGCAGAACCAAACACCTCACCCGCCAGGCGAGAAATGACTCCCGTTTTAGCCATCGACATGGTGATGATTGGACGATCCGCATAGTTTTCATGCATATCCAGCGTGGCGGTAAGCAGGGTTAATACATCGCGTTTTGACTGAGGCATGACGGCAATTTTGGGGATATCCGCCCCCAAAGCCTGCATTTTGCGTAGCCGATTGACGATTTCGTCTGCCGCTGGCGTCTGGTGAAAATCATGGTTAGACATGACGACATAAACCCCTTTTTCATGCGCCCTGGCAACGAGGTCTTCTACGTGTTTATCACCGGTGTACAGTTCAATATCGATGATGTCAGCAAGCCCACTGTCTATTACCGCCAGATTGAGCGCTGTGTATTCCTCAACGGAAAGCGCTTGTTCTCCTCCTTCCTGAGCGCTACGGAAGGTAAACAGTAAGGGGATATCTCCCACAATCTGGCGAAGATGAGCCAGCGCGTTCAACACCGATTGCGCAGAACCCACATCCATAAAAAGGTCGGCGCGCCATTCCAGAATGTCGAAATCAGCATCGAGATAGGCTTGTGCTTCCGTCTTGATAGTGGCGATGTCCTTGCCCATCAAAGAGACAATCACTTTCGGCACGCCTTCGCCAATGACGAGATTTTTTATTGTTAATGTCTTCATTATTACCCTTCACATACCTGGTCTGCGTTACAACATGCCGCAACACAGCATCGTTTTGCAACCATAGCCCCGGGGATTTTCAACACAATGGCGAAATAAAGGGGTCAGGGGGTCATCTTCAGGGGAATAAAAAAAAGCCCATCGTGGGAGATGGGCAAAGACTACACACAGCAATTCGTTGTTTCACTCAGGGGATGTCCATGCTTATAAATCAATGTGTTGATCTATAACCGTGAGCTAATAGTAGGCATGGGGATTTTTTGCGTCGATCAGATTCGTCTCAATAGTTTAAAAGCTGTAAAGAATTTGCGACACAAAGAGGGGAAAACAGAAAGATTCAGCAACAATATTGTGTAATCAAGGGGTTGATTGATTAGTAAATCTAAAGTATTTGGCGTTTCGGAATATCGGGACTGCCCGTCGACGCGTTGTTAACGGGCAGTTCTGCCGTGTGGCTTTACCAGAAAAATAGGCTTCGGCAACACCACACTTTTACGATCTACTTGTGGGGTTCTTCAGGTTCAGCCAGTCCTTCCAGAGCGTTGTTTGGCTCATTATCGGGAAGCGGAGCCTCGTTGACCCACGCAGAGAACAGACGCCAGGAGACGGCCAACAGCACTGGACCAATAAACAGGCCGATCATGCCAAACGCAATTAATCCGCCGATAACCCCTGAGAGGATCAGAATCAACGGCAAATCAGCGCCCATGCGAATGAGCATTGGGCGAATCACGTTATCCAGCGTACCGACCACACAACTCCACACCAGCAGCACGGTGCCCCAGGTGTTGTCGCCTGTCCAGTAGAGCCAGATGATGGAGGGAATCAGTACCGGCAGAGGCCCCAGTTGCACCAGGCAGGAGAGGATCATCAGCACGCTCAGCAGCGTGGCATAAGGCACACCGGAGATCGCCAGACCCACACCACCGAGAACCGCCTGCACCAGTGCGGTGACGACGACGCCAAGCGCCACAGCGCGAATGGCCTGCGCTGCCAGCACAACGGCTGCATCGCCACGTTTTGCCGCCAGTCGGCTTGCAAAATGGCGGACCCCTAAAGCAACCTGCTCACCACGCCAGAACAGCAGGGCGCTAAACAGCAGCATCAGGCCACAGTGCACCATAAAACGGCCAATATGGGCTGCCTGACCAACAAACCAGGTGGTCGTAGTGCCAATATAAGGCCGGATTTTGGCCATAATCCCCGAGCCGCCCATATCCAGCAGATTGTGCCAGGCGGCATACAATTTGCTCCCGACCAGCGGAATGCTGTTCAGCCAGGCAAGGTCGGGTAACGTCATGTCACCGGCGCTCATGGCGTGGATTAGCGGACCGCTGCCGTCGACGATGCTGTTCACCAACAGCGCAATGGGGATCACAAACAGCAAAACCAACAGGAGCGTCATCACCAGAACGGCGAGAGAACGGCGGCCCCAGAGCAGTTTTTGCAGCAGAAGTAAAACAGGCCAGGTGGCGATCACCACGGTGCCTGCCCAGGCAAAGCCAAGGATAAAGGGTTGTACAATCCACAGACATGCCACAATCATGATGACCAAAAACAGCGCCAATAGCAGCACTTGCGCGATATCCCTTGGCTGACGAATGTTTTCCATAAATACTTTTCACCTTTTCTGTACGTCAGAATGTTGACGTGATCTGAACACGCGAATCACTCGTATATAATAATGAGCAATTTCAGCGGTTTTTGACAGGGTGATTCTGCCTGTAATTCTGCTGAGCGCATATGAAAAAAATGTGATACAACAAATAGTGCAACACGCAAACGATTAGGCGCCGCCCTGTAAGGCTATTTTATTTACCGTTGTGAAGCTGAACAGCCTCTCATTGTCTGTAAAGTAGCCATTACCGTGACAGGCCCAGAGTCCACAACACAGACCGCAGGAAAGGGTCAATAATGATTCCACAAATTTCTCAGGCACCTGGCGTCGTTCAGCTGGTGCTCAACTTTTTGCAGGCACTGGAACAGCAAGGGTTTACGGGGGATACGGCAACCAGTTACGCCGATCGCCTCACAATGTCGACAGATAACAGTATCTATCAACTTCTGCCGGATGCTGTCCTTTTCCCCCGTTCAACGGCAGATGTGGCGCTGCTAGCCCGCCTGGCGGCAGAACCGCGATTCACCTCTCTTGTCTTTACCCCCCGCGGCGGCGGCACCGGCACCAACGGTCAGGCGCTGAATCAGGGCATTATCGTTGATATGTCGCGCTACATGAGCCGTATCATTGAGATCAACCCGGAAGAAGGGTGGGTACGGGTGGAAGCCGGCGTGATCAAAGATCAACTGAACCAGTATCTGAAACCGTATGGCTATTTCTTTGCGCCGGAGTTGTCGACCAGTAATCGGGCGACGCTGGGGGGGATGATTAATACCGATGCATCCGGTCAGGGATCGCTGGTGTACGGCAAAACCTCTGATCATGTTCTTGGCGTGCGGGCAGTGCTTCTTGGGGGCGACATTCTCGACACTCAGGCACTTCCCGTCGAACTTGCTGAGACGCTGGGTAAAAGCAATACGACGATAGGACGTATCTACCATACGGTCTATCAGCGCTGCCGTGAAAACCGTCAGTTGATTATCGATAAGTTCCCGAAGCTGAACCGGTTTTTAACGGGCTACGATTTACGTCATGTCTTTAATGATGAGATGACGGAGTTTGATTTAACGCGCATCCTGACCGGTTCTGAAGGAACGCTTGCCTTCATCACCGAAGCGCGTCTGGATATCACCCCACTGCCCAAAGTTCGCCGTCTGGTGAATGTGAAATATGACTCTTTCGATTCTGCGCTCCGCAATGCGTCGTTTATGGTTGAGGCGCGGGCGCTGTCGGTCGAAACTGTCGATTCTAAAGTGCTCAACCTCGCGCGGGAGGACATTGTCTGGCATTCCGTCAGTGAACTCATCACCGATGTGCCGGATAAAGAGATGTTGGGTCTGAACATCGTCGAATTTGCGGGGGATGACGAGGCGTTGATTGACGCGCAGATCGAGGCGCTGTGCGAGCGACTCGATGGATTGATTGCCGGGCAACAGGCTGGCGTGATCGGCTGGCAGCTGTGTACTGAACTGGCGGGTGTCGAACGTATTTACGCAATGCGTAAAAAAGCGGTGGGTTTGTTGGGGAATGCCAAAGGCGCGGCAAAACCGATTCCTTTTGCCGAAGATACCTGCGTGCCGCCAGAACATCTTGCTGATTACATTGCTGAATTCCGTGCTTTGCTCGACAGCCACGGCCTGAGCTATGGCATGTTTGGTCACGTTGATGCCGGGGTGTTGCACGTTCGACCGGCTCTGGATATGTGCGACCCGCAGCAAGAGATTCTGATGAAGCAAATATCTGACGACGTGGTAGCGCTGACGGCGAAATATGGCGGTCTGTTATGGGGTGAACACGGGAAAGGTTTCCGCGCTGAGTACAGCCCGGCATTTTTTGGCGAGCGACTGTACGGTGAACTGCGCAACGTGAAAGCGGCGTTCGACCCGCAAAACCGACTGAATCCAGGCAAGATTTGCCCGCCTGCAGGTATTGATGCGCCGATGATGAAGGTGGATGCCGTGAAGCGCGGCACCTACGATCGCCAGATCCCGTTCGCGGTGAGACAAGAGTGGCGTGGGGCGATGGAGTGCAACGGCAACGGGTTGTGCTTTAACTTTGATGCCAAAAGCCCGATGTGTCCGTCAATGAAAATCAGTCTTAACCGTATCCATTCTCCGAAAGGGCGCGCAACGCTGGTGCGTGAATGGTTACGCCTGTTGGCTGACCGCGGTATCGATCCGGTTAAGCTGGAACACGAACTGCCGGAAAAACGTGCCAGTTTGCGTACTCTGATTGCCCGCACCCGTAACAGCTGGCATGCCCGCAAGGGCGAGTACGATTTCTCGCATGAAGTGAAAGAGGCGATGTCCGGGTGTCTGGCCTGTAAAGCCTGTTCCACGCAATGCCCGATCAAAATCGACGTACCGGAATTCCGTTCGCGTTTCCTGCAGCTCTATCACACGCGTTATCTGCGTCCTCTGCGCGACCATCTGGTGGCGACAGTGGAAACCTATGCGCCGTTGATGGCGCGGGCGCCAAAAACATTCAACTTCTTTATTAATCAACCCCTGGTGCGATCGCTTTCCAAAAAACACATTGGGATGGTTGATTTGCCGCTGCTTTCTACGCCGTCACTCCAGCAACACATGGTCGGGCATCGCAGCGCCAATATGACGCTGGAACAGCTGGAGTTGTTAAGTTTCGAGCAAAAATCCCGCACGGTGCTGGTGGTGCAGGATCCGTTCACCAGTTATTACGACGCGCAGGTGGTGGCAGATTTCGTCCGCCTGGTGGAAAAACTGGGATTGCAGCCGGTGCTGCTGCCCTTCTCGCCGAATGGCAAGGCTCAGCACATCAAAGGCTTCCTTAAACGGTTTGCAAAAACCGCGAAGAAGACGTCAGAGTTTCTCAATCGCGTGGCCGCGTTGGGGATACCGATGGTGGGCGTCGATCCGGCGCTGGTTCTGTGCTATCGCGATGAGTACAACCTGGCGCTGGGTGAACAGCGTGGCGATTTCCACGTGCAACTGGTTCATGAATGGCTGCCGAAGGTACTCGAGCCGATACAGCCGCTGGCGGTCAGCGGTGAGCCCTGGTATTTCTTCGGCCATTGTACCGAAGTGACTGCCTTACCCGGCGCGCCAGCGCAGTGGGGGGCTATTTTTGCCCAATTTGGCGCCAGACTGGAAAATGTCAGCGTCGGGTGCTGCGGGATGGCGGGTACCTACGGGCACGAAGTCAAAAATCATGAGAACTCGCTGGGGATCTACGAGCTATCATGGCGTCAGGCGATGCAGCGACTGCCGCGCAACCGCTGTCTGGCAACCGGTTATTCCTGCCGGAGCCAGGTCAAGCGTGTTGAAGGCACCGGCGTTCGCCATCCACTACAGGCATTGTTGGAGATTATTGGATGATCTGGAAACGTGAAGTTTCTCTCGACGCGCTTAATGCGATGGGAGAAGGAAACATGGTCGGACTGCTGGATATCCGATTTGAGCATATTGGTGACGATACACTGGAGGCGACAATGCCTGTGGATCGTCGGACAAAACAGCCGTTTGGCCTGTTGCACGGCGGGGCGTCCGTCGTACTGGCTGAAAGTATCGGTTCGGTTGCCGGCTACTTGTGTACCCAGGGCGAACAAAGAGTGGTGGGGCTGGAGGTGAATGCTAACCACATTCGTTCCGCTCGCGAAGGGCGTGTGAGGGGCGTGTGTAAAGCGCTGCATACGGGCTCGCGCCATCAGGTCTGGCAAATTGAGATCTTTGATGAACAGGGACGCCTGTGTTGTACTTCACGTCTGACAACGGCTATTGTGTGACAACGTCACTTTAATTATCATCCTGATTTTGCTTTTGGTCGTAATGTGCACAGTGGAAAGTGATATACTGTGCACGTTTTGAACAAAAGTGAGGATGATATGTCTACCCAATTAGACCCAAGCCAACTGGCCATTGAATTTATTCGTCGCGATAAAACCGAGCTTTCTCCCGCGCAGTATCTGAAACGTTTGAAACAACTCGAGCTGGAATTTGCCGATTTACTCGCACTTTCCTCCACTGAGCTGAAAGAAGAAATTTATTTTGCCTGGCGGCTGGGCGTGCATTGATGCCGGACCGCCTGAAAGGCGACGGCCTATAATGCCAAACAGAAAACCCCGACAGTCTCCCGCCGGGGTTATTTTTTATCTGCTCACCATGCCATTTCACCGCTGTTGACCTTCGCACTCAATTCAAGCGAACTTTCATCCGCTAACCCCGGCCAGGCGGCTTTTAACGTCTGAATCACGTACGTTGATCCCTTTTTCGCCTCCAGCACTTTTTCGAAGGATTGCAGATAATCTTGCGTGAAACGGATTGCGCTATCGCCAGCCGGACGTTCGCCAATGTAGTGCCCTGGGATCACCTGATCCGGCTTCAGATTCTGCATTTCATTGAGAGTGTCTCGCCATGCCGCGCGCTGTTTTGCCGATTGCGTGTCTGCCGTCCAGACGTGAATGCCGGAAGCAATGCCCGTGCCGCCCAGAATGGCACGGTTCGCAGGGATCCAGATATAGGCGGCATAATCATTCGGATGGCGGAGTTCCAGCGTTTCACCATCAACGGTGAAACGGGTATCGTGGGTGACCGTTGGCGCCGTCACCGCTGTTGGCGCGCCGTCTTTCATTTGTGGGCCCCAGAACGCCAGTTTGGCGTCTTTTGTCGCGCGAATATGGTCAACCACGTGGGGCGTCGCCAGGATCTTCACCTCTGGAAAGGCGCTGACCAGTGGTTGTAGGCCAAAGTAAAAATCCGGATCGCCGGAGGTAATCACGATGGCTTTCAGTTTTTTGCCCTTCGCCTGAATCATCTTCACCAGTTTTTCGCCGTCTTTGATGCTGAACTGCGCATCAAACAAGATGGCCTCTTTCGGGCCGGAAACCAGCGTGGAAGAGACCGGGAAAAGACCGTTTTCTTGCGGATTATAAACATCAAGTTGAAGCGGGGCGGCGAGTAACGGCGATGCGGCAAATGACAGCAGCAGTGCCAGCGTTTTAACGTTCATAACAGGAAACCTTATGCAGAGGATGTTGTTTTCTTTACGCCTCGTATTTTAAGCAAATATCGATCTGTTAAAATTCCTCTATCAGGACATGCTTAGTTTCGTAAAACGATCAGATGAGGGAAGAATGGACAGAGTGATGGCGGCAACGGTGTTTAATCATATCTGCGATCTGGGCAGTCTGAGCGCCGCATCCCGCGCGCTGGGGATCTCAAGACCGATGGTGAGCCGCTATCTGGATGAAATGGAAAAATGGGCAGGCGCCAGACTGATCCATCGTTCATCACGGCGATTAACGATTACCCCTGCCGGGGAAGAGGCGCTGGTGAAAACACGCACGCTGGCAAGGTTATCCCTCGATATCGCGGGGGCTGTCGGACGCGAAATCCCTTCAGGAATATTACGTGTTGCATGCGCGCATTTTACGGCAACCCATGTTCTGGCCCCGATTCTGCCTGACTTTTTAGCGCGTTATCCGGAACTGCGTATTGAAGTTGAGATCAATAATCAACCGGTGAGTCTGGTGGGCGAACGCATTGATGTGGCGATCCGTATTACTGACAATCCTGAGCCAGGGACGATAGCCCGCCGACTGGGCGACTGTGAATCCGTCCTTTGCGCTTCACCTGATTATCTGCGACAGCACGGAACCCCACAGACGCTTGAGGACCTGGCGCACCATAACTGTCTCTATTACAGCGGATTTGCAGGGAAATCCTGGCATTTTCTGAATGCTCAGGACGAGGCCATATCGGTGGCTATCAAAGGAAATTTAAGTGCCGGGATCTCCTCGCTCTTATGTGAGGCCGCGCAGGCGGGAATGGGCATTGCGTTGGTGCCGGAAAAAGAGGCTCGCCCGGGATTAGCAGAGGGCGCGTTAATTCGGCTTTTAGGGCAACTGGAGCCACGGCGACTTGCGGTGTACGGCATGTATCTTTCCCGCGATCATCAGCCAGCAGCATTGCGTTTGTTGCTTGATGCGGTGCAGGCCACAATGAGATAAACCCGATTATCAGAGCTATTCAGATGATTATTTGAGCGTCCAGGTGCTTAATATGGCTCATAAATAAAACAAACCGCAATTTGTGTTAAAAAGGCACTGCGGTGTTATGAGAGGATTCTTATGCCCCTTCAAGAGCTAAGCCAGAAATGAGTGCCGGAGATAAGCGCCGGATGGGGAAGGCGAACGGTCAGCGTTGTACCACAGCGCTGACCGTTCGCTGGTCATTTCCTCACTGTCTGTCATTTCTCTCTTTTTCAACCCTCTTCTTTTAATCTGTTTGCCGGCGATCGTCGTCGAACGCGTCATACCTGTTCTTCCTTCTTTTCAGCACGATTCACAATGTTGGTACTCCGCTACACCAGATACGTGCCAGTTGCGGCTATTTTATAAATAGGCATTTTCTATACATCTTTTATGATTTGACCTGCCAGAACGATAACCTCTCATTAATTCATTATTAATCAATGCATTGAACAAAAACATCGTTCCCTGTGATCCCGCGTAGCAGGGTCTATGCTTAGTTAACGTAGCCAAAAAGGGCGATTTAAACGAATGCCCCTGCGGATGAGGGGTTGAAGTGATAATCATTATCACTAACATGGTGTTATGCCCTGGTGGCTCATGACATGAGGTGAACCTATGGAATTGCATTCAGGAACATTTAACCCGGACGACTTTACCTGGCGCGGATTGACGTTAACGCCCGCCGCGGCAGCGCATATTCGCGAGCTGGTTGATAAGCAACCGGGTATGCAGGGTGTGCGTTTAGGCGTGAAGCAAACCGGGTGTGCAGGGTTTGGTTATGTGCTGGCGACGGTCAGTGAACCGCACAATGACGATCTGCTGTTCGAATTCGATGGCGCGAAACTGTATGTGCCGTTACAGGCCATGCCGTTTATCGACGGAACGGAAGTCGATTATGTGCGTGAAGGATTAAATCAAATATTCAAATTTCACAACCCGAAAGCGCAGAATGAATGTGGCTGCGGCGAAAGCTTTGGGGTATAGGCGGTACTATGTCTCGTAATACTGAAGCAACCGACGATGTCAAAACCTGGACGGGTGGACACCTCAACTATAAAGAGGGGTTCTTCACCCAGTTGCAAACTGACGAGCTGGGAAAAGGCATTAATGAAGAGGTGGTGCGCGCCATTTCTGCAAAACGCCATGAGCCGGAATGGATGCTCGAATTTCGCCTCAACGCGTTTCGTGCGTGGCTTGAGATGGAGGAGCCGCACTGGCTCAAAGCGCATTACGACAAACTGAATTATCAGGAGTACAGCTATTACTCAGCCCCGTCGTGCGGAAACTGCGACGACACCTGCGCCTCTGAACCCGGCGCGGTACAGCAGACAGGCGCGAATGCCTTTTTAAGCAAAGAGGTGGAGGATGCTTTCGCCCAGTTAGGGGTGCCGGTGCATGAAGGTAGCAATGTGGCGGTGGACGCCATTTTTGACTCCGTTTCTGTGGCCACCACCTACCGTGAAAAACTGGCGGAACAGGGCATCATCTTCTGCTCTTTTGGCGAAGCGATTCACGATCACCCTGAACTGGTGAGGAAATACCTCGGGACTGTGGTTCCGGGGAATGACAACTTTTTTGCGGCACTTAACGCTGCCGTGGCGTCTGACGGCACCTTTATCTATGTACCGAAAGGCGTGCGCTGCCCGATGGAGCTTTCCACCTATTTCCGTATTAATGCGGAAAAAACCGGCCAGTTTGAACGCACTATTCTGGTGGCGGAGGAAGGGAGCTACGTGAGTTATATCGAAGGGTGCTCTGCGCCGGTCCGCGACAGCTATCAGCTGCATGCGGCGGTCGTTGAAGTGATCATCCACAAAGACGCTGAAGTGAAATACTCCACGGTACAAAACTGGTTCCCCGGTGATAACAACACCGGCGGGATTCTGAACTTTGTGACGAAGCGCGCGCTGTGCGAAGGGGAAAATAGCAAGATGTCGTGGACCCAGTCTGAAACCGGCTCGGCCATCACCTGGAAATACCCGAGCTGCATTCTGCGCGGCGACAACTCCATCGGCGAATTCTACTCCGTCGCCTTAACCAGCGGTTATCAGCAGGCGGATACCGGCACCAAAATGATCCACATCGGCAAAAATACCCGCTCAACCATTATCTCGAAAGGGATCTCCGCAGGGCATAGCCAGAACAGTTATCGCGGGTTGGTGAAGATCATGCCAACGGCGACCAACGCGCGAAACTTTACCCAGTGCGACTCCATGCTTATCGGTACGGACTGCGGCGCACATACCTTCCCGTATGTTGAGTGCCGAAATAACAGCGCCCAACTGGAGCACGAGGCGACCACCTCGCGCATTGGTGAAGACCAGCTGTTTTACTGTCTACAACGCGGGATCAGTGAAGAAGATGCCATCTCCATGATCGTCAACGGCTTCTGTAAGGATGTCTTCTCCGAATTGCCGCTGGAGTTTGCGGTTGAAGCGCAAAAATTACTGGCGATTAGCCTTGAACACAGCGTTGGATAAGGAAAGCTCATGTTAAGCATTAAAAATTTACAGGTCAGTGTTGAAGATAACGCGATCCTGCGGGGCGTGAATCTTGAGATCCGTCCTGGAGAGGTGCACGCCATTATGGGGCCTAATGGTTCCGGAAAGAGCACCTTATCCGCTACGCTTGCCGGACGTGAAGATTATCAAGTCACCCAGGGGCAGGTAGAGTTTAAAGGAAAAGATCTTCTTGAACTGTCGCCGGAGGCGAGGGCGGGAGAAGGGATTTTCATGGCATTCCAGTATCCGGTGGAGATCCCTGGCGTCAGTAACCAGTTCTTTTTACAAACCGCGCTCAATGCGGTGCGCAGTTACCGGGGAGAAGAGTCTCTGGATCGCTTTGATTTTCAGGATCTGATGGAAGAGAAAATGGCGCTCCTGAAGATGCCGGAAGATTTGTTAACCCGCTCCGTGAATGTGGGTTTCTCGGGCGGCGAGAAAAAGCGTAATGACATTCTGCAGATGGCCGTACTGGAGCCGGAACTGTGCATCCTTGATGAGTCTGATTCCGGGCTGGATATTGATGCGCTAAAAATTGTCGCCGATGGGGTCAACGCCCTGCGTGACGGGAAACGTGCGTTCATTATCGTTACCCACTATCAGCGCATACTCGACTATATCAAACCTGATTATGTTCACGTTTTGTATCAGGGGCGGATTGTGAAGTCCGGTGATTTCACTCTGGTCAAACAACTGGAGGAGCAGGGATATGGCTGGCTTAGCGAACAGCAGTAGCGTGCTGCAACAATGGCACCGCCTGTTTGAAGCGCAGGGAGAATCGCGTTCAGAACATGCACAGCAGCATCTGCAGCAGATGCTGCGTCTGGGATTGCCGACGCGTAAGCATGAGAACTGGAAATACACACCGCTTGAAGGATTGACCAACAGCACTTTTGTCAGCCGCGTTGCTGCGATAACCCCGGCTCAATGCGAGGCGCTGGCATTAGGCATCGATGCGGTTCGCCTGGTGTTTGTCGATGGACAATTTAGCCCGGCGCTGAGTGACAGCACAGAAGACAGCGGCTTTGAGGTCACGTTCAATGATGACCCGCAAACCTGGGTTAACCCGATTCAGCCGGATGTGTTCCTGCATTTGACCGAAAGTCTCGCCCAACGCGGCAGCCATATTCGCGTGAAACGCCATCAACGTCCTGTGAAGCCACTGCTGCTGATGCATATCACGCAAGGCGTGGACGGTGATGAAGTGAATACTGCACATTATCGCCATCACCTTGACCTGGGCGAAGGCGCTGAGGCAACGATTATTGAGCACTACGTCAGCCTTGATGACACGCGTCATTTCACCGGGGCGCGCTTAACGATGAATGTCGGTGCGAATGCGCATCTGCATCACATCAAGCTGGTGTTTGAAAACCCGGTTAGCCATCATTTTGCCCATAACGATCTTCGGCTGGCTGGCGATGCCACCGCGCACAGCCACAGCTTCCTGCTAGGCGATGCCGTGCTGCGCCACAATACCAGCACGCAGCTTAACGGCGAAAATACCACCCTTCGGATCAACAGTCTGGCGATGCCAGTGAAAAATGAAGTGTGTGACACCCGGACCTGGCTGGAACACAACAAGGGCTACTGCAACAGCCGTCAGTTGCATAAAACCATCGTCAGCGATAAAGGCAGGGCGGTCTTTAATGGCGTGATCACCGTGGCGCAGCACGCGATCAAAACCGACGGACAGATGACCAATAACAACTTGCTGCTGGGGAAACTCGCTGAAGTCGATACTAAGCCGCAATTAGAAATTTATGCCGATGATGTGAAGTGCAGTCACGGAGCAACGGTAGGGCGTATCGATAATGAGCAGATGTTCTATTTGCGCTCGCGGGGTATTGGGCAGCAGGATGCGCAACAGATGATCCTTTATGCATTTGCCGCAGAGCTGACGGAAGTTCTCGGTGATGATGTGCTCAAACAACAGGTGCTGGCGCGAATAGGTCTTCGCCTGCCGGGAGGCGTAGCATGAGTTTCTCCATCGAAAAAGTACGGGCGGACTTTCCTGTCCTGACGCGTGAGGTCAATGGTATGCCGTTGGCCTATCTGGACAGCGCGGCAAGTGCGCAAAAACCCAATCAGGTGATTGATGCTGAGGCCGAATTTTATCGACACGGCTATGCGGCGGTCCATCGTGGTATTCACACGCTGAGTGCGCAGGCCACGGAAAGAATGGAAAACGTACGCAAGCAGGCGTCGCTGTTTATTAATGCCCGATCCGCCGAAGAATTAGTGTTTGTTCGCGGCACAACGGAAGGCATTAACCTGGTGGCTAACAGTTGGGGCAACAGCAATATACGCGCCGGAGACAACATTATTATCAGCGAGATGGAGCACCACGCCAACATCGTGCCCTGGCAGATGCTCTGTTCGCGCGTCGGAGCGGAACTGCGGGTGATCCCGCTAAACCAGGACGGTACGTTGCAACTGGATGTTCTGGACACCCTGTTTGACGACAATACGCAGCTACTGGCGATTACGCACGTCTCCAATGTGCTGGGGACGGAGAATCCATTGCCGGAAATGATTGCGCTCGCACATCAGTACGGTGCGAAAGTGCTGGTGGATGGCGCACAGGCGGTGATGCATCACAAGGTCGATATGCAGGCGCTGGACTGCGATTTCTATGTCTTCTCCGGGCATAAATTGTATGGGCCGACAGGCATCGGCGTGTTGTATGTCAAAGAGGCGCTGTTGCAGGAAATGCCGCCGTGGGAAGGCGGCGGGTCGATGATCGCCACTGTTAGCCTGACGCAGGGAACCACATGGGCGAAAGCCCCCTGGCGTTTTGAGGCGGGCACGCCAAATACCGGCGGCATCGTCGGACTCGGCGCGGCAATAGAGTATGTCTCAGCGCTGGGGCTCGCGAACATCAGCGAGTATGAACAGAATTTAATGCACTACGCGCTGGAGCAACTGGCTGAGGTGCCGGAACTGACGTTGTACGGCCCGGATAATCGGCTTGGCGTTATCGCATTCAATCTCGGTAAACATCACGCCTATGATGTGGGGAGTTTTCTGGATAACTACGGCATTGCTGTGCGTACCGGGCATCATTGTGCGATGCCGCTGATGGCGTTCTATCGCGTTCCTGCCATGTGCCGGGCGTCGCTGGCAATGTATAACACCCATGAAGAAGTGGATCGCCTGGCGACAGGGCTGACACGTATTCACCGTCTGCTGGGGTAACAGGGAGACACTATGGCCGCGCTACCGGATAAAGAAAAATTGTTGCGTAATTTTCAGCGTTGCGATAATTGGGAAGAGAAGTATCTGTACATCATTGAATTGGGACAGCGTCTGCCGGAATTAACGGAGCAGGATCGTAACCCCGAAAACAGCATTCAAGGGTGTCAGAGTCAGGTATGGATCGTTATGCGTCAGAATGCTGAAGGCATTATTGAGTTGCAGGGCGACAGTGATGCGGCAATTGTGAAGGGGCTTATCGGCGTTGTGTTCATTTTGTACGACCAGATGACCGCCCAGGATATTGTGAATTTTGATGTGCGACCGTGGTTTGAAAAAATGGCGCTTGCGCAGCATTTGACACCTTCCCGTTCACAGGGGCTGGAGGCAATGATACGCGCTATCCGCACCAAAGCCGCCACTATTGGCTAAACTCAATAGACAGCTTTCATCCTGTTAGGCAAGGCGGTGCTTTGCTTTGTCGGACTTTCAGCCTTCTGGCTCATAGCCAGTGAATACAGGAGTTTGGGTATGAAACGCGTGTCTCTCATCACTATTACACTTTTAGGCGCTTACAGCGCCTTACAGGCAGCCTGGGCGGTGGATTATCCATTACCGCCAGCAGGAAGTCGTCTGGTTGGGCAAAATCAAACCTACACCGTTCAGGAAGGCGATAAGAATTTACAGGCGATTGCCCGGCGTTTCGATACCGCCGCGATGCTGATCCTGGAAGCGAATAACACTATTGCTCCCGTTCCTAAAGCCGGAACGCTGATTACAATCCCCTCTCAATTGTTATTACCGGATGCGCCGCGCGAGGGCATCATTGTGAATCTGGCGGAACTGCGGCTCTACTATTATCCGCCAGGTGAGAACATGGTGCAGGTGTTCCCTATTGGTATTGGGTTGCAGGGGCTTGAAACGCCGGTGATGGAAACCCGTGTCGGCCAGAAGATTCCTAACCCGACATGGACACCGACGCCGGGCATTCGTAAGCGTTCTCTGGAGCGTGGTATTACGCTGCCGCCCGTGGTCCCGGCCGGGCCCAATAACCCGTTGGGACGCTATGCGCTGCGTCTGGCGCATGGTCACGGAGAGTATCTCATTCATGGCACCAGCGCGCCGGACAGCGTCGGTCTGCGAGTGAGTTCCGGCTGCATCCGCATGAATGCGCCTGACATTAAGGCCCTGTTTGCTCAGGTCAGAACAGGAACGCCGGTCAAAGTGATCAACGAACCGGTGAAATACTCCGTTGAGCCTAACGGTATACGTTATGTAGAAGTACACCGGCCACTGTCGCCGGAAGAAGAACAAAACGTACAAACCATGCCCTATGTCTTGCCAGCGGGTTTTAGCCAGTTCAAAGCGGACAAGAGCGTGGATCATGGGCTGGTAGAGAAAGCGTTGTATCGTCGTGCGGGATATCCTGTGGCCGTAACCGCCAGTCAGACGTCGGTTGCGAATAATGTCTCAACGGTTGATTCTGCGCAGAATGGAAAAGCGGGGAATGATACGGAGCAGCGTGTGACGCAGTAACAGGGAAGGGTGAATCACAGACAAAAAAATGGCGCACAATGTGCGCCATTTTATTAACAGGTACTATTACTTACGGTATTTAGTAGCCTGGTTGTCCAGACGCTGGTTAGCGCGAGCTGCGTCGTCTTTAGCAGCCTGAACGTCGGAACGCATTGCGTTCACGTCGTTGCTCAGCTGGTCAACTTTAGCGTTCAGAGTCTGAACGTCAGAAGACAGCTGATCGATTTTAGCGTTGCTGGAGCAACCTGCCAGCAGAGTAGAACCCAGGATTACCGCGCCCAGTACCAGTTTAGTACGATTCATTATTAATACCCTCTAGATTGAGTTAATCTCCATGTAGCGTTACAAGTATTACACAAAGTTTTTTAGGTTGAGAATATTTTTTTGATGCTAATGCACTTATTTTTGATCGTTCGCTCAAAGAAGCACCGAATTGAGCGAAATCGTCTAAAAAACTGAGTGAAAACAGAATCCTTCCATCGGATTCATCTTAGATAATCAGTAATTAGATAGCGAAATCCGATTTGATTTTTTATTAATAGTGGCTATTGATAAAATAAAAAAAGCGCCACAAGGGCGCTTTTTAAACAAATTAATTCACACAGGAATTATTACAGCACGTGAACAGATGCCGTGTTGGTGGTGCCGCTTGGTACCAGTGCACCGGAAACCATGACCACAACGTCGCCTTTCTGTGCCAGACCACGGTCAACCAGCTCCAGAGCCACTTCTTTACCCAGACGGTAGAAATCATCCGTAGAGGCAATTTCTTTCACCAGGTGTGGAATAACCCCTTTGCTCAGTACCAGCTGACGCGCGGTGGTTTCATTGGTGGTCAGCGCCAGGATGGTTGCATCCGGGAAGTATTTACGCACTGCACGTGCAGATTTACCGCCACGGGTCGCAACAACGATCAGCGGAGCTTCCAGTTTTTCTGCAGTTTCGACTGCGCCACGGCATACGGCTTCAGTGATACGCAGTTTACGGCTGTCGTTATTGTAGTCCAGACGGCTGGTCATTACGCGGTCGGTACGTTCGCAGATGGTCGCCATGATGGAGACGGCTTCCAGCGGGTATTTACCTTTTGCGGATTCGCCAGACAGCATAACTGCGTCGGTACCGTCGAGGATGGCGTTAGCCACGTCGCCTGCTTCTGCGCGGGTTGGGCGTGGGTTTTTGATCATGGAGTCCAGCATCTGCGTTGCGGTGATAACCACTTTACGCGCGCGGACACATTTCTCGATCATCATCTTCTGCGCGAAGATCACTTCTTCAACCGGGATTTCTACACCCAGATCGCCACGAGCAACCATGATGCCGTCAGACGCTTCGAGGATTTCGTCGAAGTTGTTCAGGCCTTCCTGGTTTTCGATTTTGGAGATGATCTGGATCTTCTCGCCGCCGTGCGCTTTCAGGTGCTCACGGATTTCAACCACGTCAGAACGCTTACGGATGAAGGACGCGGCAACGAAGTCAACGCCTTGCTCACAACCGAAGATCAGATCCTGTTTGTCTTTCTCAGCCAGTGCTGGCAGTGCGATAGAGACGCCCGGCAGGTTAACGCCTTTGTTTTCGCCCAGGTCGCCATTGTTCAGTACTTTACAGATAACGTTGTTACCTTCGATCGCGGTAACTTCCATGCCGATCAGACCATCGTCAACCAGAACGGTGTTACCAACGCTCAGGTCAGTGGTGAAACCTTCGTAAGTCACAGCAACGATTTCGTTGTTACCGACTACGGTTTTGTCGGTAGTGAACGTGAAGGTCTGGCCCGCTTTCAGAGAAACATCGTTACCGCCTTCCAGCTTGATGGTACGGATTTCCGGACCTTTCGTGTCGAGCAGGATAGCGGCTTTTTTGCCGGTTTTGCTCATCACGTTGCGCAAGTTCTGGATACGCTGACCATGCTCTGCGTAATCGCCGTGAGAGAAGTTCAGACGCATGACGTTCATGCCCGCGTCCAGCATTTTGCTTAACATCTCTTCAGATTCGGTTTTCGGGCCGATGGTGCAAACAATTTTCGTCTTTTTCATGACAGTCTTAGTCTTTAAGTTGAGAAGGATATGGAAATCTGGCTTCAGGGGCGCACGGCCAAGAAGCTAAACCTGTGTTGCGAAAGTGGTGATACATCGCTCTAAGGATAGGTGACATCGAAGGAGCGTGCAGAAGAATGTGTGCTCGTGTTTCAGCCCAACGGGAAGGGGATAATGTTAGTCGTTGAGTTTTATAGTGCAATCTGCTGAAACCATTCAAGAGACAATTGGCGCGCATTATACGCTGAAGTTTATCCAAAAGGAAAATAAAAACAGCGTTTCAAAAATCTTCTGTGCAGTTTCACCACAAATTGTTATTAGAGCGTTAATACCCGCGTGAAGACTGACCCTCCAGGAGGCAAAAGTGTTGCGCAACAGTGGGAATCTTATGCTTTAGCATTACAAAAATAGTGCCAAAGTCTGAATTTACGCTCGCACGATGACATTTATTCTCTGAAGTTATAACAAATTCTTTTTTAATCATTTTAAAGCGTATCTGCTCTGATTACACTCATTTGGACATCCATACTGCTAAACAGCGAAAGGCACTGGCAGGATAACCATCAGCAGCAGCGGATACGATAACGATATGATCGCGTTGAAAAATATTTCGAAAGTGTTTACGCCCGGCAACCATACGATCACCGCCGTGGATAACGTCAATTTGACGGTTGAACAGGGGCAAATTTACGGAATCATTGGCTACAGCGGAGCCGGGAAAAGCACGTTGATTCGTTTACTCAATGGGCTTGAAAAACCGACTGCTGGCAGCGTCACCATCAATGGGCAGGTTATCTCTCAGGCTAAAGGGGAATCCCTGCGCCAGGCGCGGCTAAAAATCAGCATGGTGTTTCAGCACTTTAATCTGCTGTGGTCGCGCACTGTCAGCGAAAACATTGCCTTCTCGATGCAAATTGCCGGCGCGCCAAAGGCGAAGATCAAAACCCGGGTGGCGGAATTGATTGAACTTGTTGGCTTAACCGGGCGCGAAAATGCGTACCCGTCTCAATTAAGCGGTGGGCAAAAACAGCGCGTGGGTATTGCGCGGGCTCTGGCAAATCGTCCGGATGTATTGTTGTGCGATGAAGCCACGTCGGCGCTGGACCCGCAAACCACCGATCAAATTCTCGATCTGTTACTCGATATCAACCGTCGCTTCCAACTGACGATTGTGCTGATTACCCATGAAATGCACGTGGTACGCAAAATCTGCGATCGCGTGGCGGTGATGGAGAATGGCCGGGTGGTGGAAGAAGGGGACGTGTTGACCGTTTTTACCCATCCGCAGCAGCCGATCACCCGACAGTTTGTCCGTCAGGTCAACCAGTATGCCGAGGACGATGCCTTCAATCCTTTACTGGCGAGTGAATTGGGCGGCACGGTGATTAAGTTGACCTTCACCGGTCACAGTACGCATCAACCGATTGTCGGGGAGCTGACCCTGCGCTACGGCCTGCCTTTCAATATTTTGCACGGCAAGATGACGCAAACCGCACACGGCGTGTTTGGGGAACTTTGGTTGCATGTCGTGGCAACCGAAGAGCAACTGAACAATATTCTGGCGGATCTGGGACGCAGTGGGATTGAAAGCGAGGTGATTCAACATGGCTGAGACGCTGTTTCCTCACCTCCGGTGGGAGCAACTGTGGGCGGCAACCCAGGAAACTCTCTACATGACTGCGCTTTCAGGGGCTGCCACCTTTGCGCTTGGCATCGTTCTGGGGCTGGCATTGTTCCTGACCGCTCGCGGCGGGCTGTACCAACATCGCGCTTTCTATAGCGCTATCTCCCTTGTGGTGAACGTGTTTCGTTCTATCCCGTTCATCATATTGATTGTACTGCTGATTCCATTCACCAAGTCATTAGTGGGGACCATTCTTGGCGCTAACGCGGCGCTTCCCGCCCTGATTGTCGGCGCAGCGCCTTTTTATGCGCGCCTGGTGGAGATCGCGCTTCGCGAGGTCGACAAGGGGGTGATTGAGGCTACGCGCTCAATGGGCGCGCGTCCAGCCACGCTTATTTTTCGGGTTTTACTGCCTGAGTCATCACCCGCGTTAGTGTCCGGGATCACCGTGACGCTGATTGCGCTGGTTAGCTACAGCGCGATGGCAGGGGTGATTGGCGCAGGCGGTTTAGGGAATCTGGCCTATCTGGAAGGATTCCAGCGCAACCACAGCGACGTCACGCTGGTGGCGACGGTGACCATTTTGCTCATCGTCTTCATCATCCAGTTCTGCGGCGATGTGATCACATCACTGTTCGATAAACGCTAATAAAATAGGGAAACCTGCATCATGAAAAAAACACTGACATTACTCGCTGCCGCAACCTTAAGCGCCCTGAGCTTTGCCTCCTGGGCAGATACCCTGACCGTTGGTGCGTCGAACGTTCCGCATGCTGAAATTCTCGAGCAGGCGAAACCGATCCTCGCAAAGCAGGGGATCGAGCTGAAGATCCAACCCTTCCAGGATTACATCCTGCCCAATACCGCGCTGGCTGGGCGCGAGATTGATGCGAACTATTTCCAGCATATTCCCTATCTGAACAGCGTTCTGAAGGATCATGCGGGGGATAAAACCTATGATTTTGTCAGCGCAGGGGCGATTCATATTGAGCCGATCGGTATTTACTCGAAGAAATACAAATCGCTGAAAGACCTGCCGGAAGGCGGCAAAATTATCATGCGTGATGCGGTCTCTGAAGAGGGGCGTATCCTGTCGATTTTTGAAAAAGAAGGGGTGATCACACTGAAGCCTGGCGTGGATAAAGTGTCTGCCCGCATCAGCGACATTGTCGATAACCCGAAAAAGCTGAAGTTCCTGCCAAACGTTGAAGCGGCGCTGCTACCGCAGATGTACAACAATGACGAAGGTGACGCGGTGGTTATCAACGCCAACTACGCGATCGATGCCGGGCTGGATCCGGTACACGATCCGATTGCGGTGGAAAGTGGCGAAAATAACCCGTACGCCAACATCATTACCGTGCATCGCGGCGATGAGAAGAAGAAGGATATTGTGGCGCTGGTTGACGTGCTGCACTCTCAGGCGATTCAGGATTGGATCCGCACCAAATATAAAGGTGCGGTGATCCCGGTCAATAACTGACAGGTTCTGTACCGGATGGCGATATCGCCATCCGGTACACGGATCAGGCCCGCGCAATTTTCGCCGGTAATCCCTGGCGAACCGCCGCGCCCGACACCCAGTCCAGCCAGGTATTACTCACCTGACGGGTCGGGTCGGCAAACCCTAAATCGTTCAGGTTGATTCCCGATTTTATCTGTGCATCAAACGGCATCGGTTCACCGTCCAGGGTATGCTGTGCTGCTCCCATTTCCCGGTGTCCATAGCCATGCTCAATGGCAATCACGCCCGGCATTACGCCGCTGAGCAGACTGATGTGCGCTTCCACCTCACCGCCAGGCGTGGTAATGCGCGCCACGTCGCCATGGGCGAGTCCGTAACGTTCGCCATCCTGCGGGTTGAGCGCCACCAGATTGGTGGGTTTAAGGTGGAGTAAACGCGGGATCACCGCCGATGCGCTCGCCATCGTATTGGACTTAAAGGAAATGAGTTTGAACGGCCACTGTTTTACGGGGAACAGTTCATCCACCGAACGCCCGTCCGACAGCCTCGACGGATACCATGCCGGGCAGCCGCTGTAGCGTTCACCTGTGATGGCATGACGATGTGCAGCAACACTCGCATTCCAGATTTGCAGCGGTTTTTCCCAGGCGTTGCCGACCCGATCATCCACCCGACCGCTTTTTTCCGGCGCAAAACGACCGCCGCGCGAGTAAACAAAGGCGACGCGGCGCACTTCATCGGCTTTCAGCGTCTGTTCAATTACCGGCAGAATACGCGTTACGCCGGTCAGCGTGACATCCTCCTGAGTGGCCTCGGCCACCGGCGATTTGCCCATAAACGCAATATTGGCGGCGACGCGAAGGTAGTAATCTTCTGCGCGATTCAGCGGGTAGTTGTTGCCCTGCGTATCAGTGATCGCATTGTCGCCAAATCCAGGCAGATGCAGCCGTTTCGCCACCGCGATACAGAACGATTCCATCGATACGGGCTGCCCGTCTGCCGCGCGGTGGGTGGCTGGCGGAACAATAGGCCAACGAGCGGTCGTGGCTTTACTGGCGACACCCGCCCACGGTGCGCTGAATCCCCAACTTTCAAAGTTGTGGGTATCCGGCACGATATAATCCGCCAGCGCTGTCGTCTCATTCATAAACGCATCAATCGCGATAAACAACGGCAGATGTTGGGGATCCTTGAGCTTCTCTTCGGCGACCGCCCGCAATCCCGGAATGCCATAGAACGGGTTGGTCATATTGGAAATCCAGGCTTTCAGCGGATAGGGATAACCTTCCAGCGCAGAGCTGAGTAATTCAGTGAGCTGGCCTGCCACGAACGGATACCACGGCGCTTTTGCCGGGAAAGGGGATTTCCCGGCAGCCACTTTGTCACGGTACTCTTCGGAGGATTCATAGGCGGTTTTACTGCGGGCAATACTCAGACCTTTCGGCTTCACCTTGCCGGGAAAACTGTCCATGTTGTAGCGGGGACCATCGGTTGCGCCATTAAATTTACCGCCGCCGACAAAAACGCCGCCTTCGAGGCTGAGGTTGCCAATCAACGCGTTGAGCATCATCACGGCCCAGGCGTTGTAAAATCCATTGCCCGCCATCATTCCGCCATGGGTAATCACGGCCGCTTTACGGCCATGACCGGTAAAGGCGTCTGCCATGGCCACCATGTTTTCTTGTGAAACCCCACACTGCTGGCTGTACTCGCTGAGCGTCAGTTTTTCTGCGGACTCCTTCAGACACTGAAACCCGCTTTTTACCGTCACGTGACGACCGTCCGCCAGCGTCACCTGGCGGGTGACAAACAGCTGGGCTTGCTGACACGCCGTTGCCGCAACCATCTCGCCCGATTCGTTGACAACCATGGGATCGGCACTGCCCTCAGAACTCAGGTGCGCCTGGGTCAGATGCTGTCCGGCAAGGGTTGGGATCTCATCGGTAATCACCAGATGTGAGGCGTTGGTCCAGCTTTTCTCGCCAGCCTGCTGCATTGCCGCCGCGCTGGGGAGCGCGAGGTACGCGGCGTTATAGCGTTTATTTTCGATTATCCAGCGGATCATGCCCATCGCCAGCGCCGAGTCACTGCCCGGCAAAATAGACTGCCAGTGCCCACGAGGGTCGGCCTGCACGGTGGTTAATGGCAGTGCCGGAGAGACCACCACATAGCGAAAATCATCACGTAAGCGTGCGCTGGAAAGCTGTCTGGCCTGGCGTTTAAAGGGGTTGCCGGACTGCGCCGGTGAGGTGCCCATAAAGAGGGCGAATTCGACGTTTTCCCAGTCGGGTTTTACGTGGGTGTTTTTATCCAGATCGCCCATCAGCGCGCCAGAACCCGCCCGGTATGCCAGGCCACAGTACGCGCCGTGGGCACCGAAATTTTTACTGCCGAAGCTGTTGAGGGCAAAGCGGCGCAGGAAAGTATCGCGCCCATCATCGCTGGTGTTGGTCACCAGCAGTTGATTACTTTTAGGGCCAAAACCGGGGTGCTGCGGGTCAATGGGGGTGTCCGGGGCGTGAATGGCACGCAGGCCGTCGACGTGTCCCTCGCCGAACAGATCGCCACCCTCGACAACCTCCTCGATCAGCTGTTCAAAACTGATGCGTTGCCATTTCCCTTCTCCTCGTTTTCCCACGCGTTTCATTGGCACCAGGATGCGTAGCGGACTGTATAAACCTTCGAGCAGCGTGGCGCCACGGGCGCAGGCGGTGGAACGGGCGTCGAGCCCATGTTCACCCGCCAGTTGCTCCATTGCCGTTGCAAATGGGACGGCGGCGTCAATGTGGTGTTCATGTGAAAGCGGGTGATACGGATTACCTGCAATACGCAGCACCTTGCCCTGTTGGGTGTCGACCCGAACCCGCACGCCGCACTGTGTCCAGCAACCGAAACATTGCGTCATGGAGATCACCTGATGCGGATTTTGCTGCCAGTGCGGCGCAGCATGTGCTTCGGGGATCAGCGCATTGCCAAAGATCCGATCGCGGGTAATTTTACCGGATGTGCCGTCCAGCAGACCGTCAATCGCGCGTTTTGCCACATCACGGTAACTGAGGCCGAAGGTCACCATGCCGCCCACGGCAAGACCCACTTTAAGCCACTGACGACGGGTTAAATTAGCCATGTTGTAATCTCCTGGTGAACACGTTAAGCACCTCACGAACAATGATGATAAGCGCAATCCACAAACCAAAAGTCCCAACGATGGCCAGCCAGCCGTCGTTCCCACCTGGCAGCGAATACGGGTTAAATTGCGCGTTAAATTTGGGGATGGTCTGTACCTGAATCAGCAGTGTCCAGCGCATTAGCCAGCACAGTGCCATTGCGCTTAACGCCAGGCTGACGCGCCATGTGTACGATAAGGGTTTACGCATTGCGATGGCGCACAAGGTGAGAGTGAGAAGCCATAAGGCGACCCAGCCAATGGCGTAGTGACGGGCGGAGGGCGATACGTCAATCCACTGGCGGAGCGCGACGCCCGAAAGCGTGTCACTGCTCACCCAAATCACCACGACGAGCGCCAGCGCCAACAACATGCAGAACTGTCCGCCCGCGAGGCGTCGTTGTAATCGCGGGTCGCGGTGATTGGCGACAACCAGGAGCGCGAAGAAAGCCTGAAAGGCGCTGAAGAGCATCGCCACCGGAAAGGCGTAGCTGAACCAGACCGGGCGAGCCTGCACCACAGACACTTCGCGCCCGGTATAAATCAGTAATCCCACGGCGGACAACGCGCTGGCCAGCGCCAGCCATTTCGTGAGGCGGTAACTTTTGTTGGTTAACCGCTTGATGTGCTGCGCCACAAACCAGAGACCCAAAAAACCCGTGAACAGCGGCAAGAATACGGCGCCCCAGGGCATCCAGGACCAGGGGGTAGGATACGCATAAAAATGCCAGACGCGGGCGGTCTGGTGGAGATCGGCGGTAAGCGCCAACGGCGCGGTGATGGCGCAGGTCAGGGCAATCAGCAGCGTCAGATTCTCCAGAGAGGCGCTGTCGTCAGACTTACGCCAGTGCAGATAGCAGGCAAACAGTGCCGCACAGGTGGCAATGCCAATAAAAAAGAAATATTGCACAGCCCAGGGCAGCCAACTCACTTCCTGCGGCCGGGTCAGCACCTCTTCGATTAACAGTGAATGCGACATTTAAACCTCCTGCCAGAGGGCGGGTTGTGCGCGGCCCATCAGCGGCGTGACGAACGCCTCATCCAGGCCCAGGTAGAATACGTGCGGCAAGGTGCCGTTTTCCGGTTTCAGTACCTTGATAGCATCGTGGTGAGTGTGAAGCATCTGCGAGATCCGGCTGTCTGGATCCTTGATATCCCCGATGATCCGGGCGCCGCCGACGCAGGATTCAACGCAGGCGGGGAGCAATCCAACCTCCAGTCGGTGCGTACAGAACGTGCATTTATCCGCAGTTTGCGTCTCGTGATTGATAAACCGGGCGTCATAGGGACACGCCTGCACACAGTAGGCGCAGCCGACGCAGCGTGTGTTGTCCACTACCACAATGCCATCCTCTCGCTGAAAGGTGGCCTGCACCGGACAGACCGGGACGCAGGGCGGGTTATCACAATGGTTGCACAGGCGGGGAAGCAGGACGTTAGTGACATTTTGCTCGCCTTCCAGCCTGACCTGATATTGGTTGACGTGCGTACGAAACTCCCCCTGTGGCGTCTGGTTCTCAATCGCACAACTGACGGTACAGGCCTGACAGCCAATACAGCGGCGCAGATCGACCAGCATGGCATAACGGTGTTGCGCCGAGCCTTCATGCCGCTCCGGTGAGAAGGGAAATTTCGCCTCTGCCAGGGGGACCAGAGAGGCGCCTGCGGTCAGGACGCCGAGATGCTGGAGAAACTGCCGTTTACTGCTGTCCATATTTTCTCCCGTCACGATGTAACCACTAAACATTGGTCATGTCGTTGATTTGCGTGCTATGTATAAAGAATCTTGATGATTTACAGTGTAAAAATCGCGGCGGGGGCAACTCTATTGTGGTTAACCACATACCCGGCTTGTTGTTGATCTAAAACAACATAAATGACAGGGATTCTTGGGTGAAAGGCAAAGTGGCGATGTACCTGACGGTGCTGGCATCCGTCTGGGTATTAATGAATCCCGCGTGGGCGGGGATGTGGAATATCGGCGTTCTGGCGATGCGAGGGGAAGATTCAACGCGCAATCACTGGCAACCGCTGGTGACGATGCTGAATCAGCAACTGCCTGACGAACAATTCCATATTCAACCGTTAGACTTGCACCAAATGCAGGAAGCGGTGAATCGCGGAACGATTCAGTTTGTGATTACAAACCCGGCGCAGTTTGTGCAACTCAATAGTCACGCCCCGTTACGCTGGCTGGCCTCGCTGCGTTCGCTGCGTGGGAGCGAGACGGCGGGAAATGTGATTGGCAGCGTGATCCTGACGCGGCGTGACAGCGGCATCAACGGCGTTCACGACCTGATCGGTAAAACGGTTGGCGCCATTGATGCCCAGGCCTTCGGCGGGTATTTGCTGGGGTATAAAGCCCTCAGCGACGCGGGACTGCGTCCGGAGCGCGATCTGCAGTTACGTTTTACCGGTTTCCCCGGCGATGCGGTGGTGTATCTGCTACGAGAAAAAGCGGTGCAGGCCGCGATTGTACCGGTGTGCCTGTTGGAAAAAATGGACCAGGAAGGGCTGATTCACAAAGACGATTTTGTGGCGGTACTCAACCATCCCGCATCGATCCCCTGTTTAACCAGCACTCCGCTTTATCCTGACTGGTCGTTTGCGGCACTGTCGTCCGTCAGTAATACCCTTGCGGATCGCGTTACCCGCGCGTTATTCAACGCCCCGGAATCCGCCCCGTATCACTGGGGCGCGCCTGCCTCGACCAGCCAGGTTGAAGCATTGCTGCGCGAGGTGCGCCAGCATCCGCAGCAGCGACGTTTATGGCTGGATGTGAAAAGCTGGCTCATTCAGCATAAGACGGCGATGGGCGGGGCGGCGATTATCCTCTTCCTGCTTACCCTGAATTACATCTGGGTCATGCTGTTGGTTCGACGGCGGGGGAAACAGCTAGAACGCAATAATGTGCTGCTGCATCAACAAGAGCAGGCCCTCGAAACGGCAAGACAAATGAGTATTCTCGGCGAGATGACCTCCGGGTTTGCCCACGAGATAAACCAACCGCTTTCGGCGATCCGTCATTATGCCGAAGGATGCCTGATTCGTTTACGCAAACAGGATCCGCAACACCCGCTGTTACCCGCGCTGGAACATATCGACAGCCAGGCCCAGCGCGGCGCGGATACGTTGCGCAATTTGCGCCACTGGGTCAGCCAGGCGCGGGGAAACCCGGTCCTGACCGAAGAGTGGAAGGCTACCGGCATTCGCGACGCCATATCTCACGTCTGGCAGCTGTTACGCATGTCGCAGCATTTCCCGACGGTGACGTTACACGCCGATGTGGATCCTGCACTGACGCTCACGCTGCCGCCGATGCTCCTTGAACAGGTTCTGGCGAATCTTATCCTCAATGCCGCTCAGGCGGGCGCGACGACAGTGTGGTTAGAGGCTGAAGAGGGCAACCACTCGATGTATATCCTGTTGCGGGACAATGCGGGGGGAATCGATGACGCGGTACTTCATCAGGCTTTTCAGCCCTTCGTGACCACCCGCCAAGAAGGGATGGGCTTAGGGCTGGTTATCTGCCAGCGGCTGGTACGTTACGGCCAGGGAGAAATTAGCATTTCGAACCAGACATCGCCTGATGGTCAGACGGGGGCGGTTGTCATATTGCATTTCAGAAAAAATGAGGGAGAGAGCGGCGATGGCGATCATTCATCTGCTGGATGATGATGTGGCAGTGACAGACGCATGTGCCTTTTTACTGGAGAGTTTAGGTTACGAGGTTCGTTGCTGGAACGATGGCGGCCGTTTTTTAGCACAGGCGGACTTGCGACAAACCGGTGTGCTGTTGCTGGATATGCGGATGCCTGGGCTGGATGGTCAGAGCGTGCATGAAGAGATGCGCCAGCGAGGCAGTACGCTGGCCGTCGTGTTTCTCACCGGGCATGGGGATGTCCCGATGGCGGTGGAGCAGATGAAGCGCGGGGCGGTCGATTTCCTGCAAAAACCGGTGTCTGCCGGACCCCTTCAGGCTGCGCTGGAACATGCGCTGGTGGTGTCGGCGTCGGCGTTTGCGCGGCAGTCCATTATCCTCTGTTACCAACAACTCACGCCAAAAGAGGGCGAGTTGGCGGCGCTGGTCGCGAAAGGGTTGATGAATCGCGAAATTGCCAGCGTGATGAATATTGCGGTTCGCACCGTGGAGGTTCATCGCGCCAGGGTGATGGAAAAAATGCAGGCCGGAAGCCTGGCGGAGCTTGTTAATCGCCTGCAACAGGTGCTGTAAATCGATAACTATGCAATAGTTTCAATCTTTATTTATTTGATTTTCATTGAATTTTGTCTATTTCAACGGAGTGATATATGCTGTTGGCTAATGCTGGCAACGAGTGAAACATGATGGGAAAACCAGGCAAAGAAGACGAACTGTACCGGGAAATGTGCAGGGTAGTAGGCAAAGTGGTGCTGGAAATGCGCGATCTGGGGCAAGAACCGAAACACGTCGTGATTGCTGGCGTGTTAAGAACGGCGTTAGCGAATCAGCGTATCGTGCGTAGCGAGCTGGAAAAACAGGCGATGGAAACGGTCATCAGGGCATTAACAGGTTAATCGGATAAGGAGATGGGCGATATCTTTCGCCATCTCTGATTCTTTATATTTGGGTTACTATTTCCATATGAAAATACTATTTCTTTCATTAACAGAAATAATCGCTGTATGATTATTTATATATCGAAGGCGGCGTATTATTATATCTGCGAGACTTGTCACAAACATATGAAATAGAATTGAATAAATATCACCCACTCATTTAATGATAATAAATATCACTTCGCATTTAATATTTCCCTTCCGTTTTTTAATTGATGACGATCAAAGTTATACCTGCTGAATAACCACATTATCTTTATGCCTAACCCTAAAGGATTAGTTCGTTGGCATTTAATCCTCTTTTACAAGATCCGGTTAAGGCGAAAACACCAGGTGTTGGAGGCAACATTAGAGGCTCTGTTTTTGCATAATTACAATTGGCCTGGGAGATGTTGTCAGCACTGCGTTTGCAAAGAGGATGCAAAATAAATGAACCAGGTTGATCGTCCACTTTTAGATTTCGGTTTAACGCGGCTTGAATTTTTGCGTATATCAGGAAAAGGGCTGGCGGGATTAACGATTGCGCCTGCGTTGTTGTCACTCTTTGGCTGCAAGCAGGAAGATATAGACAGTGGCACAGTAGGACTGATTAATACGCCGAAAGGCGTTCTGGTCACCCAGCGCGCTCGCTGTACGGGATGTCATCGTTGCGAGATTTCCTGTACCAATTATAACGATGGCGCGGTGGGAACGTTCTTTTCCCGCATTAAGATCCATCGTAATTACTTCTTTGGCGATGCTGGCGTCGGCTCCGGCGGCGGCTTGTACGGTGATTTGAACTATACCCCTGATACCTGCCGTCAGTGCAAAGACCCGCAATGTATGAAGGTGTGTCCCATCGGCGCCATCACCTGGCAACAGGAAGAGGGCTGTATTGTCGTTGATCATAAGCGGTGCATTGGTTGCAGCGCATGTACGACCGCTTGTCCCTGGATGATGGCCACCGTAAACACCGAAACCAAAAAATCCTCAAAGTGTGTTTTATGCGGCGAATGCGCCAATGCTTGCCCGACCGGAGCATTAAAAATCATTGAGTGGAAAGAAATTACTGTTTGATTGATCTCAGGTGGAAACGCGATGCGTCATCCTCCCTTAATGAATCCAGTTTTGCAAAAAATGCGAGATGACGGTGAGCGATAATCACGCCATTAAATCATCTTGCAAAGGAAAAAATTATGGCTAACGGTTGGACTGGTAATATTTTGCGGGTCAATCTCAGTACGGGTGAAATAACTCTTGAAGATTCCAGCAAATTTAAAAAATTCGTCGGCGGAATGGGCTTTGGTTATAAAATCATGTATGACGAAGTCCCGCCAGGCACAAAACCTTTTGATGAAGGTAATAAACTGGTATTCGCCACCGGCCCGTTGACAGGGTCAGGAGCGCCATGCAGTTCTCGCGTCAATATCACCTCACTTTCCACGTTTACCAAAGGTAATTTAGTCGTAGATGCGCATATGGGAGGCTTTTTTGCCGCCCAAATGAAATTTGCGGGCTATGACGCCATTATTATTGAAGGTAAGGCGGCATCGCCCGTCTGGCTTAACATTAAAGACGACAAAGTCAGTCTGGAAAAAGCCGACTTTCTCTGGGGCAAAGGGACGCGAGCCACGACGGAAGAGATCTGTCGGATGACCAGTCCTGAAACCTGCGTGACGGCTATCGGTCAGGCCGGTGAAAACCTTGTTCCGCTCTCCTGTATGCTCAACAGCCGCAACCACAGTGGCGGGGCGGGAACCGGGGCGGTGATGGGGTCGAAAAACCTGAAAGCGATTGCGGTTGAGGGCACCAAAGGGGTCAATATTGCCGATCGCAAAGAGATGAAACGGCTCAATGACTATATGATGACCGAGCTGATTGGTTCCAATAACAACCATGTAGTGCCCAGTACACCGCAGGCGTGGGCAGAATATTCCTCTCCGGCTTCACGCTGGAATGCGCGCAAAGGATTGTATTGGGGGGCGGCGGAAGGCGGTCCCATTGAGACGGGTGAAATACCACCGGGTAACCAGAACACCGTCGGTTTTCGTACCTGTAAGTCGGTTTTTGATCTCGGACCCGCTGCCGAAAAATACACGGTGAAAATGAGCGGATGCCACTCGTGTCCGATTCGCTGTATGACCCAGCTCAACGTTCCCCGGGTAAAAGATTTCGGTGTGCCAAGTACTGGGGGGAACACCTGCGTGGCGAACTTTGTCCACACCACGATCTTTCCGCACGGCCCGAAAGACTTTGACGACAAAGATGACGGGCGCGTCATTGGTAATCTGATCGGTTTAAACCTGTTTGACGATTACGGTATCTGGTGCAACTACGGGCAATTGCACCGGGATTTCACTTATTGTTACAGCAAAGGGGTCTTCAAGCGCGTTCTTCCTGCCGACGAGTTCGCCGAAATTCGTTGGGACCAGTTAGAAGCAGGCGATCCTAACTTCATCAAAGATTTCTATTACCGACTGGCGCACCGCGTCGGTGAACTTAGCCATCTTGCGGATGGTTCTTATGCCATCGCTGAGCGCTGGAATCTGGGTGAAGAATACTGGGCTTACGATAAAAACAAACTCTGGTCGCCGTTTGGCTTTCCTGTGCATCACGCCAACGAAGCTTCAGCCCAAGTTGGGGCGATTACCAACTGCATGTTTAATCGCGACTGTATGACGCACACCCACATCAACTTCATTGGTTCCGGTTTACCGCTGAAATTGCAACGGGAAGTGGCGGGCGAGTTGTTTGGTTCCGAAGACGCCTACGACGAAACCAAAAATTACACGCCGATCAATGCGGCCAAAATCAAATACGCCAAATGGACGCTGCTCAAAGTCTGTCTGCATAACGCGGTCACGCTGTGTAACTGGGTTTGGCCAATGACGGTATCGCCGCTCAAAAGTCGTAATTATCGCGGCGATCTGGACCTGGAGGCTAAGTTCTTTCAGGCCGTAACCGGCGATGAAACGACCCAGGCCAGTCTGGATCTCGCTGCTGAGCGCATCTTTACGCTGCACCGTGCTTACACGGTCAAGCTGATGCAAACCAAAGATATGCGTAATGAACACGATCTCATCTGTTCCTGGGTGTTCGACAAAGATCCGAAAATCCCCGTCTTCACCGAAGGGACAGACAAAATGGATCGCGAAGATATGCGCCTTTCTTTGACGCTGTTCTATAAGGAGATGGGCTGGGATCCTGAGTTGGGATGCCCGACCCGCGAAACCCTGAATCGACTCGGGCTTGAAGACGTTGCAGCCGATCTGGCCGCACAGAATCTGTTGCCTGCGTAGAAAGGAACGCGTGATGAGCCATGTAGATAGCGTTTCAGCCCAGGATGCTCCAGAGATCGACGTCGAGAAACGCCAGTGGTTTCATGCGTTACGTCCTCAGGAAGAGCAAGGCGATACACCGGCGGAAGCGGCGAATCCAGTAGAGATTGTGGCGGATTTTATCCGCCAGCATTCGGCATCGGGAAACCTGGTGGCGCGTAGTCTGTTTACGCTGCCGCCCTATTTGTTGACCGAAGAGGATCTCGATCCTCTGCTGGAAAGTCTGCGCCAGGGCGATAGGGGGACGGATATTACCTGTGTGAAAGGTAGCCAGGATGAGTACTACTACAGCACGCAGACGATGACCGAAAACTATGCCGACATGTGTGTGCAGGTGGTGGAAAGGGATATCTGCCGTGCGGTTGCCGAGGCGGTGCGTTTTGATTGCCGCACGTATCCCCGACCTTACAAAGTCGCCATGCTTGAACAACCGCCGTACCGCTTTGAACCGCAAGAGATAGAGGCGGCGCTGGCAACGATGGACGTTCATCCGGACTATGCGGATATACGCCGCGTGGAGTCATCAAACGCAGAGCCTTATCTGTTTAGCGAGCGTTTTATGAGCTACGGAAAAGCCTATGGCTTATGTGAATGGCTTGAGGTTGAGCAGTATCAGAACCCCTGATTTTTCAGGTAGATGTCATGGAATGTGTGGACTGTCTCTGTCACAGCATTAGAGGATAACCCGATGTCCTTCACTCGACGAAAATTTGTAATTGGCATGGGGACAGTGATCTTTTTCACCGGCCCCGGTCAAAAGGTAGTAGCCGGCACGAAACAGACCAAAGACGTGCGCTACGCCATGATTCACGACGAATCACTGTGTAATGGCTGTAATTTATGCGCACGCGCTTGCCGTAAAACGAACCATGTCCCCCCGCAGGGGAGCCGTTTGTCGATCGCGCATATCCCGGTGTCTGATAACGAAAATGAAACTTTGTATCACTATTTTCGTCAGTCTTGTCAGCACTGCGAGAATGCGCCCTGTATTGACGTTTGTCCGACCGGGGCCTCCTGGCGAGACGAAAACGGTATTGTGCGAGTTGATACATCCCGCTGCATTGGATGCAGTTACTGTATCGGCGCATGCCCGTATCAGGTTCGTTATCTCAACCCACAGACCAAAGTGGCAGATAAATGCGATTTCTGCGCTGAAAGCCGTCTGGCGAAAGGCTTTCCTCCCATTTGTGTCAGTGCCTGTCCAGAGCACGCGCTGATTTTTGGGCGTGAAGACAGTCCAGAAATTCAGGCATGGCTTCGGGAAAACAAATACTACGAGCATCAGCTTCCAGGCGCAGGCAAACCCCATCTGTATCGCCGGTTCGGTCAACATTTGATTAAAAAGGAAAATGTATGAACGCGTCGCAGAGTGCCGAACAGTTTCACATGCAGCTCGCCCACTATGTCCCCCTGTTTTCAGCGGAATACTGGCCTGTCTGGTTGGTGATTGCCGGTTTGATGCTGGTGGCGATGGGGCTAGTGCTGGCGCTGCACGCCATTTTACGTTTTCGATCTGTGAATCAGAAGGCGGCGAGTCACGGGGAGAAAGTCTATTTGTACTCAAAAGCGGTCAGGCTATGGCATTGGTCTAATGCGTTGTTATTTCTGTTGCTGTTGGTCAGCGGCCTGATTAATCATTTCACTCTCGCCAGCCCATCGGCGATCAAAAGTCTGTTGGCGGTGCATGAAGTCTGTGGCTTCCTGCTGCTGATATGCTGGATTGGATTTGTGTTGATCAACCTGGCGGGGGGTAATGGTCATCATTACATTATTCAGCGCCAGGGGTGGGTAAGCCGTGCACTTCGGCAGACGCGTTTCTATCTGTTCGGCATTATGCAGGGGGAATCTCACCCGTTTCCGGCAAGTGTGCGTTCGAAGTTTAACCCGCTGCAGCAGGCTGCCTATGTCGGCGTCATGTATGGATTACTGCCGCTGCTGTTGATAACCGGCTTATTGTCGCTTTACCCTCAGGCCGTCGGCGATCTGTTCCCGGGCGTTCGTTACTGGCTGTTGCAGGCGCATTTTGCGTTATCCATAGTCAGTCTGTTTTTCATTTTTGGTCACCTCTATTTATGCACAACAGGTCGCACGCCGGGCGAAACCTTCAAGTGCATGGTAGATGGCTATCACCGGCATTGATCGATGGTTATTACGCGTAAGGATTTGCGGGCCTGGCGTGTCGGGCCCGTAATGTATCGATGGTTTATTCGCCATTTTCCTGATGGGGGGAGTTACGCAGACGTGCATCGCACGCTCCAGTTCGAAGGCTATGCGGATTGGGCAAACAGTCTGGTGGAATATGCGTGGACAAAGTGGCTGAGTGAAGAGAGCTTTGTGCGTCAGGATATTCGTACCATGGATTTTTTGGCGAATGCACTGACTCCGCCGAATGCCATTTTTCCTCATGATGCGGAAAGCGTTGCCCCCTGTTTCAGTAAATTGTCCACGGTTAAAGATAAAGAACAGCTGGCGAATGCGGAGAATAGCGCGCAGATCTGCAGTGCGGGCGATAACGTGCGGTTAGGCTGTGCCGGAGACAATGTGAAAGTGGCCAGCGCAGGGACCCACAGTTATATCGGCAGCACAGGGGACAATGGTTGGCTGAGCAGTGCCGGTTATGCCACACAGATTGCCAGTGCGGGTTATGGCGTGCGTATTGGCAGTGTGGGATATAACGCCCACATTGGCAGTTCAGGCGATCGTGCCCGTGTGGTGGTGGCGGGGAATTCAACCCGCGTTAGCAGCGCCGGAAATAGCACGCGTATCGCCAATACGGGAATGCGTGTGCGAGTCAGTACCCTCGGCAGCAGAAGTAATATCGCCAGCGCGGGCGATCTGTCACACATAACCTGTTTTGGTGAACAGCCTAAAATAGCCAATAGCGGTGATAACGTTCATATAGTTGCCAGTGGCGAACATGCCGTTATCGCCAGCGTCGGGCATGTGGATTCCATCATTCTTGGACCCGGAGGGTGCGCCGCGTTGGCCTATCACGATGGGGTTCGCACACGCTTTGCCGTTGCCATTGAAGGGGAGGACAATATTCAGGCTGGGGTGAAATACCGGCTCAATGAACACCACCAGTTTGTGGCGTGCTGAGTCAGTCTGGAGTCTCAATACAGGTCGACTATTGCCCGCTCAACGCGCCGCGATGTCTCTTATTCCGGAATGACGACCACTTCCCCCGTCGCAGGGCTGTGCAGCGAAGGCAGCCACAATTTTCCCCACCAACCCGTGCAATGGCAGGCGAAAATATACGTTGGGTTTTCCTTGCGGAGAAAACGTCTGATTTTCCATAAAGTCCACGGCGACGCACTACGCAGATGCAGCCCGCCGACAATGGCATGGATACGCGTGATGCCGGTGATTTTTTGGCAGTGACGTACAATGTTGATAATCCCCTTATGACCGCAGCCAGTGATGATCACCAGTCCCTGTGTCGATTTATAGATCAACACCCCCTCATCCTGAATGTAATCTGTGGACCGAGCAGGATCGCCAAGTACGCCATAGGCTTTTGGAGAAGGGGTTGAGATCTCGCCTGACCACATGAAACGTGGGCTGATGTCCACCGGTGTTGATGTCGGTTCCTGTATAAAGCGTGAATAATCAACGTCGACTGACAACTTTTTGAATTTTGCTTTTATCCCGGCAAATGTGAGCGCGGCAAAACGTGGTTGACTGATGGCAGGATGGCAGATGATCCGCGTCTTTTCCGGGAGCCACGGTACGCCACCACAATGGTCATAGTGTCCATGGGAAAGGAGAGCTGCCGTCAGGGTGTTGAGATCAATCCCCATGTTCAGGGCATTTTTCAGAAAGCTATCATCGGGACCGGTATCGAACAGTAGTCTGTCCTGACCGTCTTCAATGAGCAAACTGAGGCCGGGTTTGGATATCAATGGAGAGGAATTGTGGCTTTCTTTTGCCAGATGATTTTCAAGTAGCACGCTGATTTTCAAAGACATGGTCATTCTCCAGCCATAAGGCTGAATTGTCTGCTATCTGCGGGGAAGTCTCAATAGGGCAAGAGGGAAGAAATGACATTAAAAAACCGGCGCGTAGCCGGTTTAACCATTAGATTTTGCAGGCGTCGCCGCAGTCATCATCGGCCACAATCGCTTGCGCTTTTTTGTCTGCATCATCAAGACGCTCTGCATTACGCTCTTCCGCTTCTTCCAGCCCGTTAAAGACCAGATTATCGAGATCAATTTCCATCAGCTACCTGCTTCATTTCTGTGTTTATCAACCTCTGATTATATTTCAGAAAGGACATAATCAACAAACAAAGTACAGCAAAGTGGACTTAATCGAAGGGGAGTAAGCCGAGCGAGAAGTCAATGCGCCTGATGAAGAAAAAATGGGGGGCATCCGAGTTGATGGCCTAAAGTTGTACAGTAGATGAGTATGTTTATGATTTATCTATCAGAACCCTTGGGAGCGCACTTTTTTGCTGACCATTTTATGTACCAACTCTGCATTTCTAAACGGAATTTTCTCGGTACTTCGATGTGCGCAACAGTCTCGCACGATGAAGTAAAGCGTTAGTACAGACCTGTGGCACAACTTCTCCTTAATGTCATTGAACGTTGTAATGCATAAGGAAAATTAGTCTTTAGCGATATGTATTAAATAAGACCGCGTCCCTTCGTTTGAAATGAAAAGATAAAATAGTCAATAAACAGCAACAGGAACGTCATCCTGTATTCTAATTTCCGTATTTGCATCAGTGATTTTTTATCTGTTCATAAATTCAGTAATACATTATTAATATTCAAGCAGTTGCCTCTGTGATTCGTTTTCTTCGAGATATTCGAAGGAGAGCAGGCGAGTTTTTTCATCGTTGAAAAACCATTCGCAATCGTTTCGTTGAATAACGTCTCCGGGACTGAAGCATATCCCGGACGCAGCCCGAACGATCGCATATTTTCCGTTGCTGAACATAACCCTGTGGATACAAAAGGGGGGCCTTGCATCTCCAAAAAGTCGGTTTGCAATGATATGCCCTTCAATAAAAACAGCTTTCTTGTTTTTCATGAGATTCACCTTTATCACAGTATCACATTGATATGTGGTTATTTTCCTGTTTCGTTTTCTTTCGAAGAGGGAACTGCTGGCTAGCCGCCAATGCACCAGCATTCTGATGGTAGAAATAACAGCCCGCATGAAGGACATTCCAGCACCGCATCTTTTCGCAGTTTACCTGCTTTTTGGTCTGCCGTGTGGTTACAGGCAGGGCAGGTTACATGCACAGGTCTTTCTTTAAATTTTCGCAAGCCACTTGTATAAGACATAAATTAACACTCCAGAAGTTTAATAATTAAGTATACGCCTATATTTAATAATATTGAGCTTATATGTGTTTGGTTCTGTGTCTGGGGAATGCGTCAGAGAGTAAGACTGGATATTGTGATATAATGCCCTTCCATGAGAAATTTATAATGAAATCAGAAGACACTCTTGACTGGTACCCGGCACAATTGCCGCCAGTGAAAATTATCCTTGGCGAAGCCGTGCTGGCTGTTGGTAAACAGGGCCGGCCAATTAACACCCGGACGCTGCTTGAGTACCTTCAGGTCATGCAGGGAAAGCAAAAAAGAAGGGATGATAAAGTGGCGATGCAGACCGCGATAGATGTTCTCAGAGATAATCAACGCATTAACGGCAGACGTTAATGCGCATTTTTCGACGGCATCACTTTTGCAGGATATCAACCGTATGGTTTTGCCCGTCATCCAGCAGCGGGATTTTATCATCTGGCAGTGTGTTGCTATCCAGTGTGACCCGATATTCCTCGCTGCCGCGCGAAATGGTGATGTGATACCAACTGTGACCATGCTGGTACATCAGGCTGAGTGACGGCCATTCATCAGGCAACTGAGCGTGAACAGTGAAGGTGTCTTTGTAACGTTTAATTCCCAGTAGCTCCTCAGTCAGCAGTCGGTATGCCCAGCCAGAAGATCCGGTATACCAACTCCAGCCGGCACGTCCGGTATGCGGCGCGACGCTGTAAACATCCGCACTCATGACGTAAGGCTCCGCTTTATATATTTCTACTTCGCTGGCATTTCGCGCATGGTTTATCGGATTGATCATCGACCACAACTGCCAGGCGCGTGCGGTTTTGCCCATCCGGGCAAACGCCATGATTGCCCAGATTGCGCCATGCGTATACTGCCCACCGTTTTCCCGCACGCCAGGCAGATATCCCTGAATGTAACCCGGATTCGGTCCGTGACCATCGAACGGTGGTGCCAGCAGTTTGATCAGGCCAGCATCGCGGTCTACCAGACGTTCATCCAGCGACTGCATGGCTCGGGCGCTGCGTTCCGGACTTCCGGCACCGGAGAGTACGGACCAGCTTTGCGCGATGGCATCAATCTGACAATCCTGCGAAAGCCTGGAGCCCAGAGGTTCGCCGCCATCAAAATATCCGCGTCGGTACCATTCACCGTCCCAGCCAGAGGCATCGAGGTTTTTCTGTAATTGCACGGCCTGCGTGCGACACAGCAAAGCAATACTGGCGTCCTGACGCTGTTCGGCAAGATCGGCAAAGCGCTGTAAAATGTCATACAGGAAGAACCCCAGCCAGACGCTTTCACCTTTACCTTCAATGCCGACCCGGTTCATCCCGTCATTCCAGTCGCCCGCCCCGATGAGCGGCAGGCCATGCTGCCCAAACTGTAGCCCATGCCGAATCGCTTTCACGCAGTGCAACCAGAGCGTCTCTTCGATGGCGCTGGTTACCGGCGTGTCGTAAACGGACTCTTCGCCCGGCTGGAGCAGGCGACCTTCCAGATAAGGTATGGGCTGCTCCAGTACCTCTGCATCTCCGGTTGTTGCCACGTAGTGACAGACGGCCAGCGGCAGCCAGAGATAGTCGTCCGAACAACGTGTGCGCACGCCACTGCCCTGAGGCGGGTGCCACCAGTGCTGGACATCGCCTTCAGTGAACTGCCGTGACGCACAGAGGACAATCTGCTCGCGCAGCCGTTGCGGCGCGGTGTGACTCAACGCCAGCGTATCCTGCAATTGATCGCGAAAACCAAACGCGCCGCCGGACTGATAGTAGCCGCTGCGCGCCATCAGGCGACAGGCCATCGTCTGGTACAGCAGCCAGCCGTTCACCAGTAAATTAACGGTACTGTCCGGCGTGTTGATCACCATTTTATCGAGCATGTGGTGCCAGTAGCGATGAACCTTGTTCAGCTCTTCGCGCGCGGCCTCTTCGTTGAGATAGCGGGTGAGTGTTGCCTGGGCCTGAGCCTGATCTTCGCCAACGCCGAGCACAAAAATAAACGTCCGTTGATCGCCATCGATAAGTGTGGTCGCAGACTGCACTGCGCCGCAGGGGTCAAGACCGGCGCCTGTTTTATCAGACAGCCTGCGCAGGCTTAATGCCGCCGGTTTTTGCAGTGAACCCTGACGACCGAGAAACTCGCGGCGATCGCCCGTCAGCGAGCAATGCACGCCGGTAACAGCAAAAAATGCAGTGCGTCCGGCACCGCTGGCGCCATAAAAGTTATTGGCCATCACGGCGCATCCACCGGCGACGCTTGCCGCATGGGTGACAACATGCAGCGCGGAACGTGTCCGGGATTCACCCAGTGTCCATTCCACGTAGCCTGTAACTGATAGTCTGCGCGTGCGCCCGGAGTTGTTACTGAGCGTCAGGATCGCCAGTTTAACCGGAGCCTGTTCAGCAACCAGCACCGTCAGTTCGCTGTCGATGCCGCGCTCACGGTGAGAGAACACGCTGTAGCCGAAACCGTGGCGGGTAAGATAATCCCCCTCGCCGCGTACCGGCAGCGTGGTCGGCGACCAGCACACGCCGCTCTCTTCATCACGCAAATAGAAGGCTTCGCCGCTGCGGTCGCTGACCGGGTCATTTTCCCACGGCGTTAACCGGTATTCATGGGCATTCATATACCAGCTATAGGCTTGTCCTGCTTCCGACAATACGCTGCCGAAACCGGCATTTGCCAGCACGTTTGACCAGGGGGCGGGCGTCGGTTCGTTTTCCCTGAGCACAATCTGATATTCACGACCATCCTGAGAAAAACCGCCAAGCCCGTTGAAATGGAACAGCTGAGCGGTATCCGGTGTCCAGGGGAGATGCTGGTTTATCCCCGGCCCAACGTGCGGAATAAAAGGCCGCACCGATGTTTTAGGGAGATGAATACGCTGATCAAGCTGTTCATTCAGCCCGCCTGCGCGGTCATCCAGATACAGGTGCGCCACACTCAGCAAAAGCAGCTTGTCTTCGGCGGAAAGATGCTCGCCATTACGGACAAAAATCCCGCCGGATTTATCCAGTTGACTGGCCTCAGAACCGGCATAAATCAGATCCATAATCTGGTTTTGCAGCGCCTGCTGATAACCTCCTGGACTGTCATTCAGAATCACTAAATCCGCCGCCAGCCCTTTTAGCCGCCAGTAGCGGTGCGCCTGAATCAGCGTGGTAACGGAGGGCATGCTCTCCTCGCTGGTGATACTGAGAAGCACAATGGGCAGATCGCCAGAAATCGCCCAGCCCCACAGACCCGACTGTCCGCGCCGGTTACGGCTGATTGTCTGGCTGTCGGCACGCAGTTCCTGGCAGGGGTAAAGGATCGCGCTGGCAAGGCGATTAAACAACGCGGCATCGTCTTCATTGGCATTAATCTGCCGTAATACCACCAGACTGTGCGACCAGGCCAGTTCGAAGACGCGATCGGCGATGGGGTGATCGCGATATTTTTCCAGCAGCGCCAGGCTTTGCTGACGGCTTTCGCTGAGACCATAAAGGATATCAATAATCACCGGTTGTCCGGGTTGTCCGGGTTGCAGGGTGACGGCGTGGCGTATCGCCAGTACCGGATCCAGCACGGATCCCGCCGTGTTGCTGAGCGGCCCGTGTTGTCTGACCGTCAGAGCTTCTGCCGGGCTTCTGCCGCGACCGAGAAATTTCGCTCTGTCGGTTTCAAACGAGACGTTCTTCCGCGTATCGCCATGCACCACCATCATGTGAAACAGCCAGGGATTTGGTTCATCCGGAGAGCGCGGACGTCGGTGACAGAGGATGGCATTCTGGGCGGGGATAAGCTCAGTCTGGATAAATAAATTGCTGAATGCCGGATGCGCCAGATCGCTGGCCGCAGGCGCCAGTACCACTTCCGCGTAGGTCGTCAGTTCCAGGAGACGTGGGTGACGGCCATGATGCAGCAGCGTTACCCGCCGCAGTTCAATATCATCTTCCGGCGAGACCACAATCTGCGTTTTGACGCTGATCGCGCCGAGCGTGCGTCTGAATTCCGCGCCCGCATCGGTAAATATCACTTCATCGTGACAGTTGTTATCTGCCGTGGGTTGCCAGGTATTGCTCCAGACTTCACCCGTTTGCGTATCGCTGATATAGCAGAATGCCCCCCAGTTATCGCGGGTGGTATCGCTGTGCCAGCGGGTGAGGGCGATATCGTTCCAGCGGCTGTAACCGCCGCCGCCAGGCGTCATCATCAGATGGTAATGGCCATTGGATAACAGCTGCACTTCAGGAACCAGACTGTCTACACGGGTGAAAATGCGGGGTTCGTAGCGAACCGGTTTGACTCTCCCTTCATGAGACTCAAAATGGCGGCGCGGGCTGTAGAGATCGACCGCATCCGGCACTCGCTCCTGCAACAGCAGGCTCGCCGACTGAAACGCCGTACTCGACATGAATCTGTCGGCCATTGGGGCGTTAAGCAACACGTGAGCCAGAGCCTGAAAGGCCATGCCCTGATGGTGCGCCATCCATGACTGCACCACGGCATACAGCTGTCCGGTTGCCAGGCGTGACGGCGTATAGTCCAGCGCTTCATAAAAGCCGTATTCGCCGCGAGCGCCGATTTTCTCCAGCCTTGCCAGGTTCTCACAGGCTTTCTGTGGTGAAACCATCAGTGCCAGTAGCGTGGCGTAAGGGGCGACCACCATATCGTCGGCCAGCCCCCGGCGAAGACCCAGGCCAGGAACGCCAAATGCCTGATACTGATAATTGTGCTGAACATCAAACGCGTGGTAGCCAGACTCTGAAACGCCCCACGGCACCCCGCGCTCTTTTCCCCAGTGAATCTGGCGCATCACCGCCGACTGGTTCATGTCGTCAAGCAGGCTGCCGGGACAGGTGGGCATCACCAGATTGGGCATCAGATATTCAAACATTGAGCCGCTCCAGGACATCAGCGCAGTCTCTTTCTCAATGGTGGTGAACAGCCGCCCCAGGGCGTACCAGCTTTTGAGCGGCAACTGGTTGGTTGCGATGGCGAGAAAGCTGGTCAGGCGAATTTCGGAGGGCAACAGGTCATAGTGACTCTTATCCAGCGTATTACTGTCGCAGTTGTAGCCAATGCTGAGCAGGCTGGTCACGTTGCTGTACAGGAAGGTGAAATCCATGCGTGCATGCTCATTCAGCCGCTGTTCCAGCTCGGTGATGATATTCAGTCGCATGCGTGCCAGCGCGATCGTCGATGCCGGAGGTGTTCCTTCGCCGGTAAATGTTGCCTGAGCAAGCCAGTTCAGTGACGGCAGGGCCTGCGCGTCATACTCTGGCGTTAACCAGCCCAGCAAATGCGTCCATTCGTGGCAGATCAGCACCAGTTGATGCTGTAAGTGTTCAGTCCAGCGCAGCACAAGATGGTCTTCGTGATGACACAACGCCGTCAGATGGTTGCTTTGAGTGCGCATTTTTTTGAGTTCGATAAACAACAGCGCCGGAGGCAACGAGGCGGCGCTGTGACAATGTTTGCGCAGCAGTCGCAGCCCGGTTGGCGCGTTCTGCCCCCAGTGTTTTTCCAGGATGCTCAGCGTGTCGTCCAGTCCGGCCAGTACCTGTTCGCTGTTTAAGACCGGCTGATTGCGCAGGGCAGACAACCCTTCGCGTAGCGTCAGTAAATGGCCTGCCATATTGCCGCTGTCGACACTTGAAACATAACGGGGGTTGAGGGGCGCAAGGGTGCGGGTGTCATACCAGTTGTACAAATGACCGCGGAAGTGCTCCATTTTATCCATCGCGTCGAGGGTGAGCGTGATGCGCTGCAACACCTCACCGATGGGCAAATAGCCCAAATCCCACGCGGTCAGGTTGGCCATCAGCGACAGACCAATGTTAGTGGGGGAGGTTCGGTGGGCAATCACCGGCTGCGGTATTTCCTGATAGTTGTCAGGCGTAAGCCAGTTCTCATTTGCCGTAGTGAATGTTTCAAAAAAGGCCCAGATCTCACGGCTCGTCTGCCGTAACAGCTGTTTCTGCTCTTTATTGGGCGAAAATGCGTTACGTACTGGCGGGCGACTCATCCAGCTCAGCAGCAGTGGCGTCAGGCACCACACGATACTGACCGGCAACGCGATCGCTGAGAACCCCGGCGCAACCTGCGCAGTCAGCACCGTTAACGCCACACCGCTGACCACATTCATCCACATCGCCCGGTAAAAGCGCACGGGGGATGTCTTCGTCCGATCGCTGTCCGGGCTGAAGCTGGCCCACTGACTGAGGTTGCGTTGACTGAACCCCAGCCGCCACAGCGTCACGGCAATGGCGTATAAAGAGTACCCGGCTTCATGCGGTAAGGTGACAATGTTCAGCCCGATGCGGGAAAGCCGCTTCAGTGCGCCGGTCGCAACCAGCAGCAGATGTTGCCCCACGGGACGGCGGGCGGGTTTCCTGATGAGATCGTGGGTGACGGCCATCGCCGTGGGTAGCAGCCATACCAGCGCCAGGACGCCCAGCCAGTAAAATGGATTGGGTACCCACACCAGCGTGCAAAACAGAAGCGCCAGCAACGAAGGCGCCACCAGGCTGCGCCGCAGATTATCGAATAATTTCCAGTAAGAAAGCGCGGATAACGGGTTTTTATCGTGAGTTCCATCCGCCTTTCTGACGCGGAGTTTAAGCCAGTTAAGTAACTGCCAGTCCCCGCGGATCCAGCGGGTTCTCCGTGCAACGTCGGTAAGGTAGTTATTCGGGTATTGTTCGTAAAGTAAGATCTCGCTCAGCAGACCCGAACGGGCATAACACCCTTCCAGTAAGTCATGGCTAAGGACCAGATTTTCAGGGCAGGTATTTTTCGTGGCCTGAACAAAGATATCGACATCGTAAATTCCTTTCCCGACAAACGACCCCTCTCCGAAGAGATCCTGATAGATATCGGAAGACATCATCGAGTACGGGTTGTTGCCCGGTACGCTGCTGCACATGGCGGCATAGCGACCCTGTCCGTTACGCGGCATCTCTTCCGCCAGCCCTGGCTGTAAAATTCCATATCCTTTGACCACCCGCTGGCGTGCGGGGTCATATTCCGGCTGGTTCAGCGGATGCGCCATCGTCGCGACCAGCTTATGCGCGGTATCACGGGGCAGAACCGTATCACTGTCCAGCGTAATCACATACCGGATCGCCTCCGGTAACAGATCAGCAGGCAGCCCCGCCACGCTGGAAAACTGTGTGTCAGGATGACGTAACCAGCTGTTGAGCAACGCCAGTTTGCCCCGTTTGCGTTCATAACCCATCCATACGCCCTGGGGCGGGTTCCATTCAGGTGCGCGATGGAGCAGATAAAAACGGGGGCGGCTGGCCGGATAGCGACGGTTAAGATCCTGCATCTGTGAGAGAGCCTGATCGAGCAGTTCGCTGTTTTCCGGCGAGTTTTCATTCGCTGAATCAATGAAGTCGGTCAACAGGGCGAAACAGAGATGTTCGCTCTGATTACCAAGCCAGCAAACCTCAAGACGGGTAATGAGTTTGCTGATACTTTCGCGATCGTTCAGCAGACAGGGGATCACCACCATGGTCGCGGAACCCTGCGGGATACCGGCAGAAAAATCCATTCGCGGTAGCGGTCGCGGTGAGCGAAAACGGGTGGTCGCCTCACTCAGCAGATCGCTTGCCAGTTGGCTGATCGCCACAATCAGCGGTATTGCCAGCGGTATCAGCAACCAGCCCATCCCCGACAGCGCCGTTTCGTGCACTATTTCGGCTGTCGCCGCCATCGTCAACAGGCTCAGGCTGCCAAGCCAGGAGAGCAGGGGGATCTGGTTGAAACTGTGCCGCAGGCGGATGAACCGCGAGGTGTCGGCTGACAGCTGTATTTCCAGACGCTTCCGGCCTTCACCCATCAAAAAATAGCCAATATGGCGTCCCGGTGTGTCAGGGGGGGATTCTCTGGAGAGCGTGAGCACGCGTCGGGCGACGTCGGGTTCGCTGAAGCGGCTGCCCCGGGCCAGAATTTCAATCACATGGCGGTAATGGTCGCGGGTATCAAAGTGCATCAGGGGATAGATACCGGCAGGGTCCTGACGTAACGTCTGTTCCACCGCGCTCATGGCTTCAGCGAAATCGGCCCAGTTGGTTTCACTCAGTAAACGCAAACCGGTGATACTGTTGCTTACTGAAAGCTGGCTGGCGGCAAGCTGCTGGTTGAAACGATGAATGAGGGCATCGGCGGTGACGCCCTGCTCAGCAAGACGTTGCTCAATCCAGGTCAGCGGCAGCGCCAGCACATTGCCGCGCCCCTGCAGGCGGCGTACCAGTTCGGCCACAAATGCACTGCTCAGCGGAGGGCGGGAGCGCGCCAGATCGGCAATCACCATGATCAGGTCGGCGGGGGCATTCTCGGCGCACTCGACGATTCGCGTAACCCAGGTGTCGGCCAGATTGCGTTCCTGCTGGGCTTCTACCACCTCTATGCTGACGCGGCGTAGATTTTCAATCAGGGCCAGTCGCAGCATACCGGGTAAAGCCCATATTTCGCCTAACGTGAGCGGCGCCACTTGCTGATAAGCGGTGATATAACTGGTCAGACTGGCGGTGTCCCAGCGTCCGTCTCCGTGTGCGATGGCCTCGGTCGCGATATCGTAAATGCGTGGACACGGGTGTGGCGACGCCAGTGCCGGTAGCCCCTTACCGAAGTTTTTCGGCAGGTGCTGGCGAACGATACGGATCTGCTCCTCAATGAGGTAGTAATTATCCAGCAGCCACTCGCCAGCGGGCATAATGCTCGCCTTTTTTCCGGCATTGAGCACATAGCAGTTTTGCGTAATGACGGCCTCATTATCGCTCAGTCGTTTGAGAAGAGAGTAAGGCAACCTGTCAGGAGACAATTTATGGGAACGCGCCAGTTTTTGTCCGAAACGCGCCATCTGCGGTGTCGAAAACAGCTCGGCTCTGAGGCTATTTTCGCCTGGCAGTTCGTTGCTCTGGAGCGTCTGTCGCTCAGCTACAGGCGGTAAGAAACGGAAATGGCTGAACCACGCCCTAATATTCATTTTCATCGAAGTTGCTCTGATGCGACGTTAACGCGCGGGAGCAGTTGCGAAATCAGTTCAGAAACATTTTCTCAGGATGGGCGTAAGGCATCGGGGATTTAACAGCTGCTGGGACACTTCATTAAGTATAGAACATCGATTTTTTGCCAGGATTGCCTCACGATTCAGCGCGGCGAAGTGTCTGGTGATCGATGGGGCTAATCTAAGATGAACCAAAGCGTTGTGGCTGCAGGTGGAAGGCAACGGACGGCAACGGAATTGAGAGAAAAAAATGCTTTATTGACTGCGAGTAAGATAAAACTAAGTATTGATAATATTGAGGAAAATTTAATGAGAATAGCGAGGCACCAAGTCACAATCTGTGAAATGGTGCGTCCGAGTGGACTCGAACCACCGACCCCCACCATGTCAAGGTGGTGCTCTAACCAACTGAGCTACGGACGCAAAATGGTGCGTTCAATTGGACTCGAACCAACGACCCCCACCATGTCAAGGTGGTGCTCTAACCAACTGAGCTATGAACGCAACGTTGTAGGTGACAACGGGGACGAATATTAGCGGCAGAGTCAGGATGAGGCAAGAGGGAAATGGTATTTTTCTTTCTGAATTCACTCGATCGCAGAGTATTTAAACAAGTTGCTTATATTTTGTTGATATTGCAGCGTGTTTTTCACTCAGACTGTACGCTGAGGGCATCATGGGGTAGGTGAATTATCAGATAAATGGGGTTGAGGTGTGAACCCTCAGCGTGTGCTCCCGGGGGAAAGGGGCAAACGCTGAGGAGACAGATAGGCTTGAGAAAACCCTGAATACAGGTTAATTCAGCGTTGCACTGTCTTGTTGTTCCTGACCTTTTTCACTCAGCAATCGGGTTGCCAGAACACCAGACATCATTGAGCCATTCACATTGAGGGCAGTCCTTGCCATATCAACGACAGGTTCTATCGCAATAAAGATACCGACCAGCGCCACCGGGAAGTTCAGCGTCGAAAGAACGATCAGTGATGCAAATGTGCCACCGCCACCCACACCCGCGACGCCAATTGAACCCAGCGCAATAGCGGGAAGCAAGGTTGCCAGGAAATGAAGCGATAACGGATCGACACCCATTGTTGGCGCAATCATCGCCACCATAATGGCAGGATAAATACCCGCGCAGCCGTTCTGCCCCATGCTGGAGCCGAAAGACGCCGCAATATTGGCAATCGTATTCGGTACGCCATATTTTTCCTGTGCAGATATCGCCAGAGGAATTGACGCTGCGCTACTGCGTGAGACAAAGGCAAAGGTGAGCACGGGCCAAACGGTTTTAAAGTAGTGAATGGGATTTTTACCACTCAGCACCAGCAAAATGGCGTGCACGATAAACATCATTGCCACCGCCAGATAACAAGCGGCAATAAACCCCAGCAGGCTGGTAAATTGTGAAAGCTGATATGTCGAAAATACGTTTGCCATTAATGCCATCACCCCATAAGGCGTCAGCGCAATGACGATACGCACCATCTTCATTACCCAAATTTGTATGGCATTAATACCCGCACTTAATTTTTTACCTTCTTCGGGGGCGTCTTTTTTGACTTTTAACAGCGCAATGCCAGCCAGAAGGGTAAAAATGACGATACCAATGACGGAAACGCTTCTGGCCCCGGTAAGGTCGAGAAATATATTGGTGGGGATTAACGATGTTATCAAATGTGGTAATGATACAGCCGCCGTTTTGTCGACATCCTCCGCTGTCAGCGTTGATTGCATCTGTCCAAAGGCGCTGGCATCCAGTCCAATGGTGTGCGCTGTAAGCAGCCCCACGAATCCGGCGATCATCACCAGACACAGCATGCAGGCGACGATAGTCAAAGACATCTTACCGATGCCTGCATTGTTTTCGAGTTTGTTAATCGCAGAAAGAATGGATATGAAAATCAGTGGAATGGCGACGAGTTTTAACAGGTTGACATAGCCGTTTCCGATGATGCTATACCATTCCATAATGGTTTTGCTGTTCTCGGCTGCCATAAAGTGGAGAGATATGCCAATGGCGGCACCCAAAAAAATAGCAATGAAGACACACCGGGAAAGAGATTGACTCTTCTGATCTATTTTAAATACCCCCATGAACAGATCAAAAAAAGCGCAACATATGCGAGCGTGGTGAACATATTTTAAGCCTCTTGCCTCATTCAGCACCTGAAATGCCGGAAAGAGTTTGTTTCAGTAAGTAAATCTATGTCTTAAACAAGTCATAGAGCCGGGCGAGATTATAAGGAGGTATGCACCCTGAATGCACACAAAAATTGTGGAGTCGTGGTGATTTATTTGTATGTGGCGAATATTAAGCCAAAGAAAGGGGGAACGGATATTTGTCCGTAGCCAGGAGAATATAAGAAAAAAGCCCACCTATTGCAGAGTGGGCTACTTTATACAGGGCAAATATTAGAACTGGTAAACCAGGCCTAAAGCGACGACGTCATCAGTCGCGATGTCGTTACGTGAGTAGAAGCTGTCGTCTTCGTCCAGCAGGTTGATTTTGTAATCAACGTAGGTGGACATATTTTTGTTGAAGTAGTACGTCGCGCCAATATCAGCATATTTCACCAGATCTTTGTCGTTGTCCGCACCGACCAGGTCTTTACCTTTAGACATCAGGAAAGAAACTGCCGGACGTAAACCGAAGTCGAACTGATATTGTGCAGTTACTTCAAAGTTCTGCGTTTTGTTGGCGATAGTATCAGAACGGCCACCATACGGAGTCATATTGCGGGTTTCAGAATACATGGTTGCCAGATAGATGTTGTTAGCATCATATTTCAGGCCCGTCGTCCACGCATCTGCTTTATCGCCACCGGCGGTTGAATGGTTAACTTGCTCATTAGTACGATCGGAAGAGGTATATGCAGCACCGAAGCTGACGCCCATCCCCAGATCATACGTAGAGGAGATACCGAACCCGTCGCCGTTGGAATTTTTCACATTACGGTCGCCGCCATTGCCTGTACCTTCCTGGGTCGTACCGTCGAAGTAGACTTCGTCTGTGACCTGGTTCTCGTTAGCGCCCTGGTACTGCAGCGCGAAGCTCAGGCCATCAACCATACCGAAGAAGTTGTTATTACGGTAAGTCGCTACGCCGTTGGCACGACCGGTCATGAAGTTGTCAGCTTTGGTATAGGAGTCACCGCCGAATTCTGGCAGCATATCGGTCCAGCCTTCTACGTCGTACAGAACGCCGTAGTTACGACCGTAGTCGAATGAACCGTAATCACCGAATTTCAGACCGGCAAACGCCAGACGGGTGAAGCTGTTGCCATGGTCGCTTTCGGTGGTGTTGGCGTTTACCTGATATTCCCACTGACCGAAACCAATCAGTTGGTCAGTGATCTGAGTTTCACCTTTGAAACCTAAACGCATATAAGTCTGGTCACCATCAGAGTTGGTGTCATCAGAGAAGTAATGCAAACCATCGACTTTGCCATAGAGATCTAACTTGTTACCGTCTTTGTTATAAACTTCAGCAGCGTGAGCTGCACCAGCCGCCATCAGGGCTGGAATGACGATAGCCAATACCTTTCTTTTCATTTTATCCCTCGAATACCAAAATTATTTTTAGAAGATGGAACTAATTGCGATTCATTGAATCAATAATATCCTAAGCTGAATCTTAATAGTTCAGCAAATCCTAACTATTTATTATGTGTTATCAGTTAATACAATCGTAACTAATGGAAATATACATTCATGCGACGAATGAAATTATGTTTCACATATAATTTGTGTATTTGTTTTAAATATTAAAATCGTTATAATTATCGAGCCGTAGACCTGTGCGGCTCTTTTCATCGTTAGTTTTGTGACTCAAATATGAGTTTTTAATTTATTTATTAAATCTACAATGAGAGGAATGGATATGCACTTGCGTGATATTCTGCTTACGCAGTAGTACATTTATTCATCTGTTGGATACCGAACACACAATGTGTGTTCGGTTTTTTTTTGGGCTTTTAGGTGGGGGTTGCGTATTTATCGCGCAGCGCGTTGCAAAATAACCGTAGAAGGTTGGCGTTGCAGATATCGCATACGCAGCATCATAAGAATGGCTGCGGAGGTCAGACCGATAATAAAGCCAATCCAGAAGCCAGCAGGTCCCATACGGTCAACGACCAGGTCGGTTAACGCCAGGATATACCCGCTCGGTAAACCCAACACCCAATAGGCGGTGAAGGTGATAAAAAAGATGGATCGCGTGTCTTTATAGCCACGTAAAACACCGCTGCCAATGACCTGAATGGAGTCGGAGATCTGATAAATCGCTGCCAGCAGCATTAACTGTGCCGCCAGCGCAACGACTGCCGGATTATCGTTGTAGAGCAGGGCGATATGCTCTCGCAGTGTTACCGTGAAAATTGCCGTCATCATGGCCATACAGACACCGACGCCCAAACCGGTTCTGGCTGCGGTCTGCGCATCCAGTGTTGATCCCTGACCCAAACGATACCCCACACGAATCGTCACCGCCGCCGCCAACGACATTGGCAGTACAAACATCAACGAACTGAAATTGAGAGCAATCTGGTGACCCGCAACATCGACGATACCCAGCGGCGATACCAACAATGCCACTACGGCAAAGAGGGTAACTTCGAAGAATAAGGCTAACGCGATCGGGAGACCCAACTGGACCAACCGTTTCACGACGGCGGTGTCAGGTTTACTGAATCCTGGCTCATTACGAATATCGCGCATCGAACGCGCACGCCTGATGTAGGAAACCATCGCGATGAACATCACCCAGTACACTGCCGCAGTAGCAACACCACAGCCGACGCCGCCCAGTTCCGGCATGCCAAAATGGCCGTAAATGAAGATGTAGTTAACCGGAATGTTGACCAGTAGTCCGAGGAAGCCCATGACCATGCCGGGCTTGGTTTTGGCCAATCCCTCGCACTGGTTACGCGCTACCTGGAAAAACAGATAGCCCGGGGCTCCCCAGAGCAGGGCCCGCAGATAACCGACGGCTTTATCGGCCAACGCCGGATCAATATTATGCATGGAGCGGATGATATACCCGGCGTTCCACAGCACGACCATGATGAGGACGGAGACACTCCCCGCCAGCCAGAATCCCTGGCGCACCTGATGGGCGATCCGCTCACGGCGTCCGGAACCGTTTAACTGCGCGATAACGGGGGTCATTGCCAGCAGCAGACCGTGACCGAACAGAATGGCCGGTAACCAAATGGATGTGCCAATGGCGACAGCCGCCATGTCTGTGGCGCTGTATCCACCGGCCATCACGGTATCAACAAATCCCATCGCGGTTTGGGCGATTTGCGCGAGAATCACCGGTATTGCCAGAGCTAATAACTGACGCGCTTCACTGATATACTTTTGCACGTATACACCTTGTTTTTTGTTGTTATTTGAGAGACCAGAAAAGCCGCCTTGATTGGCAGCAAGAAGAAGATGCAGGGGAATTTGCAGTCTATTGTAGCGGGGAATGTGTAATTCTCCAGTGAAAAAACAGGAGTGAGCGGCACTTTGCTGGCAACCTGAATTTTCACCTGCTATTGTGCTGGGCAGAGATATTCAAACTGATTTCAGGAGTTGCAGGTATGTTTACGGGTATTGTGCAGGGCACCGCCAGACTGGTGTCTATTGATGAAAAACCGAATTTTCGCACTCATGTAGTGGAATTACCTGAATACATGCTGGATGGGCTGGAGACGGGGGCGTCGGTGGCGCACAACGGTTGCTGTCTGACCGTGACCGAAATCAAGGGTAATCAGATCAGTTTCGATTTGATGAAAGAGACCTTACGCATTACTAATTTAGGTGAGCTGAACGTCGGCGATCTGGTTAATGTTGAACGCGCCGCCAAATTCAGTGATGAGATTGGTGGGCATTTAATGTCGGGCCATATTATGACCACTGCCGAGATCTCAAAAATTCTGACCTCAGAAAATAACCGTCAGATTTGGTTCAAAGTGCAGGATCCGCAGTTGATGAAATATATTCTGTACAAAGGATATATCGGCATCGATGGCATCAGCCTGACCGTGGGAGAAGTTACCGCAACGCGTTTTTGTGTTCACCTTATTCCAGAAACGCTCGAACGCACTACGCTTGGCAAGAAAAAGCTGGGCGCTCGCGTGAATATCGAGATTGACCCGCAAACCCAGGCGGTTATCGATACGGTTGAGCGCGTATTAGCGGCCCGGGACAGCGCCGTAAATAAGCTGGCGAATGACGCCTAAAAGATGAAAGTGGCCCCCGCAGAATTTCGGGGGCTGCTCTGTTAGCGGGGAACGCGCAGACCGTGTTCAACACCGCGCGAAAAAACGACCTGCCAGAGTTGAATATCTCGGGCGCGAAATGCGCCAGCGCAGGCATTCAAATAGTAGCTAAACATCCGCTTAAAACGCTCGCTGTAGTTCTCTGCGATTTCAGGCCAGGCTTTTATAAAGCGTGAATGCCACGACATCAGCGTTGTATCATAATCGGCACCAAAATTGTGCCAGTCCTCCATCACAAAATGCGGTTCGCTGGCGTTGGCTATCTGGCGTACGGAAGGTAGGCAACCGTTCGGGAAGATATATTTATTGATCCACGGGTCGACATTGTTGTCGGTCTTTTTAGAGCCGATGGTATGAAGCAGAAACAGGCCGTCAGATTTTAAATTACGGTCAACCACCTCAAAGTAGGTGTCGTAGTTTTTGGGGCCGACATGTTCAAACATCCCTACCGAAACAATACGATCGAACTGATCCTGTAAGTCGCGATAATCCTGCAGCAGAATGGTGACATCCAAACCTTCACAGCGCTGTTGCGCCATTTTCTGCTGCTCTGCAGAAATGGTCACGCCCACCACGCTGACTGCATAATTGGCCGCCATATAGTGCGATAATCCGCCCCAACCGCAGCCGATATCCAGCACGCGCATACCCGGTTTAAGCTGCAATTTTTCACAAATCATTTTTAGCTTCGCCTGCTGGGCAGACTCCAGAGTATCGGCTTCTTTCCAGTAGGCGCAGGAATATTGCATATACGGGTCAAGCATCCGGCTGAAAAGATCATTACCAAGATCGTAATGCTCTTTGCCGACTATCCAGGCGCGTTTTTTACTTTGCAGGTTGAACAGGCGTGCGCCTGCGATGCGGAGTGTATCTTTGAAATGGTGAGGGAGTTGATTTTCGAGGCCTGCGCGCAGAACTTTATTGAAGAAAATATCCAGTCGTTCGCACTCCCACCAGCCATCCATGTAACTTTCACCTAAACCCAGCGATCCTTCCTGCAATACACGTTTGAAAAAATCGGGGTTTTTGATTTGAATATCAGCCGGGGCAGGACCGTTGATAGCAACGCCCGCACGGCTCAGTAATTCGTTGGTGATACGGTACCAGTCATCATCCGGTACACTGACTTCTTCTATACACGATGAACTCATAGTTTCTCCATCACTGGTCGGTGATCAGAACCTTAAAACAGCGTAGACGCTTTTTGGCTTTGTGAGAAATCTCACGGAAAAAAGTCCGCGAGCCTATAATCCGACGTAGAACAGAGGAAGGGAGAACCCTTGCCGAAAAGACCATTCCCTGGCTAAACGGGAGCGCTCCGGCTCCCGTTAGAACGTAATATTTATCGTATTTATGTAACAACCGAAAATGAGTATAGGCCTCAATAATCGGTGAAACAACCCAAAAAAGTTAGCGAGCTAATCAGTGGCTATTATCGCTATTTTTAGTACGAATCGTTGTGTGCCATCTCAGAGTGCGCGGTGTGATGCGTGGACTCGCTCGCCTGCGACTGCATCCAATACCCCAATCCTGCGAGCGCAACGGTCGATAACATGACGCTGGTGGTGGTCAGCAACGGTGTGCTGATTAACCAGGAGACGACCAGACTGGCCAGGAAACAGAGACCCAACTGCAGTGAATTCTGCAATGCTGCGGCACGCCCGGTGGCTTGTGGGAATGGGCGCAATGCCTGAGCCACAACAATAGGGTAGATCGCGCCGTTGGCGATAGCCATGACACAGAAGGGGATCAGAATTTCGGTCAGCGATACATGGCTAATAAAACTGGTCGCCCAGGTCGCGACGACGCTCAATGCGAAGATGACCAATAACCAGGGTAACAGCTGTTGCCCCTGCCATTTTTGTAACGCTGCGCGGCAACCGTACCCACCGATCAGGAAGGCGATGGTTTGCGGAACATAACTGAGACCAATCACTGCGGGGCTATAACCCATTTCACTAAGGATGAACGGCGAACCGGTTAACCATGCAAAGAAGCTGGCGGAACAGGCTGCGTAAATCAGCACGTTCCCACGATAGGCTTTCGAACGCAGCAGGGTAGTGAACGTCAGTTTATCCTGACTATCGTCACGTGCTTTTGCGGTGGGTTTTAAACGCAGGGCGGGCAGCATCAGGATCAGCGTAATCACAAACAGCGTGGCGAAAATGGCCTGCCAGGAAAAATGCGCGAGGATCCAACTGCCTAACAATGGCGCAAGCGCAGGCGACAACCCGACCAACGGCATGATGGTGGCAAAAATACGGTTAACTTTTTGCGACGGGTAGTAATCCGTCACCAGTGCCTGCCAGACAACAGCAGCAGCACACACGCCAATGGCCTGGATAAAGCGCAGAACCAGCAAGCCTGTTGCACTTTCTACCCACAGCATACCCAGACTTCCGAGGGCGAAGATCGACAAACCGAGCAATAGTATGGGCTTACGACCGTAACGATCGGATAGCGGACCCCAGGCGAGCTGGGCGATGGCGAACCCGGCTAAGAACAGGCTCAGACTGGCGCTGACGGCAGAGGCAGGTGTCTGCAAATCGGCCTGAATGGCAGCAAATGCAGGTAAGTACATATCTGTTGCCAGAAAACCCAGTACGCTGAGACCCGCCAGCCAGACTAAAAACCCTTTTCCCGGTTGCATAATACATTCTCTTTTTTTATCAGTAAGACATTGCCGCAGAGTGTAGGGAGTGAAATTCCTGTTGTGAAACGCTAATATTTGTCTACTGAATTCAAATTTTTTGTAGGCAGAATATGTGGTCAGAATATTCCCTTGAAGTTGTTGATGCTGTCGCGCGCAATGGTAGCTTCAGTTCCGCCGCCCAGGAACTGCATCGCGTGCCCTCGGCCGTCAGCTACACCGTACGTCAACTGGAAGAGTGGCTGGCGGTTCCCCTGTTTGAACGACGCCACCGGGATGTGGAATTGACGCCCGCCGGCGCCTGGTTTTTAAAAGAAGGCCGCTCTGTTATCAAAAAAATGCAGATCACCCGCCAGCAGTGCCAACAGATTGCGAATGGCTGGCGAGGGCAACTGCCTATCGCGGTAGATAATATTGTGCGACCAGAACGCACCCGGCAGATGATTGTCGACTTCTATCGCCACTTTGATGACGTCGAGCTGATCGTTTCTCAGGAGGTGTTTAACGGCGTCTGGGATGCGCTTTCCGACGGACGCGTGGAACTGGCCATTGGGGCGACGCAGGCGATCCCCGTCGGCGGGCGCTATACCTTTCGCGATATGGGAATGTTGAGCTGGAGCTGCGTGGTGGCAAGTCATCATCCCCTGGCGGCGATGCCCGGACCCTTGAGTGATGATACGTTGCGCAACTGGCCGTCGCTGGTCCGTGAAGACACGTCACGGACACTGCCTAAACGTATCACCTGGCTGCTGGACAACCAAAAGCGCGTGATCGTACCGGATTGGGAATCGTCAGCAACCTGTCTTTCCGCCGGGTTATGTGTCGGGATGGTGCCTACGCATTTTGCAAAACCGTGGGTCGACAGTGGCAAATGGGTCGCGTTGACCCTGGAGAATCCATTCCCGGATGCAGCATGCTGCCTGACCTGGCAGCAAAATGACACGTCGCCCGCATTAGCCTGGCTGCTAGAGTATTTAGGCGACAGTGAAACGCTGAATAAAGAGTGGTTGCGAGAACCTGAAGAGGTTCCCGCCGGGGAAGCTTAACGACGATAGTCGCGGAACGGACCATCCGCAACCGAACGACGTTCGATCAGTCGCGGGTGGACTTCAATAGACTGCGACTCTTCACGCTTGTTGACGATACGGTCTAACAACATATTAAAGGCCGTTTCACCCAGTGAGTCTTTCGGTTGGTGAATAGTGGTCAGTGCGGGTGTGAAATAGCGCGCGTTACGCACATTGTCATAACCGATCACCGAAATATCCTGCGGTACGCGCAAACCCATTTCGTCAGCAGCGCAGAGCGCCCCCATTGCCATGATGTCGCCACCGCAGAATACCGCAGTAGGGCGATGGGTCTGAGAGAGGATTTGCTGCATTGCACGATAACCAGACTCAGGTTCAAAATCGCCCTGTACAATCCAGTTTTCCGGGACTTTTATCAGCGCTTCGTCCATCGCCTTCATAAAGCCCGCCAGGCGGCCAGCCCCCGTGTTACGCTCCATCGGGCCAGGAATGACGCCTATCTCACGATGACCGCGTTCCACCAGATAACGACCGGCCATATAACCGCCTTCGAACGCGTTATCAATGACCGTATCGGTAAAGTCAGCCTTCGCTTCGCCCCAATCCATAACCACCATTGGAATATGGCGATACTCTTCAAGCATGGAGAGCAGAGACTCTGGATATTCCGAACACATAACCAGCAGACCATCCACACGCTTTTGCGCCATCATGGAAAGGTAGGCCCGTTGTTTTTCAAGATTATTCCAGGCATTGCCAAGGATCAGGGTGTAGCCTTTCTGGAAGCAGTTTTTCTCAACGGCTTCAATAATTTCAGCGAAATAGGCGGCTTCACTGCTGGTTGCCAGCAGACCGATAGATTTGGTGTGATTCACCTTCAGGCTGCGGGCGACGGCACTCGGGGAGTAGTGCAATTCTTTGATTGCTGCCCAGACAGCATTGCGAGTCTCTTCTGCGACAAAACGCGTTTTGTTAATTACATGTGATACGGTTGTAGTGGAAACGTTTGCTCGCTTCGCTACATCTTTAATTGTTGCCATTACATTTCACTCCAGACCATATCCAAACTCCTGAAAATACTGTAGGTAAACGTTTGCCTTTACACACCCTTATCGCAACATCAGGGTTGCGGCACGCCGGGAAAACGACACGAAACGTCAGGAGGGGGTCAATGGCCGGTACGCTAATCAAGTAAGCGTGGAATTTTGTCTGATCTTGACGAAAAGGGGAAGAGTTAAAAGTGGTTATCAATATAAATCCTGGGAGATTTTTACATCCAAGTGTGTAAAAATGCGCAATATCACTTTTTGTGTGGGAATAAAAAGGAGCAAATTTGATGAGCACCGATCTGAAGTTTTCGTTAGTAACCACTATTATTGTTCTGGGCCTGATCGTAGCGGGTGGTCTGACCGCCGCACTGCACTGATTTACCGTGAGGGAGCATGCTCTCCCTCATCTCGTTACCCCTTCATTGTTACTAAATCAGCAAAAGTCTTTTGCCATTCTGTTAACTTTATTATTTTTGTGATTGATGTCATGCTTTTGGCTCTTATCGGGTGTCGCTTCGCGGCACGCTGCAGCGGAGTCAACGTATGAAAATCAATTACCCCTTACTGGCGCTTGCGATTGGCGCATTTGGTATTGGGACCACGGAATTCTCTCCGATGGGGCTGTTGCCCGTCATTGCGCATGGCGTGAATGTCTCCATTCCCGCCGCCGGAATGCTCATCAGCGCCTATGCGGTGGGTGTGATGGTGGGCGCGCCGTTGATGACCCTGTTGCTATCGCACCGTGCTCGTCGTAATGCGCTGATTTTTTTGATGGCCATTTTTACGCTGGGCAACGTCCTGTCGGCCATTGCGCCGGATTACACCACCTTGATGCTATCGCGCATTTTGACCAGTCTTAATCACGGCGCGTTTTTCGGATTGGGTTCGGTCGTGGCGGCCAGGGTAGTGCCGAAGCATAAACAGGCCAGCGCCGTGGCGACGATGTTTATGGGACTGACCATTGCAAACATCGGCGGCGTGCCTGCGGCCACATGGCTTGGGGAAACCATTGGCTGGCGGATGTCCTTTTTAGCGACCGCTGGACTTGGGGTGATCGCGATGCTCAGTTTATTCTTCTCTCTGCCGAAAGGTGGCGCAGGGGAACGGCCGGACGTGCGTAAAGAACTGGCTGTCTTGCTGCGTCCACCGGTCCTTTCTGCGCTGCTGACCACCGTGCTGGGCGCGGGGGCAATGTTCACCCTCTACACCTATATTTCACCCGTTCTGCAAAACATTGCCCATGCCACACCGGCATTTGTCACCGCGATGTTAGTTTTGATCGGCGTTGGGTTTTCGATCGGCAACTATTTTGGCGGCAAACTGGCCGATCGTTCCGTCAACGGTACGCTGAAAGGTTTCTTACTGCTGCTTATGGTCATCATGCTGGCCATTCCTTTCCTGGCGCGTAACGATCTGGGCGCTGCGTTCAGTATGGTGGTGTGGGGCGCGGCAACATTTGCCGTCGTACCGCCTTTGCAGATGCGCGTGATGCGTGTCGCCAGTGAAGCGCCGGGGTTGTCTTCGTCGGTGAATATCGGGGCATTTAACCTTGGCAATGCGTTAGGCGCGGCGGCAGGCGGCGCGGTGATTTCCGGCGGTCTGGGGTATAGCTTTGTTCCGGTGATGGGCGCCATTGTGGCAGGGCTGGCGTTATTGCTGGTCTTTGTGTCAGCGAGAAGGCAACCTGAAACGGCCTATGTCGCCAACTAAACGATTGAGTTGAAAATAAAAACGCAGAAGGAAACCCTTCTGCGTTGTCGTATTTACGCCGCGAAGTTCTTCGCAACGAATTCCCAGTTTACCAGCGCCCAGAAATGCTCCAGGTAGCCAGGACGGGCATTACGGTAGTCGATGTAGTAAGCATGTTCCCACACATCAACGGTCATCAGCGGGGTGGCATCCGTGGTCAGCGGGGTGCCCGCGTTGGACGTAGAAACGATAGCCAGTTTGCCATCAGCCCCTTTTACCAGCCAGGTCCAGCCAGAACCGAAGTTTTTAATCGCAGCATCGGTGAACTGTGCTTTGAATTCAGCAAAGCTACCGAAGGACGCGGCGATAGCGTCAGCCAGTTTACCGGTTGGTTCGCCGCCCGCGTTCGGGGCCAGGCAGTTCCAGTAGAACGTGTGGTTCCAGACCTGGGCTGCGTTATTGAATACGCCACCTTCTGAACTACGAACGATCTCTTCCAGCGATTTACCTTCAAAGGCGGTACCTTTGATCAGGTTATTGAGATTCGTCACATAGGTTTGATGATGTTTGCCGTAGTGGTATTCCAGCGTTTCAGCGGAAATGTGTGGTGCCAGCGCGTCTTTGGCATACGGTAATGCAGGTAATTCGAACGACATTGCTTCTCTCCTTATTATTAATATGGGTACGTACAATAGCCCTAAAGTACGTAAGGATAGGGTAGCAAATTGAAAGGTGATGCAAAAGAAGAACTTACCCTGTTGCGTAAACAACAGGGTAAGAGATTAACGAATGGTTTTTGGCGTCATGACGCGGCGGGCGCCGACATAGTGGCGTTGCCAGTAATCTTCGCTCAATGAGGTTATCTGAATTTCCTGCCCTGAACGGGGGGACTGGATAAATTTACCATTGCCGACATACACGCCGACGTGATCAGCCGTACCGCGCCCCTGGGTCCGGAAGAAGACCAGATCGCCATTCTTCAGTTCATCACGCTCAATCGGTGAGGCATCGCGTAGGTGGTACATTTCATTTGCCGTACGCGGAATACGGAACTTCACCAGATCTTTATAGGCGTACCAGACCAGACCGCTGCAATCAAAACCGGTACGTGGCGACGTGCCGCCCCAGTGATACGGTTTACCAATCTGATTCATCAATGTGGACATTGCCGTTTTGGTCGCTTTCTGTACCCTGACCTTATGCGCATCGGCAAGCGAAGCTGGTGCGGTCTCTTTCACCTTCACACAATGGGGCTTGCGGCCTTTGCGTGGCGTGCATTTTTCGCTCCAGGTGACGGAGGCTGTTTTTGCGGTTGTGGAAGAGACACGGCGATGTGCATTTTTAGTGGTTTTCGCTGGCGAGGTCGTGTGCTTTTTGGACGAAGAGGCCGTTTTTACGCTGGTTTTGTTAACGGCTTTTTTGACGGTTTTCTGACTGGTTTTGGTTGTTTTTTTACTGGCCGTCGCGTTCTTATGTTTATCTGCCGTTTTCGTTACGTGAGAAACAGCAGGCGTCTCCCTGGTTTGCCGGGAAGCATTAGCCGGGGATGTGAAAGAGAGTGTGGAAAAAAGCAAAGCACAGAGCGTGATCGAAATTCGGTTTATTCGCGCCACTGAGCAGTCCTCTGGTTAATGCAGGCGGCTATCATGCCTGCGTGTGATTTACAAAACCTGTCGATTCTAATCCATAAAAGCACAGAAAGTTAATCGCTTTTATCATCTAAAACCCCATTTCGTAAGCGACTGCAAAAAAAATCAACAGCTCGTACTAAAAATGGTCAGCGGAGAGTCCAGGGCGTGTTGTTTTACAGGATAAGGAATATAGAGAATGCAACTTATCGCGCCAGGGGATAAAATAGTAAAGCGTAATGAAAATGTTATTTTCCGTTGCCAGTCTGACCCGCTACAATGTCAGACTACTGCCGTAAAAGAAGTTAAAGGAAGCAAGACAATGAGCACCACTATCGAAAAAATCCAGCGCCAGATCGCTGAAAACCCGATTCTCCTGTACATGAAAGGTTCTCCAAAACTGCCAAGCTGCGGTTTCTCCGCACAGGCTGTCCAGGCGTTGTCTGCCTGTGGCGAGCGTTTTGCCTATGTTGATATCCTGCAAAACCCGGATATTCGAGCGGAATTACCGAAATATGCAAACTGGCCAACTTTCCCGCAACTGTGGGTTGATGGCGAACTGGTTGGCGGCTGTGATATTTTGATCGAAATGTACCAGCGCGGTGAGTTGCAGCAACTGATTAAAGAAACTGCAGCGAAATACAAAACCGAAGAACCTGATGCTGAGTAATCAGCGGAAATAAAAAAAGCGACCATTCTCTGGTCGCTTTTTTTATGGGCTCGATCGCCTGATGAAAGTGATTAAGCGTCTTCCGGTTGCGGTAGTGGCCACCCGCCAAGGCGTTTCCAACGGTTCACGATTTCGCAAAACAGGATAGCGGTGCGTTCGGTGTCATAGAGGGCGGAGTGCGCCTGGGTGCCATCAAACTCCATACCTGCTGCCAGACAGGCTTTTGACAACACGGTTTGCCCCAGCGCCAGACCGCTGAGTGCTGCAGTATCGAAGGTCACGAAGGGATGGAACGGATTACGCTTCAACGATGCGCGTTCCGCCGCTGCCATCATAAAACTGTGGTCGAAGGTGGCGTTGTGGGCAACCATGATGGCCCGGTTGCAACCGCTGTCTTTGATGCCTTTGCGCACCATTTTGAAGATCGCGTGCAACGCGTCGTACTCACTGACGGCGCCGCGCAGTGGATTTGACGGATCGATACCGTTAAAGGCGAGCGCCTCAGGCTGTAAGTTTGCCCCTTCAAACGGTTCGACATGGAAATGCAGCGTCGTGTCCGGCATCAACCAGCCTTGTTCATCCATTTTCAGTGTGATGGCGGCGATCTCAAGCAGCGCGTCGGTTTTGGCGTTAAATCCAGCCGTTTCGACATCTATCACGACAGGATAAAAACCACGAAAACGGTCACACAGACCGGAAAGTTGAGCGTTATCGGACATCAGGGTCTCTTAATACAGAAAAATTGCAGCGCGCATTATGCCAAATTTTGTTGCTGACGGGAATGGCAGAGGGAAAAGGGACATCGGGTATTGCGTCCCAGGATATCGACATTCCGTAGAGCAGGTTGATGTCCTGTCAGGCTGCTTGTGGGCATTTTCTTCCCCTTCAGATAGCAGGAATGCCTGTTCATAAAATCAAAAAAATATGACCTCACCGAGCTAAGCGTGGGTGTGCGCGGAATAGGGTGCTGGTGCCCATACTCATCAAATGTACAAAAATATATTTTGTATTCCTGTTTTGTATCCGCATTATTCAGTGTTGTGGGATTAAGCGATTGTGCAATCAATTTAATTGAACAGTGGAAGGGGTTATTTAATCTCACCTGCCTATTACGCGAACTAATATCTAATATTATCCCTGGTTAACTTTGTGTTTAATTAAGGTGTCCATGTTGTGAATTGTCCAAAATTAGACTGAACATTGATTACCGACGGCTTATTATTGATATATAATATTATTATGTTGTTATGGCTATTGTACTGACGCTAAAGTCATTCTTTTGCATATGATGGCTAAAATTGCTCGAAAATGCGAGTTGTCGGGAATATAAAATATAATAGCGATAAATAACATAAAAATCCTTACAGATAACACTGGCTGGGTGAGTGTTAAGTTTTAGGGATGAATGATACTCAATAAACACTCTTGTTATACGTTGGAGAGATAAATGAAATTGCGTAAGTTATACATGGTGATGTCTGCCTGTGCGATAGTAAGTTTGTCCGGCATAAATACCGCGAATGCGGCTACCGATAAAGGAACCATTAAATTCGCCGGAGAAGTCGTTGCCTCAACCTGTGATACCAAAGTTGATGCCGGTGGTCCCAATGGCACGGTGACTCTGGATAAAGTGTCTACAGAAACCATCGCGGTGGTTGGTACGACAGCAAAACCTACACCTTTCGCTATTTCCGTTACGGGTTGTACGGCGAGCGCGACAGGTATAGGTGTTCAGTTTGGCGTGCAGAATGGGACGCCGGATACCAATGGCAACCTGAAAAACGAAGAAGCGAATCCAACGAAAGTAAGTCTGCAGTTGGTGGATGTTGCTAAATCCAATACTGCAATTGATTTAAATGCGGATCAGAGCGGTGGGTCGAAATTTACCATCGATGCCAGTGGGAACGGTTCACTTTCCTATATCGTGCAATATTACAGTAATGATGCCGCGCCAGCCGTCGGTAAAGTTACCGCTAATGCCACCTATGAACTGTCGTATCAGTAAATAAGTTACACAGAGTGTTGTTAACAAATGGTCAATTCTGGATTAATTTAATGAAACTTTTTAAATTTTTATGGCAGATGTCATTATTGATGACACTGTTTGGTTTCAGCACTCTCTCATTTGCAGGCCTGGTGTTAGAGGGGACTCGCGTTATTTATCCTGCCGGCGAGAGTGAAGTGACTGTACGAATGAAAAATACAGGAAGCCTGCCGGTTCTGGCGCAAAGCTGGATCGATAACGGTGTTAAGAACGTGACGCCTGATAAAATAGCATCTGTCTTTGTCTTAACACCGCCCATTAACCGGGTGAATGCGGGCAAAGGACAGACGCTCAGGATCAGTCTGATCGCTGAAAACAGCCTGCCGCAGGATAAAGAGTCTGTTTTTTATCTGAATGTATTGGCTATCCCTGCAAAGTCGAAAGACTCCATTGACGCAAGCCAGATTAATATTGCCTTCAAAACACGTATCAAGCTTTTCTATCGTCCAGATTCACTAAAAGGCAGCGCCAATGACGCGCCCAATTTACTACGCTGGAGTATTAACGGTAGCGGTATTACAGCAACTAACCCGACACCTTATTATGTCACCCTGAGTGAAGTGAGTTATACATCGGGTGGGAAGAAAATGGTTTCCCCTGGGCAGATGATTTCACCGGGTGGATCAAGTGATTTTCATTTCAACGGTGTGAAACAGTTAAGTAGCGCAGATTCGATCGAATATGCGTCAATCAATGATTTTGGTGGATTGAATAAGTATAAAGTCAAAAAATAATTCATTTTCGGTGATTTTATTATGCGCTTATTCCATGTGCTTTGTTACGTTAATATCGTGCTTCCATTGCAATATGCTGTCGCCGGAGCAAAAACAGACGGCATCTCCTCGATGGACGTTGCGGGGAATTATGAGTTTAATGATGCTTTTGTTAACCGTTCAGGCGCGCAAATTATCGACCTGAAGCGATTTTCAAATGGCGCGAGTGTATTACCGGGTATCTATAAAGTTATTGTCTCGCTGAACACTGAGCAATTAACGATTTCGAACATCGAGTTCCGGGCCGGGGCGAACAATGCCGTTGATGCGTGTATTCCAAATAATGTTTTTGAATTGATCAGTTTTAAAAAAGAACAGATTAAATTCACGCAATGGGACGTACTGACCGACAGTAAGAACTGCACACGTATACAAGATATCATTCCGGAGGCAACACAGGAATTTGACAGTGAGGCCCAGCAGCTAAATCTCTCTATCCCGCAAGTTTATATCAATAAACTTCCGCGTGGTTCTGTGCCCCCGTCAATGTGGGATAGCGGGATCCCCGCCCTGATGCTGGGATACAATATGAATGCCTACGAATCAAAAAACAGCAATTATGAATCGAAGTCATTATACGCCTCGATCAACAGTGGCCTGAATATTGGCGCATGGTACCTTCGTCATAATGGCTCCTGGAACTGGATGCAGGATCAAGGCGGGCACTACACTGTCCTGAATACCTATGTGCAGCGGGATATTCCTGCTATCTGGGGACGTCTGGCGGCCGGGCAACTGAATACCAGCGGACAACTGTTTGATACATTGCCCATCAGCGGGGCGCAGGTGGCCAGTGATGAGCGCATGTTGCCACAATCGCAGCGCGGTTATGCGCCTGAAATACGCGGTGTGGCGAAAACGAATGCGAAAGTCACGGTTAAACAGAGCGGTCAGACGATTTATGAAACCACCGTTTCGCCCGGTGCGTTTGTGATTAGCGATCTCTATCCGACCGGTTATGGCGGTAATCTGGATGTGAGCATTCAGGAGGCCGATGGCTCGCAGCAGAACTTTTCCATTCCTTATTCTTCGGTGTCGCAATTGCTGCGTCCCGGAAGTACGCGGTACAGCCTCAGTGCGGGAAAACTGCGCAGCGACAGCGTATCGGACGATCCTGTCTTTACGGAGGCGACCTGGCAACAGGGCTTCACGAACATTCTGACAGGGTATGGGGGCGTTCAGGCAAACAAGGATTATCAGGCGGTAAAAATTGGCGCTGCCTTAGGTTTTCCCATTGGCGCAATCGCGTTTGACGTCACCCAGTCCAAAGCGCATCTGCCCGATCGTGGCGATATGTCCGGTCAAAGTTTTCAGATAAGTTACAGCAAGCTGATTAATGAAACGAACAGTAATATCACACTGGCCGCGTACCGTTTCTCCAGCAGTGGATATATGGATTACCTCACGGCGATGGAAACGCTGGATGATTTGCATCACGGTAATGATAGTAATCAGATTCAGCGACAGAAAAACCGCTTTACGCTTAATCTGAGCCAGGGGCTCAAGGAAGGATGGGGCCAGTTATATATTAGCGCCAGCATGGAGAACTATTGGAATAAAGGATCTGTAGAGCGGCAATACCAGATCGGTTATTCCAATAGTTATAAATGGTTGAATTACAGTCTGAATATCAGTCGTAGTCAGGACGAGTGGGGCACATCCCAGACCAGTTATTTTCTGAATTTCTCGATTCCATTGTGGGAAAGCCACGATATGGGGGCGTCTGTGCCGCAACTCAGTATGAGCTATAACCAGGATTCATCTGGCACGGCCTCAGAACAGGCGATTATTTCGGGCAGTCTCGGTGAACAGAACCAGTATACTTATTCGGTTAGCGGCAGTCATGACGACTATGCAGGGACAAGCGGTAACGTTGCCGGGACCTATAAAGGTGGTGTCGCTTCACTTTCCGCAACGTACAGTAAAGGTCGCGATTATCACAGTGCGTCGGTTGGTATGTCTGGCTCTGTGGTTGCGCATTCGGGCGGCATTACATTCTCACCCTACACGGGTGATACGTTTACCCTGGTGGAGGCGAAAGGGGCTGAAGGGGCGGCGATACCCTCATATCCCGGTGTGACCATTGACCGTTTTGGCTACGCTCTGTTCCCGTCAACCAATCCTTATCAGTTAAATGATGTCGTTATTGATCCCAAAGGGATATCTGAAAACGCGGAACTGGAAAACACCTCGCAAAAAATAGTCCCGCGCTATGGTGCGGTGGTGAAAGCGAAGTTTGATGCCCGTCAGGGGAGGCCGGTATTAATTCAGGCGAATTTTGGCGGAAACACACTACCGTTTGGCGCGGATGTTTTTGATGAAAATGGTATCAGCGTCGGGGTGGTATCCCAAGGGAGCCTGATATATGCCCGTGTGCCGAATGATAAAGGCAGCTTGCATATTAAATGGGGGGATGATGAAAATGAACAGTGTCGTGTCAATTATGCACTTGCGCCAGAATCTGAAAAAACAAAGAAAACGGCGCTGAAGCCGTTTGTGGAAAGTTGCAGATAAACTCCCGGCACATAATGGATAACAGGAATATATGACAGCGATTATTTTAATTCTAAACAGAGCGTTGAGCTACTCACTACGAATAGTAATAATGTCAGTTATTGCATTAGCGCTGTGCGGGATAATCGAGGAGGTCCATGCCAGCTATAGTTTTTTATGTGTTCGTTCCAGTGGTGTTTCTGTAGATACCAATAATATCTCAATCAATACTGACGATGCCTCAGCCTATCCGGTTGGAACACTGATTGGCGGGCCATACGCGGATGACGTCGCGGTAGCATTTGAATTTACAGGACGGGAATGTGATGTAGGAAGTGGGACATCTACCTGGGCGGAAGCTTTCCATTCTGCTATTGGCACATATTCGTCACCTGAAGGAAATCTACCTGTCTATGAAGTCTATAATACGGTTGGATTTGGCTATGCACTGGCTATCGGCGATCCCAACAAACCTTATCAGGGACTTCAACAAAATCCTACCGCGCCGCTCTGGGCTGATGACCACGCAATATGGTATGGATCTTTGGGGGTGAAATATAAACTTTATTATGTCACTACAGGTCCATTGGTTCCTGGAAACCACTTTATTGAAGGTGGAGTGACGTTGGCGGATGTATGTTTATCGTCCTCCCGGACAACCAATACTCGTGATTCGTGTTCGATTCTTTCTAATAAGGCCTTCATCATTTCAGTTAAAGTCGGCGGTTGCGATATTGATGCGGATACACCGGCCCTCGTCAATTTAGCGCGCATTAACGCCAACAAACTTACGCATAAAGGTGACGTCGGTGATAATGTGGATTTTGCTATTAATCTCACTTGCACCGGTACCACCACCGTCAATATGACGCTGACCGATCCTAATGGCGGTGACGCTGAAAATGGCGTGCTGTATAGCGATAAAGGGGACGGGCTGGCGGAAAATGTCGGTGTCCAGATCTTGTCAGTCAAAGACGGAGGGCAAACGCCGCAAACGGTTCATCTGAATGAATCCTTTACGGTGGGTGATGCGAGTGATGGCCATTATGAAATTCCGATGTCAGTCAGATACTACAGAACGTCCGACGACACGATTGTCGGTGGCAAAGTCTCTGCGTCGGTTATCTATGAAATATCCTACCAATAACGACAACGCCAAAAAAACGATAAAAGGGCGCAGAGGATCTGCGCCCGGCAGGCATTAGTTGCCCAGACCGCGACCGGCATCTTTCTCTTCGATCAGTTCGATTTTGTAACCGTCCGGATCTTCAACAAACGCAATCACCGTGGTGCCGCCTTTAACCGGGCCGGCTTCACGAGTGACGTTGCCGCCATTTTGACGAATGCGCTCGCAGGCTTCAGCGGCGTTATCCACGCTCAGGGCGATATGACCGTAAGCGGTGCCCAGTTCGTATTTATCGACGCCCCAGTTATAGGTCAGCTCAATCACCGCTTCATCACATTCTTCACCGTAACCGACGAACGCCAGAGAGTATTTGTACTCGGTGTTTTCGCTGGTGCGCAGTAGCTTCATGCCCAGCACTTTGGTGTAAAAATCGATGGAGCGTTGCAGATCGCCGACGCGCAGCATGGTATGAAGTAAACGCATTGTTATTCCCCTTTAAAATGGTCAATACATTCAAAATGTTGTTTTAGTATAGCGGCGTTTTTACGCCGCTATCAATGCAGGATTACGCAATGCGAAATTACAAGGTAGGGTAGTCGGTATAACCTTCCGCGCCACCGCCATAGAAGCTTTCTGCGCGTTGCGGGTTGAGTTCGGCTTTATGTTGCAAACGCGCAACCAGGTCCGGGTTGGCGATATACGCGCGACCAAATGCCACGGCATCGATCAGACCTTTGGCGATCAGGTCCTCGGCTTTTTCGGGGGTATAAGCCCCTGCACCGATAATCGGGCCATGGAAACGTTCACGCACTTTACGACGGAATTCTTCGCTATACGGCTGACCGCCCGCCCAGTCCGGCTCGGACATATGCAGATAAGCAATACCGCGTTTACCCAGCTGTTCAATCAGATACAGCGCGTCGGCTTCTTCGTTCGGACCGTTATCCACATTCTGGAAAGAACCTATCGGTGACACGCGAATACCAATGCGATCTGCGCCCCATTCCTGAATACCCGCATCTACTACTTCCAGCACCAGACGCGCACGGTTTTCTACGCTGCCGCCGTATTGATCGGTACGGTGGTTAGAGGTCGGGGAAAGGAACTGATGTAACAGATAGCCGTGGGCCGAATGCAGCTCCACCAGATCAAACCCGGCTTCACGCGCATTCGCAATCGCCTGACGGAAATCGTTCACGATACCTGGAATTTCGTCGGTTTCCAGCGCGCGCGGCATTGAGGTGTCTACGCGGGTCGCATGACCGTTTTCATCGCGCAGAGAAGTACGGGTATTCGCGCTGATCGCCGAAGCCGAAACTGGCGCCTGGCCATTTGGCTGGAGGCTGTTGTGAGAAATACGACCGGTGTGCCAAAGTTGAACGGCAATATGCCCCTGTTCCGCGTGAACGCCGGCGGTGATTTTTTTCCATGCGGCAATCTGTTCCGGGCTGTGCAGCCCTGGTGCGCCAGCGTAACCTTTCGCCTGGGCCGAAATCTGGGTTGCTTCGGAGATGATAAGCCCAGAACTTGCGCGTTGACGATAATACTCCGCCATTAACGGTGTCGGAATATCGCCAGGTTCAATGCTGCGTAAACGCGTAAGAGGGGCCATAAAAACGCGGTTTGCGGCGGTAATAGCCCCGACTTTCAGTGGGGTAAATAATTTTTCGGACGACATAATGAATGACTCCTGAGTAGACCGGTCGACTAGTGATAAGGTAAATAAAAACGCCTGTTAAACGGCAGGCGTTGCAACAATGGTTTTTACGTGTGCCAGCGCGCTTTCCAGCGGTGCTGCACTACGAGAAATTTTGGCCTGCAAATTCGCCCCTAACCACAGGGCATAGAGTACCTGCGCCTGCTGCAGAGGTTCACCGACAAACGACAAACAGTGACTAGCACGCCCTTTTTCCAGCGCTTGCGCCAGCAGCGCGGTAATGTGCCGTGCACCTTTGTCCATCGCAGTACGCATATCTTCCGAAAGATCGCACACCTCAGCGGAAAGTTTAACGGTTAAGCACCCGCTAATACTGCCCTGCTGGCAGAACTGCTTCAGGTTTTCCTGATAGTACGTCAGAACCCGGTCGCGATAATTACCCGCACCGGATTCCAGAAGCGTCGCCAGACGCAGATGGTACGCCGCATAGTGGCGTTCCAGCATCGCGACGCCAAACGCTTCTTTTGAGCGAAAATAGTGATAAAACGAACCCTTGGGCACTTCGGCGGTTTTCAGCAGTTCGCTCAACCCCATTCCGGTGAAGCCTTTCTGCATGCAAAGCTTTTCGCCTGTTGCCAGAAGATGTTCGCGTGTGTCATGTTCAGTCTGTTTGTTCATGGGAAAAGAGTGTAATAGACCAGTCGGTCTAATGCAACAGAAGTTGCCAGAATTTCAGTTAGCGTCTTCAATTGTCATAGAGACATCATCCTTCAGGCGGTGCGCCGCAACATGAAGTATGTGGTGCAGGGCTATCTTAATTAAGGAGGGAATGTGGCTGAGCAGTTGGAGTTTTTTCCCGTCCAGAGCCCGTGTCGCGGCATCTGTCAGTCAGATGATCGTGGGTTTTGCCGTGGATGTCTGCGCAGCCGTGATGAGCGCTTTAACTGGCAAAATATGAGCGATGCCGAAAAACAAGAGGTGCTGCGCTTATGCCGTCAGCGCCTGATGCGCAGATTGCGTGCAAACAAACCCGACCCGCAGGAAGAACCGCAACAACCTTCACTCTTTTAAAAGCGTAATTGCGTATACTCAAAACCTGTCTATTGATGAGGAAGCTGTTATGGTTCAGCGTGTCACGATTGCGCCGCAAGGTCCGGAGTTTTCCCGCTTCGTTATGGGCTACTGGCGTTTAATGGACTGGAATATGTCCGCGCGTCAGTTGGTGAGTTTCATTGAAGAGCATCTTGAATTAGGCGTTACCACGGTTGACCATGCGGATATTTATGGTGGCTACCAGTGTGAAGCGGCATTTGGCGAGGCCATGAAGCTGGCGCCGCATCTGCGTGAACGCATGCAAATTGTCACCAAGTGTGGTATTGCCACGACCGCCCGGGCAGAAAATACGCTCGGTCATTACATTACCGATAGCGACCATATTATTGTCAGCGCGGAACAGTCGCTGAAAAATCTGGCAACCGACCATCTTGACCTGCTGTTGATCCATCGCCCCGATCCGTTAATGGACGCCGATGATGTCGCGGAAGCGTTTAAACAGCTGCACAAAAGTGGAAAGGTTAGCCACTTTGGGGTGTCAAACTTCACGCCAGCACAGTTCACGTTATTGCAGTCACGCCTGCCGTTCACACTCGCGACAAACCAGGTGGAAATCTCGCCGGTTCACCAGCCGCTGTTGCTGGACGGTACGCTCGATCAGCTCCAGCAACTGCGCATTCGTCCAATGGCCTGGTCCTGCCTCGGCGGTGGGCGCCTGTTTAATGATGACGAATACCAACCGCTGCGTAAAGAACTTGCCACGATTGCAGAAGAGCTGAATGCGCAATCCATCGAACAGGTGGTGTATGCGTGGATTTTGCGACTACCTTCGCAGCCATTGCCTATTATCGGTTCCGGGAAAATTGAGCGGGTGCGTTCGGCGATTGAAGCAGAATCATTGACGATGTCGCGCCAGCAATGGTTCCGTATCCGTAAAGCCGCTCTCGGTTACGACGTGCCATAACCAACATACGGACTTTACGCTCAAGATTATTTCGCTGGTTTACACTTAACGGGGAGATAAATTGACGGAGGTCCTATGAAACGTGTGAGTCTGGCAATGTTGACGCTGTTGGTTTGTGCGGGTGCACAGGCCAACAGTGAAAAAGTGGAAATGAATCTGGTGACATCGCAAGGCGTCGGGCAAGCGATTGGCACGGTCACTATCACCGAAACCGATAAAGGCCTGCAATTTACCCCCGATCTCAAAGCATTACCCGCAGGAGAACATGGTTTCCACGTCCATGCCAACGGTAGCTGCGAGCCCGCGATGAAAGAGGGCAAAGCTTCTGCCGCGGAGTCCGCAGGAGGGCATCTCGATCCCCACAAAACCGGCAAACATGAGGGACCCAGTGGCGCAGGCCATATGGGCGACTTGCCCCTGCTAGTGGTGAATAGCGACGGTACTGCGACAACGCCTGTCGTTGCTCCGCGACTCACATCCCTTGATGACGTTAAAGACAAGGCGCTGATGATCCATGTTGGCGGCGATAACATGTCCGATCAGCCAAAACCGTTGGGCGGTGGCGGGGCGCGTTATGCCTGTGGCGTGATTAAATAATCAGGATGTCAGCGTACCCTGCGGTGGCGCTTGTTCAAGCTGCGAAAGTGAACAGTGAAGTCGCCAGATAAGCGCCGCCAGTTCCTGTGCTGCGGGCTGATGATGGTGCGCGAGCGTGTCGCAGATACGCTGCAATTCCTGCAATGTGGTGGCGAGTGGGCGTTGCTGAACGCCACGCTCGCTCATCACGTCATGCAATAATGAGATGCAAATATCCCTCACCCGCGAAAGTGGGTCTGAACGTGCTTCCCAGGCGCGTAATTGCCAAACAACGTGCGAACAGTTCAGCAACACCACACCCCATCGTAATAGCCAACGCCGCGCTAATGCATCCTGGCTGTTACTGAGTTGGCTAACGTGATGATACGTCAGGGATTCAAACTCATTCTCGCTCAGAGAGGGATAACGACTGAGCTGATCCACAAAATCCCGGCGTAATGCGCGAATGTGACGTCGGCTTTTCCTGGCGTCTGAGCCGGGGCGTAGAATGGCGAATGCCAGCCAGGAGATGGCCACCCCGGCTATCTTGGCGGTGTTGTCGTTTAAAAACTCAGCCAGATCATAAACCGGCGGATTAGTGACGGCGACAAACGACCCCATAAACACAATGAGTTGCCCCCAAAGCCCCGCCAGCTTTGGCATTTGTAACTTCAGTAACTGCATCGTCGCGAGCAGCGGGAACAGGAACAACAGAAACTGCCAGAGATCGGTGATTTGTACCATCAGCCCAAATTTGACGACGAAACTGAACAGCGACAACAGGATAAGCGTGCGCATCAGCAGAGAGAGCGATTTGAATGGGGCCGCAACGGCAGAATAGAGTACGCAACTGATGGCCGCCAGCGTTAACGCGCCAGAGCCTGACTCCCACTGTGCGCCAATGCTCCATGCGCCAATCACCATCAACGTGCAAAACGTACGTAAGCCCCCCCAGATGGCTTCCGCGTTGTCGGTGTGGCGCGCAAGTCCGGGGCTGCGCTTCACGTTAATCTGCTCAACCGACGCGACATTTTCCAGCAAATTTAAGCGATGGCTATTCTGTAAGTAGACCCGGCAGAAATAACGTAACCGCTGCCAGAATGCGATGTGCCGGTAATCTTGCTTGTCCAGAGGACGTAATGGGGCAATGATCCGCGCCACGGTGTAGCTGTCCGTCTGCGGTTTAGCGAGAGTGACCAGCAGTTGTTCAATCACCTCCTGGAGATGCGCCGGAGGGTTAGGCCAGTTGAGTAACATTCTGCGAAGGCTCGAGATGACGCTGGTCAGACGCAACTGTTGGTGCAGCAGTGAATTGAGCAAGGCATTCTGCTGACGAAAACGATAATGGCTCCAGAAGGCCTGGATGCGTAACAAATTCATCGTCAGGATTTGACCGATCACCCCTTCGTGGGCGGAGCGAATGGCGTCAGTTGTCTCGGGCCGCCAGAGCTGACTGGCATGCTCCAACAATCGCGCGTGCATGTTTTTTAACGCGGTGAGCAGTGCGGTGCCGTCAGAGGTACTGGGCAAGATCATCATCATCATCGCCCCACACAGAATGCCCACAATTACTTCGCATACGCGGGCCTGAGCGATATCCCATAACTGGGTGATCTCGCTAATGTTAACCATCGGAAAGGCGATGATTGCCGCCGTATAACCCGCTAACTGAAACGCATAGGCCACGTTGTTGGTGAAGTGCGCGCAGGCCCAGGTACAAAAGCCAATCCAGGCGGCCATACTCAGCAGAAAGAGCCAGGGCTCGTTGAGGGTATGTCCCGCCAGGATCAGGGCAGCGGTTGCGCCAAGCAAACTCCCGGCGATTCGCCCCAGGCTTTTGCTGATAACGCCGCCTACCGTAGGAAAACTCACAACCGCCGCGGAGGTCATCGCCCAGTAGGGTTCATCCAGGTTCAGATAATAGGCAAACGTCAGCGCAAGACACATGGCAATGGTGTTGCGTAAGGCATATCGCCATTGCCCGGATGTCGCTTTAAACCAGGGGGCGTTTTGCAACACCTGATGAAGGCGTTTCATTAGCGCTGGCCAGCAATCGCCACGCTACAGGTGGTGCCCGACACCAGCGTGACGTCATGCGGCAATGCGTTAAATTCAATCCGCACAGGAACGCGCTGCGCCAGGCGAACCCACGGAACATTGGGCTTGATATCAGGCACCAGCCCGGAATCGCTTTCCACACTTTGGTCGTAGATGGCCCGGCCAATGCTGGCTACGTGACCCTGTAACTTTATATTGCCGCTGTACAATGTGATTTGTGCTGGAGCACCTTCACGGATATGGCGTAATTTGGTTTCCTCAAAATAGCCGATCACATAAAATGAGTGGCTGTCGACAAGCGCAAACAGGGGCTTGCCGGTGGTGGCATAATCGCCCGTGCGGGTCGAAAGATTGGTTATCCACCCCGCGACCGGGGCTTTGACTTCCGTCTGGGTTAGCTGCCACTGGGCCTGTTTCAGGGTTGCTCTGGCGACTTCAACACTGGCCTGCATAGCTTTAACGTTCAGATTCGCCGTGTCCATATCCTCGGCGGAGATATAGTTTTGGGATAAATGCCGACGGCGATTTGCCTCATTATTGGCTTTTGCCAGATCGGACTGCGCTTTTGCCAACTGTGCCTGTGCGTTAAGTTCTGCGATATGGAAAGGGGTCTTGTCGATGGTAAAAAGGAGATCGCCTGCATTGACGAACTGGTTATCTTTCACGTTGAGTTGAATAATGCTTCCGGAGACCTGAGGCGTCACGCTCACTTGTTCTGCCCGGACTTTGCCATCGCGCGTCCACGGCGACTGCATGTAATAATTCCACAGCCACCAACCGGCCAGCACGGCGATAACAGCAACCCCAATAGTTGAAAAGTATTTAATGGTTTTCAGGGACATAATCACCACACAATCAGTAAGATAAGGCTCAGGCAGACGCAAAGTGTAAAGAGAGAGAGATCCATCAGCAGGGGATGCCAGATTTCACCTGAGTAAATCCAGTCGCGTAACAGGCGATGGAAAATCAACCAGATGACAAATGCCAGCGCGAACGCTTTGAACAGGGGAGGAAAATAAACTGATGCGCCGAACACCAGATCTTGTAAGGGCAATCCTGTTGCGTTGAACATGAATGTCACAAGCACTATTCCTTTGCATTAGAAAGCGTGGCTTTAGGGTTAGTATAGAGCGGGGCAACGCACGTCTTTCTCGCATAATGTCTGAAAAAATGTCTACCCGTATGCAAATTTAGCAATACATTTGTTTTGAGAATATAAATACTGCACACTATTCTAAAATCAGTATAATAACTTAGCAAGCTAATTATAAGGAGATGAAATTGGAATCGCCACTAGGTTCTGATCTGGCACGGTTGGTGCGCATTTGGCGTGCTCTGATTGACCATCGCCTGAAACCTCTGGAGTTGACGCAGACACACTGGGTAACGCTGCACAACATTCATCAATTGCCGCCGGAGCAGTCGCAAATTCAACTGGCGAAAGCGATCGGCATTGAGCAGCCTTCGCTGGTACGTACGTTAGATCAGCTCGAAGAGAAAGGGTTAATTTCACGACAGACGTGTCCAAGCGATCGTCGCGCGAAACGTATAAAGCTCACGGAAAAAGCCACGCCTCTTATTACCGAGATGGAAGCTGTGATTAATAAGACCCGTGGGGAGATTCTGGAAGGGATTTCTCAGCAGGAAATTGACATTTTAATCAAGCTGGTTGCCAAACTTGAGCACAACATTATCGAGTTGCAATCGCAGGATTAACCCGGAAAGACGTATGTGTGACCCGGCAGGCCACACATACTCGTCTTACGTCAGGCGGCATCAGCGCTTCGGTTAGCGCGGAGAGACGGTAACCTGGCTGCCGTTGCTGGCCAGTACAACGCGCTGACCTGCAGAGAACGTGGTGCTGCCTTGCTTCTGAACAACCATGATGGTGTTGCCGTCATCTTTACGGATTTCAAGCTCCACACCCTGCGTTTTGTTGATCGCGCCCTGTACACTCTGACCTGCAACGCCACCGGCTACTGCGCCCGCCGCGGTTGCCAGAGAGCGTCCGGTACCGCCGCCGACGGTGTTACCGATGAAACCACCCAATACCGCACCGCCGATAGCGCCGATGACATTCGAATCATCACCACCCTGAATTTGAACCGGACGAGCATTCACAATAGTCCCGTACGTGACATTCTGAACTTGTTTTGCTTCAGATGCGGTATAGACATCCCCGGAAAGGCTATCGGTGTTCGTACAGCCTGCCAAAGACAACCCCATCATTGAAACGATCAGCACACGTTTAATCATTTATAAATCTCCTGTTCACCACGAAACGCTACTTAAGCATCCCTCATGGTTAAATTATATGGCATTTGTGAGCCTAAGGTCACATGTTCTACTGGAACATTGTGAAAATCATAATCAGAATTGGGTTAACCAAGTATAAACGAACCATTCGCGAGACTTATCAGAATACAAACTCATCGCGCTGAACGCGCGGTCAAAATCCGGCAGTGAAGCGTGGCATTGACCGGTATATTATGGTTGAGTGTGATAAGTGAAATCCATGCCAAAAAGGAAAACATATGAAATCGGGCCGTTTTATTGGTGTTATGTCCGGGACCAGTCTTGACGGTGTCGATGTTGTGCTGGCGGCAATAGACGAAAATATGGTGGCGCAACAGGCGAGTCTGACCTGGCCGATTCCTGTTCATCTGAAACAGGCCATACTGGATATTTGCCAGGGGCAGCAACTCACGCTTTCCCAATTCGGTCAGTTGGATACACAGCTCGGACAACTCTTTGCCGAGGCAGTCAACGCGATGCTGGTACAGCAAAATCTGAAACCTCAGGACGTTATTGCCATCGGATGCCATGGGCAGACGGTGTGGCATGAGCCTGTCGGGATTGCGCCGCATACCTTGCAAATTGGCGATAACAACCAGATCGTGGCACGCACCGGAATAACGGTGGTGGGCGATTTTCGCCGTCGTGACATTGCGCTCGGCGGTCAGGGCGCGCCATTGGTTCCGGCGTTTCATCAGGCGCTGCTGGCGCATCCCACTGAACGACGCATGGTGCTGAACATCGGGGGGATTGCCAATTTGTCGCTGCTGATCCCCGAACAACCGGTTCGCGGCTATGACACGGGACCGGGGAATATGCTCATGGATGCGTGGATCTGGCGGCAGTGTGGCAAACCCTATGACAAAGACGCGCAGTGGGCGAGCGAGGGCAATGTTATCCTCCCGCTGTTGCAGAATATGCTGAGCGACCCGTATTTTTCGCTGCCGGCACCGAAGAGTACCGGGCGTGAGTATTTCAACTACGGCTGGATAGAACGGCATCTCTCATTATTTCCGGGTCTTCAGCCTCGCGATGTGCAGGCGACGCTGGCAGAACTGACGGCGGTAACGATCTCAGAGCAAGTTTTGTTGAGCGGCGGCTGCGAGCGGTTAATGGTCTGCGGCGGCGGCAGTCGTAACCCGTTGCTGATGGCGCGTCTGGCAGGATTGTTGCCTGGAACTGAAGTGACCAGTACAGATGACGCCGGGATCAGCGGTGATGATATGGAAGCGCTTGCCTTTGCCTGGCTTGCCTGGCGAACGCTCGCCGGACTCCCTGGAAACCTGCCTTCAGTGACGGGGGCCTCAGAACCGAGCATACTGGGCGCTATTTTCCCTGCGAATCCACGATCTCAGAGTTAACTGAATTTTTCTTCGAGCGTATACCGTTACACTTAGGATGTTAAGGAGGGTGTTTTACCCTCCGGGACCAGGAAAGTCGTCAGGATACGTCTATGAAAAAACTCTTACTCGTTTGTCTGCCCATGCTGCTCACCGGTTGTAGTGTCTACAATCAATTTGTTGAGCGTATGCAAACAGATACGCTGGAATACCAGTGTGATGAAAAACCACTCACCGTCAAATTGAATAATACGCGACAAGAGGTGAGCTTTATCTACGATAATAAACTGCAAACGCTCAAGCAGGGTGTGTCCGCATCAGGCGCACGCTACACGGATGGCATCTACGTCTTCTGGTCAAAAGGCGACAGTGCCACAATCTACAAACGTGACAGAATTGTGCTAAATAACTGCCAGTTACAAAACCCGAAGCGTTGAGATTTTCAGCAGGGCGGCGCACAATAGCGCCACCCACTGACAATCCGTAGCGAACATCATGTCTGATAACGACGAATTGCAGCAAATCGCGCATTTGCGCCGTGAATACACCAAAGGTGGCCTGCGTCGCCACGATCTTCCCGCCGAACCATTACCCCTTTTTGAACGCTGGCTGGGTCAGGCATGCGAAGCCAGACTGGCCGATCCGACGGCGATGGTTGTCGCGACCGTTGATGAAAATGGTCAACCTTATCAACGTATCGTGTTACTCAAGCATTACGACGATAAAGGGATGGTGTTTTATACCAACCTTGGTAGCCGTAAAGCGCATCAACTCGAAAACAATCCGCGCATCAGTCTGTTGTTCCCGTGGCACATGCTGGAACGTCAGGTGATGGTGATTGGTAAAGCAGAACGCCTGTCCACGCTTGAGGTGGTGAAGTATTTTCACAGTCGCCCGCGTGACAGTCAGATTGGCGCCTGGGTTTCGAAACAATCAAGCCGTATCTCCGCGCGTGGCATCCTCGAAAGCAAGTTCCTCGAACTCAAGCAGAAATTCCAGCAGGGTGAAGTGCCGCTGCCCAGCTTCTGGGGCGGATTTCGCGTCAGCATTGAGCAAATGGAATTCTGGCAGGGTGGCGAACACCGTCTGCATGACCGCTTTTTGTACCAACGCGAAAACAACGGGTGGAAAATCGACAGGCTTGCTCCTTAAAGATGCAAATTTCTTGTTTTAAGCGCTGGTACTCCTGATTCCGGCGCTTTATTCTATGTTTCTTTCGCATCAGGCGAAAAGTCGTGTACCGGCTAAGGTGCAGTCGTTTTATACATGGAGATTTTGATGGCAAGCAGTAACTTGATTAAACAATTGCAAGAGCGGGGGCTGGTAGCCCAGGTGACGGACGAGGAAGCGTTAGCAGAGCGACTGGCGCAAGGCCCGATCGCGCTCTATTGCGGCTTCGATCCTACCGCTGACAGCTTGCATTTGGGGCATCTCGTTCCATTGTTATGCCTGAAACGCTTCCAGCAGGCAGGCCACAAACCTGTCGCACTGGTAGGTGGCGCGACCGGTCTGATTGGCGACCCGAGCTTCAAAGCCGCTGAGCGTAAACTGAACACTGAAGATACGGTTCAGGAGTGGGTGGATAAAATCCGCAAACAGGTTGCACCGTTCCTCGATTTCGATTGTGGCGACAACGCTGCTATTGCTGCGAACAACTACGACTGGTTTGGCGGCATGAATGTGCTGACTTTCCTGCGTGACATCGGCAAGCACTTCTCCGTTAATCAGATGATCAACAAAGAAGCGGTTAAGCAGCGTCTGAACCGTGACGATCAGGGCATCTCCTTTACCGAGTTCTCCTATAACCTGCTTCAGGGTTATGACTTTGCCTGCCTGAACAAACTGCACGGTGTTGCGCTGCAGATCGGCGGTTCTGACCAGTGGGGTAACATCACTTCCGGTATCGATCTGACGCGTCGTCTGCACCAGAATCAGGTCTTTGGTCTGACGGTTCCGCTGATCACCAAAGCTGACGGCACCAAATTTGGTAAAACCGAAGGCGGCGCGGTCTGGCTGGATCCGAAGAAAACCAGCCCGTACAAGTTCTACCAGTTCTGGATCAACACCGCAGATGCTGACGTATATCGCTTCCTGAAGTTCTTCACCTTTATGGACATTGAAGAGATCAATGCCCTCGAAGAAGAAGACAAAAACAGCGGTAAGGCACCGCGTGCTCAGTATGTGCTGGCCGAGCAGGTGACGCGTCTGGTTCATGGTGAAGAAGGCCTGGTGGCCGCAAAACGCATCACCGAAAGCCTGTTCAACGGCACGCTGAGTGCGCTGAGCGAAGCCGACTTCGAACAGCTGGCGCAGGATGGCGTACCGATGGTTGAGATGGAAAAGGGCGCCGATCTGATGCAGGCGTTGGTGGATTCTGAGCTGCAACCGTCTCGCGGTCAGGCGCGTAAAACAATTGCCTCGAATGCTGTCACCATCAACGGCGAAAAACAGTCCGATCCTGAATACTTCTTCAACGATGCGGATCGTTTGTTTGGTCGCTATACCTTATTGCGCCGTGGCAAAAAGAACTACTGTCTGATTTGCTGGAAGTAACGCATTAAGTAACAGGGAGTGAGAAATCACTCCCTTATTTTTAATGTTCAGGTAAAAAAATGAAGAATATCCTCGCCATCCAGTCTCACGTCGTTTTTGGCCACGCGGGTAACAGTGCAGCAGAATTTCCGATGCGCCGTCTTGGCGCGAATGTCTGGCCACTCAACACCGTTCAATTTTCGAATCACACCCAATACGGTAAATGGACCGGCTGCGTCATGCCGCCCAGCCATTTAACCGAAATTGTGCAGGGCATCGCCGAGATTGATCAGTTACGGAAGTGCGATGCCGTACTCAGCGGCTACCTTGGCTCAGCAGAGCAGGGTGAGCATATCCTGGGGATTGTTCGCCAGGTTAAGGCAGCGAATCCGCAGGCGAAGTATTTCTGCGATCCGGTCATGGGGCATCCTGAAAAAGGGTGTATCGTCGCCCCTGGCGTGGCGGAATTCCATGTTCGTCATGCGCTTCCAGCCAGTGACATCATTGCGCCAAATCTGGTTGAGCTGGAAATTCTCTGCGAGCATGCTGTACATAATGTTGAAGAAGCCGTACTGGCCGCCCGTGAGTTGATTGCGATGGGGCCGGAGATCGTGCTGGTGAAGCATCTGGCGCGTGCAGGCTACAGCGCGGATCGCTTTGAAATGCTGCTGGTGACCCGCAATGAAGCGTGGCATATCAGTCGTCCATTAGTGGATTTTGGCACTCGCCAGCCGGTGGGCGTCGGCGATGTGACCAGCGGCCTGCTGTTAGTCAAACTGTTGCAGGGTGCAACCCTACAGGAAGCGCTTGAGCATGTGACGGCCGCGGTCTATGAAATCATGGTAGCGACGAAGAGTATGCAGGAGTATGAGTTGCAGGTCGTTGCGGCACAGGATCGTATTGCGAAGCCGGAACACTACTTTAGCGCAACACAGCTCTGACTTAATGCCCGATGACGCTATCGTTTATCGGGCCATTGGTCAGTCCGTATTGTTGGCCGGGTAAGCGTAACGCCACCCGGCGATAACAATCGTTAATTCAATCCCTCTGCTTTAAGCGCCGCCTTGACGGTTGGGCGTTCTGCTACCCGCGCCATATAGGCGTCAATATGCGTTAACCCTTCCATATTGAGCTTAACGGCTCGCGCCCACCGCAGCACGGTGAACAGATAAGCATCTGCAATGGTGAAACGCGGCCCGCAGATCCATTGGTCATCGTTGAGTACGTCATTCACGTAGTGCAGCTTTTTCTCCAGAAGGGCGCGAACCGTCGGTTTGTACTCTTCCGGGGTGTCCGGGCGGAACAGCGGCGTAAAGCCTTTATGCAGCTCTGTCGCAATGTAGTTGAGCCATTCCAGCGTTCTGTAGCGAGCAATACTGCTGGTGGGTGCCAGTAGCTGGCGGTCGGGGACGGTATCAGCAAGGTATTGCATAATGGCGACCCCTTCAGTCAGCAGCGTGCCGTCGTCCAGCAGTAGTGCAGGAACCTGTCCTTTCGGATTCACCGCGAAATAATCATCGCCGTTTTCCAGACGTTTTTTAATCAGATCAACGCTATCCAGCGTGAAATCTTTACCGCTCTCGCGAAGGGTGATGTGAGAAGCAAGAGAGCAGGCACCCGGTTTGTAGAACAATTTCATCGGTAACTCCTTTTTGCTGAGGTTTAACCAATGGTAGTGCTACGTCGGCTAAAAAAAAAGCCGCTAACTTAACGTTAGCGGCCTTAAAATCAGTTTCCCTGAAAATTACGCAGTTGCGGCTTTGGCGGCTTTTTCGCGTACATCGTCGTCCTGAGTCATGCGGTTCAGTTTTGGTGCTGTCAGCAGCATCAGAACAGCGATAACCGCAGTAGCGATACCAATCTGCAGGAACACACGACCATAGACTTCCAGAGACATCAGCGGGTCGGTCACGTTTTCCGGCACCGCCATCATGTTAGCGACATAGCCACCAATGATGTTTGCGCCTGCGGTTGTCAGGAACCAGCTGCCCATGATGAAGCCCATCAGACGCTGTGGAACCAGCTGTGCGACCATTGCCAGACCCAGACCGGAAATCATCAGCTCACCGATACTCTGTAAGCCGTAGCACATGATCAGCCAGTTAACGGATACGATACCTGCTTCGTTAGCGAATTTCGCGCCGACTGGCAGGATCAGGAACGCACCGGAGCACAGCACCATACCGATAGCAAACTTGGTTGGCATCGGCAGGGTATCACCCATCTTGTTGTAGATAGCGGCCAGAATCGGGCTACCGATAATGATCCAGAACGGGTTCAGCGCCTGATACTGCTCTGGTTCAAACGCGATACCCAGGATGGAGTGTTCAACGTTACGAATAGCAAAGAAGTTCAGAGACGTCGGCATCTGGCTGTACAGAACGAAGAAGATGATGGCTTCAAGCATCAGAATGAAGGCAACAATCATTTTACGACGCGCGGCACCTTTCATCGCAAAGGCTTCTTTACCGAAGATAAAGACGATGCCCAGTGCGATTACGCCCAGCGCCATACGTGCGACCTGCTGGTTGTGCAGCAGCCAGGTTGCAATCGCGATCAGCGCGATAACGCCCAGAATGGTCAGCAGCAGATGACGGAAATTGATCGGCTCAAAGTCAGGTTTGGAACCATACTGTTTAACCCAGCGCTGGCAGAATGCGAAGTTAACGACCGTGATCAGCATACCGACAACGCTCAGTGCAAATGCCGTGCTCCAGCCGTAGCGGGCAGCCAGCCATGGCGTTGCCAGCATGGAGAAGAATGAACCGATGTTGACGGACATATAGTACATGGTGAATGCACCGTCCAGACGCGGGTCATCTTTCGCATAGCAGGTAGAAAGCAGAGAAGACGGGTTCGCTTTGAACAGGCCGTTACCGACCGCGATGGCCGCCATACCCATATAAACGATACCCGCATCGTGACCAGACCATGCTACCAGAGCATAACCAATCGCCAATACGACAGCACCCAGCATAATGACGCGTTTGGTGCCCAATACTTTATCACCTAACCAACCACCGATAGCGACCAGTCCATAAACCAGGGCGCTAAAGGAGGAGAAGAGGGTGATGGAGTCAGCTTCTGACATACCCAGTTGTTTTACCAGGTAGACGGCCATAATTCCTTGCAGGCCGTAATAACCGAAACGTTCCCATAACTCGATAGAGAAAATGAGATAGAACGCTTTAGGCTGTTTGAATGCGTTCAAACTCACGCTTTCAGTTGGTTTATTGTTTGCAGTAGACACTTTTACCTCTTTTTTTACATCCCATATCAACGGGGGAGTTCAGGTACGTGATGAGTCAAGTTCATCCGTCCGATTGTTATAGTGGGAGGGGAAACGGCAAGTAATGTTCACTATCTTGCCCTGTCAGACAAGGGGTTTGTAATAGTCTGTTACATTTAACTTATCTGGTGGAATCATCGGCCGCACGAAATGTTATGTAGCGTTAAATTTTTTCTAATGAAGAAAGGCAGTTTATTACTCTACAGGAAGGGGCAGGAATCCCCATGGTGGCGATATGTTCTACTATATAAGGTTTTTAGTAGTGAAATAGGCCATTATCTGAAAAATAGCCAGTGTAATGTTTTGTAGTGAAAAGAGGGGGTCAGGTCAACTGATTGTGACTTTAACAAGAAGTGGTAAAAAAATTCACATCGAGTTATCAAAGTGATCTTGATCACGTATGAATAGAAATTTCCGCTATCAAAAAAACGATTAACCTGGTGGAGTGTTTAATAGCCAGCATATTCCATTGGAAAGGCTTTCTGACCTGGTATCATTGTCGGTGAATGACGGCGTCTCGAGGGTGTAACAAAACGTTATGAATGTAAGGAGGATAGGCATCCTCCGTGTCGCTCAGATATCGACTTTCTCTTTAAATTCACAGAGATCCTCAATAATGCAGGAACCGCAACGGGGTTTCCGGGCGATACAGGTGTAGCGTCCGTGAAGAATTAACCAGTGGTGGCAATCGACTTTAAATTCCGCCGGAACCACTTTGAGCAGCTTTTCTTCAACCTGCTCAACATTCTTGCCCGGTGCAAACTGGGTTCGGTTGCAGACGCGGAAGATATGCGTGTCGACGGCAATGGTCGGCCAGCCAAAGGCGGTATTGAGTACCACATTGGCGGTTTTACGTCCTACCCCTGGCAACGCTTCCAGTGCGGCGCGGTCTTCAGGAACTTTACCGTTATGTTGCTCCAGCAATATCCGACAGGTTTTGATGACATTCTCGGCTTTGCTGTTGAACAGGCCAATCGTCTTGATATAGGACTTAACGCCCTCTACGCCGAGTTCCAGCATCGCCGCAGGGGTGTTGGCGACAGGGTAGAGCTTCGCCGTCGCTTTGTTCACGCTAACGTCCGTGGCCTGCGCGGAGAGCAAAACGGCGATCAGCAGTTCAAACGGCGACGTAAAGTTTAACTCTGTCGTGGGGTGTGGATTGTTGTCGCGAAGACGCGTCAGGATTTCCAGACGTTTTGTTTTGTTCATGAGACATTCCCTGTTTCGCCTGCTGGTGAATCTGCCGTAACGGCTTCGGCACGACGCTTTTTCATCTTCTCATCGATAAGGTATTTCACGGCCAGCATGAGTCCCAGACCGATAAAGGCTCCCGGCGGCAACATTGCCAACAGGAACGGTGAGTCGGTATGGAAAATTTCTACTCGCAACACTTTTGCCCAGCTGCCGAGCAGACCGTCTGCACCGTCGAATAAGGTTCCGTTGCCGATGATTTCGCGAAGCGAACCGAGCACAAACATTGCGCAGGTGGCGCCCATCCCGATAGAAAAACCGTCAAGCGCCGACAGCGCCGGGCCTTTTCTGGCGGCAAACGCCTCTGCACGGCCAACCACAATGCAGTTCGTCACAATCAGCGGGATAAAAATCCCCAGCGACTGGTACAGGCCAAATGCATAAGCATTGATCAGCATTTGTACTGCGCTGACTACGGACGCAATGATCATTACGTAGATAGGGATGCGGATCTCCGCGGGTGTCCAGCGACGCAGTGCCGAAATCGTCAGGTTGGTGAGTGTCAGCACAAGCGTCGTGGCAAGACCTAAACCGAGCGCGTTGGTGGCGGTTGAGGTGACTGCCAGCAGAGGGCACATACCGAGTAACTGCACGAGGGCGGAGTTATTTTTCCAGAGCCCCTGAACAATGACGTCTTTAATTTCGCTCATGGTTTATTCTCCACAGGCGGTGAGTTGGGGGAGTTGCGCAGGCAGCGTTTGCGCATACAGACCTGCGCGTTTCACCGCATTAACAACTGCTCGCGGCGTAATGGTCGCGCCGGTGAACTGGTCAAAGTCGCCGCCATCTTTTTTTACCGCCCAGTGCGCATCATTTTCTCCGCCGATGCTCTTGCCCGCAAAGTGGGTTATCCAGTCGGAGAGCCGCAATTCTATTTTGTCGCCCAGACCCGGCGTTTCGTGGTGCTCTGTCACCCGCGTGCCGAGGACTGTACCGTTGAAATCGGCACCCACTAACAGCCGAATTGCACCGGAGTAACCATCCGGAGCTGTAGCTTCGAGAATTGCCGCAACAGGCGTATCGTCCATACGGGCGATATAAACACGATGCGTACCTTTCCCCAATGCCGGGCTGTTTACGACAAAGCAGCTATTCTGTAGGTTATTATTGTAGCGGTCCGCCGGAATAACCTGATCAAACAACACTTTTTGCTGCAACGCTGCCTGCTCATCGATCGTCGTTTTTGTCATCATATTGATGGCGGCGGTCAGTCCTGTCGAACCCGCTGCAAACAGCGCCAGCGTGATGCCGTGTTTACGAATTGTTTTCAGCATGGTTTATCCTTTTCGATGACCGTACACGCGAGGTCGGGTGTAATAGTCGATCAGGGGAACGGTGATGTTTGCCAGCAGAACGGCAAAGGCCACACCATCGGGATAACCGCCAAAACTGCGGATAAGCCAGACTAACAAGCCGGCCAGCGCGCCAAAAATCAACCGGCCACGATTCGTCGTTGAGGCTGTCACAGGATCGGTCAATATAAAGAATGCGCCCAGCATGGTCGCGCCAGAGAGCAAATGTAACTGAGGGGATGCCAGTGACTGAGGTGAAAAAAGCCAGCCTAACGAAGCGCAAAGGGCAAGCGTCAGCAAGAAACTGACGGGAATGTGCCATTTGATAGCCTTCGTCCACAGTAGCCATACGCCGCCAGCCAGCCAGGCCAGGTTCACCCATTGCCAGCCAGCACCTGCCAACATCCCGCTGTAGATGGGGTATTGCATGATCTGCTCAACAGAGTGACCCGCATGCAGCGATGTCTTAAAGGTATCCAGCGGCGTTGCCTGGCTGATACCGTCAATACCCATCCGCAGCGTGTTCATATCACCGCCAGCGGCGGTATGTCCGGTGAAAATAACCTGTAGCGCATCGGAAAAACCAGGAACAGACGCTGCGATTTCGTGCGGAGGCAACCAGCTGGTCATCTGTACCGGAAACGAGATCAGCAGCACCACATAGCCAATCATCGCCGGGTTAAACGGGTTTTGCCCAAGGCCGCCGTACAGCTGCTTGGCAATAATGACGGCAAACACAGTCCCCAACACGACCATCCACCAGGGGGCGAGCGGCGGAATACTCACTGCCAACAGTAAACCCGTAAGCAGGGCGGAGTTGTCTTTTAATATCGAGACGACAGGCTGTTTACGTAGCTGGAGCACGGTGGCTTCAGCAATCAGCGCACTGGCCGAGGCCAGGAGTATCTGGAACAACGTACCCCAACCAAAAAACCACAGCTGCGCGGCAATCCCCGGCAACGCGGCGATAAGCACCAGTAACATGATGCGCGATGTCTGGCGCTGGTTATGGGTGTAAGGAGAGCTTGCGATTCTGAATACCATTTATTCCTCGTTAACAACCTGCTGCTGTGCGGCTTTTTTTGCCTGAGCGCGGGCAATCGCCGCTGCGATGGCGGCTTTGCGTGGATCCACGGGCTCGGCAGGTTCACTGACTGACTGCTGTTCCTGTTTACGCGCTTTGGCGCGGGCAATGGCCGCTTCGACGGCAGCTTTGCGCGGGTCCACGGGGTCGGCAGGTTCACTGACTGCCTGCTGTTCCTGCTTACGTGCTTTGGCGCGGGCAATGGCCGCTTCAACGGCGGCTTTGCGCGGATCTACGGGCTCAGCGGATTCACTGACTGCCTGCTGTTCCTGTTTACGCGCTTTGGCGCGGGCAATCGCTGCTTCAATGGCGGCTTTGCGTGGGTCTACGGGGTCGGCTGGTTCACTGGCAGTCTGCTGTTCCTGCTTACGTGCTTTGGCGCGGGCAATCGCTGCTTCGATGGCGGCTTTGCGCGGATCTGCATCGGTACGGCTCTCTTCGATGTTGCCGTTTTCAGCCTGTTTTGCTCTGGCCTGTGCTTTGCGCGCTTCTCGCGCGGCAATCACCGCACTATTGTCAGGTTTCGCCCCCGCCTGAATCACCACCGGTTGCATTGCCTGGGCTTGCTTTTCTTTCACGCGAGCCAGCGCGGCGGCAATCGCATCATGATCTTTCGCGGCAGGCTGTACAGCGGCGCTTTTGTGTCGCTCAAGACGCGCGGCTTTCTCACGCTCAAGTCGTGCCTGTCGGGCTTCGAAGCGTGCTTTCGCTTCTGCGGCGCGCTTTTCTTCCTGACTGATGGCGTAGAGCTCGGCTTTTTCCTGCCGGAAGTACTGCACCAACGGGATATTGCTCGGGCATACCCAGGCGCAGGCGCCGCATTCAATGCAGTCCGCCAGATTGTGCGCCGTCGCTTTGTCGTGCTGCTGGCCTTTGCTAAACCAGTACAACTGCTGAGGCAACAGATCGGCCGGACACGCATCGGCACAGGCGCTACACCGGATACAGCCTTTTTCTTCCTGCGGTTCGCCCATTTCAGTGGCCGATGGCGCAAGGAGACAGTTGGTGATCTTCACGACCGGAACATCCAGCCACGGCAGGGTGAAGCCCATCAGCGGCCCTCCCATAATCACCATCTGATCGGCGGAAGGGCAAAAACCGGCATCGTCAAGGAGGTGGCGAACCGGTGTGCCCAGTCTCGCCCAGACGTTGCCGGGGCGACTCACCGCCTCGCCAGTCAACGTCACGACGCGCTCGGTGATCGGTTCACCATCAATTACCGCGCGTTTGACGGCATACGCGGTGCCGACGTTTTGCATCAAAACACCGATATCGGAAGAACGACCGCCATGCGGAACCTGCTTACCGGTCAAAATTTGTGTGAGCTGTTTTGCGCCGCCGGAAGGGTATTTCGTCGGGATAACGCGCAGCGAAATGTCGTGCGCGTCCGCCAGTACCGCCCGCAACATGGAAATGGCCTGCGGTTTGTTATCTTCAATGCCGATCAAAATCTCACGCGGTTGCAGAATGTGCGCGAGAATGCGGATACCTTCGACCACCTGGGCGGCGCAGTCCTGCATCAGGCGGTCATCTGCCGTAATATAGGGTTCGCATTCCGCCGCATTGATGATCAGCGTTTCGATCTTGTCGCCGCCGCCCTGTAATTTAACGCCAGTCGGGAATCCCGCACCGCCGAGTCCGGCAACGCCGTACTGGTGAATACGGGAGATCAGATCTTCACGACTCCGGGTACGATAATCCGCCCAGCCCTCGCGTTCAATCCAGCAATCTTCGCCGTCAGCATCAATAATGACGCTGAGTTCTGCCAGGGCGGAAGGATGCGCGGTGGAATGGGGAGCAATGGCAACGACGGTGCCGGAGGTTGGCGCATGAACCGGCAGCATTTTTCCGCGACCGCGGGTCAACGGTTGTCCGCGTAACACGCGATCGCCCACGTTGACGCACAGTTCACCTTCGGCGCCAATGTGCTGTTTTAAGGGAATGACGAAACGCGGCGCCAGCGGAACCTGGCGCAGGGGCGTACCGTTTGACTGGGTTTTCATTTCCGGTGGATGAATGCCGCCGTCAAAATCCCAGATCTTATCTTTTCTAAAGGCAGAGAATAACTTAAGCATGTTGTTCCACGGGAATGATACGAACGGGAATGGTGTTCAAATCCCACTTCCAACTGTCAGGCGTTTCAGCCACCGGACGTAATTCGATGCACTGGGTCGGGCAAGGGTCGACACACAGATTGCAGCCGGTGCAGAGATCGCTCATGACCGTGTGCATCGCTCGGGTGGCACCCACAATCGCGTCTACCGGGCAGGCCTGAATACATTTCGTGCAGCCGATGCAGTTGTTTTCATCAATGATTGCCAGCATGCGGACCGGGATGAGTTCCTGTTCATCCCCGTCAATGGGTTGCGGGTCTACATTCAGTAATTCCGCAATTTTGAGCATGACGGCTTCACCGCCAGGCGCGCAGCGGTTTATTTTCTCACCTTCGCTGCCAATCGCCTCTGCGTAGGGGCGACAGCCAGGATAACCGCATTGCCCACACTGGCTTTGCGGCAGAATTTCGTCAATTTTCTCGACAACCGGATCATCTTCAACCGCGAAACGGCGGGAGGCATAACCCAGAATGGCGCCAAACGCCAAACCCAGCAGGCTCACGGCGGCAACGGCAATCCAGATAGCATTCATTACAACTTCACCAAACCACTAAAGCCCATAAAGGCTAATGACATTAAACCTGCGGTAATCAGCGCTATCGCGTTGCCACGGAAGGGGGCAGGAACGTCTGCCACGGCGAGGCGTTCACGAATCGCGGCGAATAACACCATGACCAGAGAGAAGCCGACGGCCGCGGAAAAACCGTACAGCGCCGACTGCAGAAAATTATGACCGAGGTTGATGTTGAGCAACGCCACGCCTAACACCGCGCAGTTGGTGGTGATAAGCGGCAGAAAGATCCCCAACAGACGATACAGTGCTGGACTGGTTTTACGCACCACCATCTCGGTAAATTGCACGACCACGGCAATGACTAAAATAAACGCCAGCGTGCGCAGATAGATGAGATCGAGCGGGATAAGAATCCAGGTGTCGATCAACCAGGCGCAAATAGACGCAAGCGTCATCACAAACGTGGTTGCAAGCCCCATACCCATCGCGGTTTCCAGCTTTTTGGAAACTCCCATGAATGGACAAAGACCCAGAAACTTAACCAGTACAAAGTTGTTGACCAGCACAGTTCCGACAAAGAGCAGCAGGTAATCAGTCATTTTTCGGCCTGAAATAAAAAAGCCGCCTATTATCTGTCAATCTACAGCAGGCGACAACAGGTGAACTGTAAGGTTATTACGGGTTCACAAACGTGGCTTTTACGCGCGCTGAACGTTTGAAATAGGGCGCCATCAGGGCAGCCGCCAGTAATGGAAACAACAACTGGCGAACGGCAAAAGCATCAGGCACTGGCGAAAACGCAAACGCTTTGATGGCCAGTAATACGGATATCAGCAGCCAGAGAATATAGTGCTTAGGCACACATTGCCTGCGTTTGAAGAAGGCAATTGTCAGCCACAGCGTGTAGTACCACATCGCAATCGCAGTCAAAAATGAAATGCCCCAGAGCACTAAGTTGCCCGTCTCTTGTTCACTCAGCGCTTTTAGCGTTTGCGGATTCGCAAGCGCAGTGACGTAAAGCAGCAGTGCCAGTGATGCGCTCAATAGCGCGACTAACAGCCAGGCTAACGGGCCAAGCAACCAGCCTCCAATGCGTTGTGCCGGTGTTGTGGTCATATCTTCTCCAGATTTGCTGGCGCTAACAGGCATACCCTCTATTTTGGGGCGATTATTATAAATCTTTTAACGGTGATCGCTACTCTCTTCGTTATTGCACGTAATGCCAGACAGATTTGGGCACCTGACCGACATCAAACAGTCGTCCACCGGAGATCAATTCCGCACGACGATGGTCGGCGGCACGGTACATATTGATAATCTCCCGATCGTCAGTCAGCGTGTAGTTAAGATGGTCGAACAATTTTTCCAGACTTTCGAGTGAACTGATTTTACGGAATTTTAATAGATAATCCTGGACAGTCATAAATAGGGATCCATATTAAAAAAATAACACTAACGGAGTAGTAAATATGAAAATACACAACCAGGCGCAGGGAACGTTAAGCGACACGTGATTTTCAAAATAAGATAGTTCTTACGTATAAACAGGCGGGTGCAATTAAGCACCCGCCGGAAGGGTAACGCGCTTCTTTAAAACAGGCAATAAACGTCGGGTCTGGACGCGGTACATTTATCCTATTTTGATAAATTTACAGCGGATTCACGGGGTGACCAAACGGTAAACATCCTCGCGTCATGCCATGTACGGCATCTGATCCCGGCGACGTTTATTTTTTCCCAACGGTGGCGGTAGGTTCTGGAGGTTGATAATTGTCGATATGACTGGCTACACCCAAAAGAATGACGGAGACCACAAGAACAACCCAGCCTGTTAATTCAATAAGACGATTCATTACTGACGACATTTGCTTTGATTTATCCATAAACACAGGATGCAAATGTTACCCATCAACATTTAAGACGGCAAGTTCATCGGGAACGATTTCAACGACTTTTTCACAACAAGTTTAGGTAAAGTGGCATTTGTTTGACTTAAGTTAACTTATGGCCTTTGTCGTTGTAAGGCCACTAAACTATTGTGAGTGGTTATTGGATAGTGTGAAATGTGAATGTTCTGTAATGAGAGGCAATGACATGAGTGACAACATCCGTGTTGGGTTAATCGGTTACGGTTATGCCAGCAAAACTTTCCATGCACCTTTGATCGTAGGGACGCCTGGACTGGAGTTGGCGGCGGTATCCAGTAGTGATGAAACAAAAGTGAAGGCTGACTGGCCTTCTGTGGCGGTTGTCTCTGAGCCTAAACATCTTTTCAACGATCCGACTATCGACCTTATTGTGATCCCCACCCCGAACGACACGCACTTCCCGCTGGCAAAAGCGGCGCTGGAAGCGGGGAAACACGTCGTGGTGGACAAACCGTTTACCGTGACACTGTCACAAGCGCGTGAGCTGGATTCACTAGCCCGCAGTCTGGGACGGGTGCTTTCCGTTTTCCACAACCGGCGCTGGGACAGCGATTTCCTGACGCTGAAGGCGCTGCTGGCTGATGGTGTGCTGGGCGAGGTGGCGTATTTTGAATCTCACTTTGACCGCTTTCGTCCGCAGGTTCGCGATCGCTGGCGGGAACAGAGCGGACCGGGCAGCGGTATTTGGTATGATCTGGCGCCGCATTTGCTCGATCAGGCCATTAATCTGTTCGGCTTACCTGTCAGTATGACGGTCGATCTCGCGCAACTGCGTCCGGGCGCGCAGTCTACCGATTACTTCCATGCCGTGCTGGCCTACCCACAGCGCCGGGTCGTTCTGCATGGCACGATGCTGGCGGCAGCGGAGTCGGCTCGTTATATCGTGCACGGTTCGCGCGCAAGCTACGTGAAATATGGTCTTGATCCGCAAGAAGAACGTCTGAAAAATGGCGAACGTCTGCCACAGGAGGATTGGGGCTACGATATGCGTGACGGTGTGTTAACGCGTGTTGAGGGTGAAGAACGTGTGGAAGAGACCTGGTTGACCGTTCCGGGTAACTATCCGGCTTATTACGCCGGTATCCGCGATGCGCTGAACGGTAACGGTGAAAATCCGGTTCCGGCGAGTCAGGCTATTCAAATTATGGAACTGATTGAACTGGGTATTGAGTCAGCGAAACACCGTGCAACGCTAAGTCTTACCTGATTTTCTCTCTTTTCGGCAATGCCGGATAAGCGTGGCTTATCCGGCAACGATACGCTTACGCCGCAGCCACTTTTTCACGTAGTGCGCGTTTTTCCGCTTCACTCAGGAAAGCCATTTCCAGGCCGTTGATTTGCGCCTGGCGAATCTGCTCACGTGACAGACCTGCCGCAGGCGCCGCGACGGTGTATTCGTGAATAATATCTACCCCTTGTACGGCAGGATCATCGGTATTCAGGCTTGCCATCACGCCGTGCTCAAGGAACGTTTTCAGTGGGTGTACGGCGAGCGATGCGACGGTGCTGGTCTGAATATTGGAGGTCAGACACGATTCAATCCCGATACGCTGCTCAGCCAGAAAATCCATTAACGCACGATCTTCAACGGCTTTTACGCCATGACCAATTCGCTCAGCGCCCAGCTCACGGATAGCCTGCCAGATACTTTCCGGACCGGCCGCTTCGCCTGCGTGGACGGTAATATGCCAGCCAGCGTCACGTGCGCGATTAAAGTGTGACAGGAACAGGCTACCCGGGAATCCGAGTTCGTCGCCAGCCAGATCGAGGGCGGTGATGCGATCGCGGTGGGCCAGCAATGCCTCAAGCTCCTGCAGACATGCCGCTTCACCGAATGTGCGGCTCATGATGCCGATCAGACGGACTTCAACACCGAACGCCTGGCTGCCTTCCTGCACGCCAGCGATGACCGCTTCGACCACGCCCGCAACAGGGAGTTGATGGCTCATTGCCATGTAGCCCGGCGAAAAACGCAGTTCAACATAATGCAAACCGTTACGTGCGGCATCTTCCACGTTCTCGTAGGCCACGCGACGACAGGCATCCAGCGAGGCCAGCACTTTCACGCCCCAGTCCAGCTTTGAGAGAAAACTGACCAGGTCAGGTTCTGTCGAGGTTACCTGTACATGTGGGATCAGGGTTTCAAGTGTTTGAGCGGGGAGGGTCAAATTAAACTGGCGGCCAAGATCAAGAATAGTTTGGGCACGAATGTTGCCATCAAGGTGGCGATGAACATCAGTTAACGGAAGGGAAGTATCAATCATGGTCGCACTCATTTTTTGAATATAAAAGTGCTCGCTATTATAAAAACAAACGGGGGGTAAAATCTATGTTGCGCAATGATTAATTTCATTGCGCAACCAGAGTTAGCGTACGGCCCGGATAGCGTTGATTAAACCGGTAACGCCTTTTTCAAGTTTCGCGCGGGGACAACCGGCATTCAATCGCACAAACCCCCGGCCATCCTGACCGTAAGTATAGCCGGGCATAATGGCGACTTTTTCCTGATAAATCAGCGCATCCTGTAATGCCTTATCATCAATGTTTAACGGACGAAGATCGATCCACGCCAGATAGGTGGATTGCGGCGCCTGCCAGTTTAGCTCCGGAAATGCTGTATTCAGTGACTGCGCGATAAAGTCCAGGTTATCTCTCAGGTAGTCGCGTAGCGCATCTAGCCACTCCGCGCCGTCCTGATAGGCGGCAATGTGCGCGGTAAGCGCCAGTACTGCCGGTGAAGACAAACCATCGCGGCCTTTCAGGGCGCTCAGGTAGCGTTCCCGACTGCTTTCATCTTCGATAAGCCCGTATGCCCCGGTTAATGCCGGGATATTGAAACTCTTGGACCCGGAGGTCAGCAGGGCCCAGTGACCGCGCGCCACGTTGCTCCAGGGGATGTGAGGTTGCTCTCCCCAAACCATATCCATATGAATCTCATCAGAAATAACCCGGACGCCGTGACGATGACAAAGTTCCGCCATGGTCTCCAGTTCATCACGAGTCCAGACTTTGCCCGTGGGATTCTGAGGACTGCATAACAGCAGGATCTTGCTCTCAGGGCGAGCGAGTACGGCCTCGAGCTTTGTCATGTCGCAGAGCCAGTCGTTATCACGTTTTTCCAGCGCAACAGGAAGAACGGTGCGTTGGTTCCCCTCAATGGCTTTATAAAAAGCATCATAAGCCGGGGTATGGATGACCACGCCTTCGCCCACATTGGACCACTGGCGGATCAGCTCAGACACCATATAGATAACGGAGGGACCATACACCACCGATTGAGGGTCAATCGGGGTGTGGTGGCGCGTCAAAAACCAGTGGCTGATGGCGCCTAAAAATTCCTCGTTTTTCCAACGACTGTACCCCAGAACACCGTGCGTCAGGCGCTGATTCAGCGCCTCAAGAATGCAGGGGGCAGTGGTGAAATCCATATCAGAGATGGTAAATGGCAGCAGATCGGCGCAACCAAAACGGTCGGCGACATAATCCCACTGCGTACACCAGGTTCCGTGCCTGTCGACAACCTTCGAAAAATCGAACATATCGCTATCCTTATGCCTGAACGGTGTTCATCAGACTGGCCATTTCGTCTTTCACAGACTGTACCTGCGGGCCAATGACCACCTGTAAATTGTGCTGGTTCAGCTGTACCACGCCGATGGCACGATTGTCTTTTAGCGCCTGCACATTCACCAGCGACATGTCCTTAACCGACAAACGTAAGCGTGTAATGCAGTTATCCAGGTTGACGATATTGTCACTGCCACCCAGCGCAGCGAGGATGGCCGGAACGTTATAGCCGGATTTTCCAGGCGCACCGGCCACGACTTTCTCAATATTGTTGGCAATTTCCGTATCGCGACCCGGCGTCTTCAGATTAAAGCGGGTAATGGCGAAGCGGAAAATCACGTAGTAGACCGCAAACCAGACGGCGGCCACCACCGGCACCAGATACCACTTCGTGGAGAGGCCGTGCAGAATACCGAATACCACAAAGTCGATGATGTTGCCGTCGGTGTTACCGATAGTGACGCCCAGAATCGCCATAACGGTGAAGCCAAGGCCAGTCAGCAGGGCATGAATCACATACAACACGGGAGCGACAAACAGGAACAGGAACTCCAGCGGTTCTGTCGTTCCGCCGACGACGCAGGCGATCAGACCTGAAATCAGCAGCCCTTTAATTTTGTGACGGTTTTCCGGGCGGGCGCAGTGATACATAGCCAATGCCGCACCTGGCAGACCGCCGAGGAAAGCCGGCATTTTCCCCTGAGACAGGAAGCGGGTCGCGCTTTCAGAGAAACCGTGGGTGGTAGGGCAGCTCAGCTGTGCCTGGAAAATGGTCAATGCGCCACTGACGCTATGGCCGCAAACCTCCTGCGTGCCGCCCGCTTCGGTGAAGCGAATCAAGGCCACCAGAATATGGTGCAGACCAAACGGCAGCAACAGGCGTTCACCGGTACCAAAAATCATTGGACCGAAATCACCGGCGCTGTTAATGATGTGTCCCAGTCCGCTGATACCCATCGCGAAAACCGGCCACACCAGCGGGATAACCAGACCGACAAGTCCCATCACTACGGAAGAGATGATCGGAACAAAACGGGTGCCGCCAAAGAAGGCCAGCGCGTCCGGCAGACGGATGTTATGAAAACGCTCATGCAGCATCCAGACGATAATCCCGGCGATAACCGCGCCGAGGATCCCGGTGTCGATCGACTGGATCCCCAGAATATTCTGTACGTTGTTGGCTTTCAGAATCGCGGCATCGGTGGTCGGAAGGATCCCTTTCGCGGTTAACCAGAAGTTCACCGCAAGGTTCATCACGGCATAGCCGACGAATCCCGCAAAGGCGGCAACGCCTTTGTTTTCACGCGCCAGCCCGAGCGGGATGGCGATACAGAACATCACCGGCAGGAAACTGAACGCAAAGGAGCCGACTTTACTCATCCAGGTAAACAGGGCCTGTAGCACAGGATTCCCCAACGCCGGGATCAGCGTGATAACGTCATGGCTGCTCAGAGAGCTACCGATGCCCAGCATGATCCCGCAGAAAGAGAGCAGGGCCACGGGCAACATAAACGTTTTCCCCAGCTGCTGAAAAAACTCCCATAAGGTTATTTTTGGCGTTGTTCTCGTCGTCATCTAACGATTCCTTGTGAAAAGAAGGCTCTGTTTTAGGTTTGTGGGACGAAAAGATAAAACGTTTTACCTAATTTTAGTGCGGCATAAATCACATTACAGAAGGATAATAAAGCGTATAAATATAAGTAATTGATAAAACGTTTTATCTCTATCCGGTCAAGGCACGGGTAGGTCACGTTTTCGGGGGAGTTTTCAGTTTTCATGGCCATAGCCAAAAAAATTACTATCCATGATGTTGCGTTGGCTGCGGGTGTCTCTGTCAGTACCGTTTCATTAGTACTTAGCGGTAAAGGCCGCATTTCGTCGGCCACCGGCGAACGGGTGAATGCGGCGATTGAACAGCTCGGGTTTGTTCGCAATCGTCAGGCTTCGGCGCTGCGCGGCGGGCAGAGTGGCGTCATTGGATTGATTGTGCGTGACCTGTCGGCCTCTTTTTATGCAGAACTGACCGCCGGGCTGACGGAAGCGCTGGAGTCGCAGGGGCGGATGGTTTTTCTCCTTCACGGCGGTCAGGACGGCGAACAGCTAACGCAACGCTTTTCTATGTTGCTCAATCAGGGCGTCGATGGTGTGGTGATTGCCGGTGCGGCAGGCAGCAGCGATACCTTGCGACAACTGGCAGAGGAAAAAGGGATCCCGGTGGTGTTTGCTTCACGCGCCAGTTACCTTGATGAAGTGGATACGGTCCGCCCGGATAACATGCAGGCGGCGCAGTTGCTGACCGAGCATCTCATTCGCCACGGGCATCAACGCATTGCATGGCTCGGGGGGCAAAGTTCATCGCTGACCCGGGCTGAGCGCGTCGGCGGCTATTGCGCAACCCTCCTGAAATTCGGTTTGCCGTTTCACAGCGACTGGGTACTGGAATGTGTTTCCAGCCAGAAGCAGGCAGCCGAAGCGATTACCGCCTTGCTGCGACACAACCCGACCATTAGCGCGGTGGTCTGCTACAACGAAACTATCGCGATGGGTGCGTGGTTTGGGTTGATGCGGGCAGGGCGTCAAAGTGGCGAAAGCGGCGTGGATCGCTATTTTGATCAGCAAATTTCGTTGGCGGCGTTTGCCGATGTTGCGGAACATGCACTGGATGATTTGCCCATTGTCTGGGCCTGTACCCCCGCCCGCGAGATAGGGTATACCCTGGCGGAACGCATCCTGCAGAAGATTGGTCACGAAGAGAGCGTGTCGCGTAGCCAGACCATTTCGGCCCGACTTATCACCCAGAAGTAACGTTCTGGCGCAACGGCTGAACCCATCGCGAAGCGAATTGCCCGATGAGCGTAATGTCATCGGGCAGACTGCGTGTTGAAAAATTACGGCTGAGGTACGGCAGGCGCTTGTGGAACAGGGAGCGTCGGCATGCCAAACATCCCCACGAACTCATCTAACGGCATTTTTTGCCCGTTAAGTGTTACCTGACCGTTCGCGTACTGCAGGCTGGTGGCAATGGCATTATCCTGCATCGTCGTGATACGGAACATTTGTCCCATCGCAGCGAGACCTTTTACCTGTTGATTCGCCATACTGGCCGCTTCTTCCGGCTGATAGCCTTCAAGCTTTGCGACCTGCGTCATGAACTCAACGGCCATATCCACCGGGATCGTCAGCTTACCCTCGAGGGATTTAACAGAGCGGTCCAGCTCCTGCGCCAGGCTTTGCGGCTCAACGGTTGAGGTTGTCGGATCTTTCAGGAAAAGAGATAAATTAAGTGCTGTTTCACCTTTGGCGTTTTTCCAGCTCAATGGCGCAACAGTGATCACCGGTTCGCCTTTCAACAGCAGCGGCAGGGCGGTGAAAAACGCTTCAGTCACTTTTTCCTGATAAAGGTCAGGATCTTGCACCACGTCCGGTTGTGCCATCAGCGCTTGTGTTTGCGCGTTATACTGCTTACTAAACTGATGCCAGGCTTCAGCATTAATCTGGCCCGCTTTCAAGGTTAGTTGACCGCTACCCAAATCCTGCCCCTGAACTTTAAGACTCTTAAGCGCGTAGTCCAGTTGGCTGTTGATGGTTTTACCATCAGGCGTCAGTTCGGATTTCCCGCTGATGTTCATCCCTTCCAGTACCGACATCTCTTTGCCTTCGACTGAGATTGCCAGTTTTTCTACCGACAGCTGTTGGTTACCTATGCGCCCGCCAAAACTGGCGACGCTACTGGCACCGTCGGTTTTCAGGTTATTAAAGGTGATTTGTACTTTCTGGTTATATTCATTGACGGCATCAACCAGTCCGCTTTGCGCTTCACCCGTCAGAGAAAGGATGCTCCCGTCTTTGTCTGCATCGAACTGGAATTCACCCCCGCTGAATGCCACTTTTTCGCCTTCATTTTCGTAGCTTAACGGCTTGATGGCGATACTGGAGCGCGTGTCGCCACTGTAGGCGATACGGGAGTTAATTTCGAACGGTGACTCACCTTTGGCGAAATCAAACAACGGCTTACTAAACGCATTGTTCACCAGGGTGGTCTTGACTGAGGCCATTGAAGGGACAAGATTCAGCGTCTTCAACTGGGCGAACGGGAAGGGACCGTGATCTACCGCTTCATTCACCACCAGACTTTGGTCTGGTTTCATCCATGGACTTTCTTTACCTGCGATGGGTTTTACCACCAACTGCAACTGGCTGCTAAATACGCCACGCTGGTAGTTCTGATAACTGAGTTCTATGTTCGCTTCCGGTGAATTCAGTTTAAGTTGGGTATTAGCCTCAGAAATCATCTCGGAAAGATGCGTTTCCAGTTTCTTCCCTGTGTACCAGGCGCCACCCGTCCAGACGATGCCAAGTGCAACGATGACTCCCGCAGCTACCAGCGATTTTTTCATATCGATTATCCATAAAATGAAACCAGGCGGGAGAATCCGCCTGGATAAGTTATAAGCCACTTACTAGCTTAGCAAGAGTTGTTAAAAAATTCAGTATGTTGCTAAAGCTTGTTATAAACCCTGGCTAAACGGCCCACGCCGCTGGCAGAAACCGGAGACTCTTGTGCGCCAATAAATGCCGATTCTCCCGGCTTAAGGACCAGCCGCTCTTCGCCTTTGCTCAGTACCGCTTCACCTTCAACGCAGAACAGAATGGCCGCGCTTTGCTGGGCGATAGCCGTTTCCTGCGCAGACAGGTCATGCAGGGAAAACGCAAAATCATCCACCGGGATAGGGAAGTCCAGCTCCGCACCGTTTTTGACCGGGGTGGTCAGCAATTGAGACGCGGGTTTTGCCACAAACTGAACGTTGGCGACAAGTTCCGGGATATCAATGTATTTTGGCGTTAATCCGGCACGCAGCACGTTGTCGGAGTTCGCCATGACTTCTAAAGCCACGCCCTGCAGGTACGCATGCGGCGTTTCGGCAAACAGGAACATGGCCTCGCCAGGGTTCAGTTTGACCACATTCAGCAGCAGCGGTGAAAAGAGGCCGCTGTCATCCGGGTAGAACTCAGAAATAACACGGATAGTCTGCCACGGTTCGCCTTGTTGGCTGTTCAGTGCGGCTTTTAACACCGCCAGCGCGCGGGATTTCTCCTCACCCTTCATATTGAGCAGGCTGGCAAAGAGCTGACTCAGACTTTCCGCGTTAGGGGCTTGCAGGAAGTGCGCAATGGCTGGGTGTGCGCCGGAAACTGGCTGTAGCAAAGAAACAATCTCGGAAAACTCACGAAACGCATTCATCGCCAAAAATGGCGTCAGGGCAAAAACCAGCTCGGGTTTGTGGTTCGGATCTTTATAGTTGCGCTCTGCGGCATCCATCGGGATACCCGCGGCATTCTCTTTCGCAAATCCGACTTCAGAATTGTGTTTGTTCGGGTGTACCTGAATGGAGAGCGGTTGCGCGGCGCACAGCACTTTAAACAGGAACGGCAACTCACCAAAACGGTTAGCGACCGCATCGCCAAGCAGCGCAGATTTGTTACTGTCGATCACGTCGCGCAATGAGACGGTTTGACCGTGAGCATCCTGAACTTTTGAGCTGCTTTTCGGGTGCGCCCCCATCCAGAGTTCAGCCATCGGCTGCTGAGACGGATTGGCGATCCCATAGAGTTCTGTTAACGCAGTTTTACTTCCCCAGGCATAGTTTTGCACTGAGTTGATGAGTTTTTGCATTATCAAGCCTTGTTTCAATGTGGAAATTAATGCGTGTATTAAAGCAAGAAACCCAGTGGAAGTAACCTCTGCACGTAAAAAGTCGTCCTTGTCTCAGTTTTTGTTAAAAAAATGTGTAGGATAGGTGAATTGCTTTTTAGCAGGGCTTTGGAAAATCTGCCCAGAGTATAAACAGACCGAGCTGTAAGTGAGAGTACAATGTCAAACAAACCCTTCCATTATCAGGATCCTTTTCCCCTCCAAAAGGATGACACCGAATATTATCTACTGACCAGTGAGCATGTTTCCGTTGCCGAGTTTGCCGGGCAGGAAGTGCTCAAGGTTGCCCCGGAAGCCTTAACCCTCGTTGCCCGACAGGCATTCCATGATGCCTCTTTTATGCTGCGTCCTGCGCACCAGCAACAGGTGGCCGATATTCTGCATGACCCGGATGCCAGCGAAAACGATAAGTATGTCGCACTGCAATTTTTGCGTAACTCCGACATCGCTGCTAAAGGTATTTTGCCAACCTGCCAGGATACCGGCACGGCGATTATCGTCGGTAAAAAAGGTCAACGTGTCTGGACAGGCGGCGGCGATGAAGCCGCGCTTGCCCGCGGTGTCTATAACACCTACATCGAAGACAACCTGCGCTATTCGCAAAACGCCGCGCTGGATATGTACAAAGAGGTCAATACCGGCACCAACTTGCCTGCGCAGATTGATCTCTACAGCGTCGATGGCGACGAATATAAATTCCTGTGTATCGCCAAAGGCGGCGGGTCGGCGAACAAAACCTATCTGTATCAGGAAACCAAAGCCCTGTTATCACCCGGAAAATTGAAAAATTATCTGGTCGATAAGATGCGCACGCTGGGGACGGCGGCTTGCCCACCGTACCACATCGCCTTTGTGATTGGCGGTACCTCGGCGGAAGCAACGCTGAAGACCGTCAAACTGGCTTCGGCAAAATACTATGACGAACTGCCAACCGAAGGTAACGAGCACGGCCAGGCGTTTCGTGATGTCGAACTGGAAAAAGAGCTGCTGATTGAAGCGCAAAATCTTGGGCTGGGCGCGCAGTTTGGCGGGAAATATTTCGCACACGACATCCGGGTGATTCGTCTGCCGCGTCACGGCGCGTCATGTCCGGTGGGAATGGGCGTCTCCTGTTCTGCGGACCGCAACATCAAGGCGAAGATCAACCGTAAAGGTATCTGGGTAGAGAAACTTGAGCACAACCCGGGGAAATACATCCCGGAAGCGTTACGTCAGGCCGGTGAAGGTGAGGCGGTTCGGATCGACCTTAATCGCCCGATGAAAGCGATCCTTGAGCAACTGTCGCAGTATCCGGTATCGACGCGTTTGTCGTTGAACGGCACCATTATTGTGGGGCGCGATATTGCTCACGCAAAGTTGAAAGAGCGTCTGGATAACGGTGAAGGTTTGCCGCAGTACGTGAAAGATCATCCTATCTACTACGCCGGCCCGGCGAAAACGCCAGAAGGGTATGCCTCTGGTTCGCTTGGCCCAACCACCGCAGGACGTATGGATTCCTATGTGGATCAGCTCCAGTCGGCAGGCGGCAGTATGATCATGCTGGCGAAAGGCAACCGCAGCCAACAGGTTACCGATGCGTGTCATAAGCACGGTGGCTTCTATCTTGGCAGCATTGGCGGTCCGGCGGCGGTACTGGCTCAGGGCAGTATCAAGAGTCTGGAGTGTGTGGAATATCCTGAACTGGGGATGGAAGCTATCTGGAAAATTGAAGTCGAAGATTTCCCGGCCTTTATTCTTGTCGATGATAAGGGCAACGATTTCTTCCAACAGATTCAGACGTCGCAGTGCGCACGCTGCGTTAAGTAACGTCAGCCGCCCTTCGGGGCGGTTTTTTTTACCGCACAAACTACCAAATGGCGGTACTGATTTCGTTGATACTTATTAAGACCGCAAGCAAGTGGGCCATGTCGAAACATAACCTAATCAAATGATTGTATAAGGAGCAGGTCATGGTAACGGTACGCCGCGAGAAAGATTCGATGGGCGCGATTGATGTCCCGGCAGATAAGCTATGGGGCGCGCAAACCCAGCGTTCGCTGGAGCATTTTCGTATTTCTACGGAGAAAATGCCCGTCTCACTGATCCACGCGCTGGCGCTGACCAAGCGCGCAGCGGCAAAGGTCAACGAAGATTTAGGATTACTGTCGGCGGAGAAAGCCTCTGCTATCAGGCAGGCGGCAGATGAAGTGCTGGCTGACAAACATACTGATGAGTTCCCGCTGGCTATCTGGCAGACCGGGTCGGGAACCCAGAGCAATATGAACATGAACGAGGTGCTGGCAAACCGTGCCAGCGAACTGATGGGCGGCGTTCGCGGCATGGAACGCAAAGTGCATCCGAATGATGACGTCAATAAAAGTCAGAGTTCGAACGACGTTTTCCCGACGGCGATGCATGTCGCTGCGCTGCTGGCGTTGCGCAATCAGCTGATCCCACAGTTGAAGGTATTGACCAAAACGCTCACCGAAAAATCCCACGCCTTTGCGGATATTGTCAAAATTGGCCGTACACACCTGCAGGATGCGACCCCCCTGACGCTTGGCCAGGAGATTTCGGGCTGGGTGGCGATGCTGGAACACAATCTCAACCATATTGAGCATAGTTTGCCGCACGTCGCGGAACTGGCGCTGGGCGGAACGGCCGTCGGAACCGGGTTGAATACCCATCCGGAGTATGCCGGCCGGGTGGCGGATGAACTGGCGGTAAGTAGCGGCGCGCCGTTTGTTACTGCGCCGAACAAATTTGAAGCGCTGGCAACCTGTGATGCGCTGGTCCATGCGCACGGTGCGTTAAAGGGGCTGGCAGCGTCGTTGATGAAAATTGCCAACGATGTGCGCTGGCTGGCGTCAGGCCCACGCTGTGGAATTGGCGAGATTGAAATTCCAGAAAATGAACCGGGAAGTTCGATAATGCCGGGTAAAGTGAACCCGACCCAGTGTGAAGCGCTGACTATGCTGTGTTGCCAGGTGATGGGCAATGATGTAGCAGTGAATATGGGCGGGGCATCAGGCAATTTTGAGCTTAACGTCTATCGTCCGATGGTGATTCATAACTTCCTGCAATCTGTTCGTTTGCTGGCAGACGGTATGGAGAGTTTTAACGCGCATTGTGCCGTGGGAATTGAGCCGAATCGTGAGCGCATCAACCAGTTGCTCAACGAATCGCTGATGCTGGTGACGGCGCTCAATACGCATATCGGGTATGACAAAGCAGCAGAAATCGCCAAAAAAGCGCATAAAGAAGGGCTGACCCTGAAAGCGTCAGCCCTGGCGTTAGGCTACCTGACGGAAGCGGAGTTCGACAGCTGGGTTCGCCCGGAATTGATGGTCGGCAGTATGAAACCGGGCCATTAATCCGCCACATACAGGTGCAGCCGTGGGATGATCAATCGTAACGGCTGTGCCTGTGGTTTAAAACGGTGCTGAATATTTTCAGCATCGTAGTTTAACAATTCACCAATATCCGGTACGCCAGCGCCGTTGTCCGTATTAATCAACGCGATAAGCGGTGTCGGACAGGCATGCTGAACCTGTTTCTGTTGCCCTTTGTACCAGACTCTGGCGATAGGTTGCACTTTCACCGGCCGCTTAATCTTCAGTCTGGCGTGTTGCCCCAGGGCAGCGATATCCTGATATTCGCGTTCCAGTTTGGTCTGCCACTCTTCGCGGGTCCACGGGTAAACGCTACGCGGCGAACTGAGACTCTTCTCCAGCTGCGCCAGAACATCATCGCGGCGCAAATTCTTGATGATATGTTTGTTTGCCCAGCCAAATCGCAAGGTGGCCGGATCGCGAATAACCGTCAGTGTGCGGTAAGCATTCAGCGTAATAAGCCCGGGTAAATGCCGGTGTACCCACTCGAAACGCGCATTGGGCGCAAGGGCGGATTCGACCGTCACAAGATGCTCAAACGTGGTTTTTAACTGGTTGATGCGTTGAATCCGATTTTCGAACATCGCCTGCGTGGCATGATCAACCTGATAGCAGAGCACCCCCGGCAGACGTACTGCGGCTTTGCTGCTGCGATGTTCAGACTGCTGCTGGATAAACAGGTGACGGTAATGGCGCAAAGCCAGCGCTTCGGCTTCCTTCCCCAGATGCTGTTTAACGTCGATGGTTTCCAGCGGCGAATGTTCGGCCTCTTTTGTCACTTCTGGCAGAGAAAAGACACGCGCCATCAGCAAGGTATGCTGCTCAAGCTTTTCCGTCAGGTCTGCCAGTTCTTGCTCTATCTGGCGAAAGGTACCATTCAGGCGTTCAACAAGATCGTAACGGGCCATATGTTCACCATTTTAGTTACAACATACTTATTGTATACCACAACATTCCACGCCTGACCACCGTGCGGTTAAGGTCTTACAGGGGGGAAATCGGCGATGTCGTGCCAGACTGGCCAGTTGAAACTGAACTGTGCGCCGCCCAACGTGCTTTCGCTACAGCTTACCGTTCCCCCCATTGCCAGCGCGATTGAGCGAACAATCGCTAATCCGAGTCCGCAACCGCCCGTGGCGCGATCCCGGCTGGGATCGAGGCGTACAAACGGCTCAAAGATGCGTTCACGCGCATCGGGTGCGATACCCGGGCCATCATCCTCAACAAGCAGGGTGGCCTGGTTGCCCGCTAACAGCAGACTGACATGCACGGTGGAATGACAGTAGCGCAAAGCATTGTTAAGCAGGTTATCCAGTACGCGCTCCATCAGTCGCATATCCAGCGCGCCGTAATCGCCAGACACCAGGTTGCTCAGATGGACTTCACGTTCAGGATTGACGCTTTGCACATCGTCAAGATGGGCAATCAGCCAGGCGGGGAGGTTGGGGACCGTAAGCTTTAATTCATTTTGCGGCCGATCGAGGCGAGCGTAGGTCAGTAATTCCTCAATTAACGCTTCCAGTTGACCAATATCGCGATTAAGCGCCAGCGACTCTTGCTCGCTCAGATTGTCGCTCATCTCCAGGCGATAGCGCAAACGTACAAGCGGAGTGCGGAGCTCGTGGGCAATGCCATCAATAAGCTGTTTTTTGCTGGCAATAAGGGCATTGATGTTATCCGCCATTTGGTTAAAGGCGATCCCGAGGCGTTCGAAGCTGGAACCATTGTCAAAATGGAGCCGCTCGGTGAGATGTCCCTCGCCGAAGCGTTGCGCTGCGGATTCCAGCCTTAACATCTCCTGCCAGTGTGGCCGCATCCAGATAAAAACTGGAAAGGCGAGGGAGATAGCGATAAAGGCCATCAACGCCATATCCAGCAAACGCATTTGATGCAGAAAATAGAGATACGGCACCGGCCCCACGGCCAGCACGTAGTGGCTGCGCGGAATACGCTGAATAAACGTGTATTGATCGTCAAGCGCGACGATATCGCCTTCCCGCAGTCGCTGCGTCGTGATGCTATCCAGTTTGTATTTATTCAGCGGTTCAACACGCAGATCGAATGAGAGATTGAGGTCCATCTCTTTAAGGGTTTTCCCCCAGTCGCTGGGAGGGATCTCGCGCAGTTCGCTGCGCATCAGGTACAGCGAACTTTTCATCAAATCGTCAAGCGATTGCTTACCTGCGCGCTCGGCAGTGAATTTATAAACCAAACCAACCAGCAAGGTCATGACCAGAAAGCAGACAAACAGCAACAGATAAAACTGCACAAACAGCTTTTTCATGACATCACACCATAAATACAATGAGTTAGCTAAACTGGTTTTACCGTCAGGGGCACTATGGGGGCAGAGTTGTATTCATCGATGCGCTTGTTGAGGAATGCAATCTGATCACCGTCCAGAGCATGTATCCAGGCAGAGTACACTGTATAAACCCGCTGTGCGTTTTCATGTCCCATTTGTGTTGCTATAAAAGCAGGGTTTGCACCGGCTGACAACATCCAACATGCAAACGTATGACGTGTTTGATACGGACGGCGACGTCGTATGTTCGCCTACGAACGGCAACGTTCCAGATCGAATTAATGGAACTCACAGAATAACGTGCAATTTGCTTACCCGCAGAGCGGTTCAATAAGTGTGTTGCATCCATCGGTTGAACTCACAACCAAGAGCGGACTTTTGGTAGTTGTCAGTAGGAAGGTATTTGAGCAGAATGAGACTGCCTTCAAGCATGGCCATTTTTTATACAGCCAATCACTATTGAATCTAGCTCCGAAAAGGGCTACTGACCCACAAAAGAAAGGATGCACGAGATCGAGCTATGCGTACTCATCAACTGAATAAATCCCGTAAGCTGTATCGCAGCGTCAACACGACTACGCGACACCATTCTAATAATCCAGGTGCTGAGTATCGCTGGGAACGCAATCGTAAAAAAGTCGGAGATGAGCTACTGGCAAAGCGCGAGACAATGCATGGCAGACAGAAGCGGGGCCGAGATTACACACCATTGTTTTATTTTCTGATCAAACAGATTGGCAAACCATGGGATGAAATATTCAGTGAAGTATGTGGGTGCCTCGATACCACCGAGCCTGTATGATCCTACCCACGTAATGTGGACACAGCCCTTGAAGTGGTTTACTGAATTTGGCCACCTGAACAGAGGTGATATGCTCACCTCAGAACAACACAGGTGCACCAATGA